>CAZGON010000199.1:0-7730 GCA_964527085.1 uncultured Candidatus Competibacteraceae bacterium
AAGGGGCTGCAACGCCGAGTCAGCGGATATGAGCAATTTTAAAACAGCTTCTAAAACTATCCTAGCCTGGGAATTTGTAGGGCTTTTAAACCAAGGGTAATTAAAGACTGGGTTTTGAACCAGTTCAAATTGGGCTTTATTCAAACAAAACAGGTTGCGCTTTCTCAGGGTGTATTGTTTGTTTGATGTTTGCAACACCCATCATGTGATATGTCTTCGCTTATAAAAACCACTGATTTGATTAGCAGTTAGTCAAAATCAAGGTTAAAAACCAACCCTGTAAGCATCCAGGTTAAAACGAGGATATGAGTTGGCGCAGATCGTGCTACCAGTAGCGTCGGAGGAAGACGATAAAGTAAATCGTTTGTTACTCTCTCATGAAGGTCAGCCATGCTGGCACAGCTGATTGCTCAAGCTGTAGCAAAGTTGGTTCGCCAATTTTATCAAATTCAAAACGGCAAAATTTAACTGCCTGCTTAGGGTACTTTAGTATGATTGTTATCTACAATAAAATGGAACGTGAACGTGTTGCGGACGAAGTAGCTAGTCATGCTTTGCAGGCCCTACAAGAAGCTATAGATCGCATTGAAGCACATGGAGAATGTGCTGCATTGGAACGTGATCGTTGGGAAAAACTTCGCACGGCGCTTTTTAATACCAGCTCTATGCGGGTTTAACAATTACACAACCATCATCTTTAGCAATTTTCTATGCGGATTTAACAAACACGCGGGCGGTTATCACCTTCCTGCCCCATACCCTGTTCATAATTATCTTCTCTAAATAAATTTCTCACCCCATACAAATGGCCATTATAAGATGTGTACAATCATTGCCATTTTTTAGCCATTACCTTTTTTAGCCATTAAAGGGGACAACGAATGAACACGGACCAATCCTCATTGGACCGACTTTGTGGGTTTTACAATATAGCACTAGAATATACCGATATTTGGGGTCAACGCCATTTGACCTCAACAGAGACCAAACGGGCATTGCTGGCTGCCATGGGCGTCGATATGGACGCCAATACAAATCTTGAAGAAGTTTTAAAAGCCAGCGACTCAGCACGGTGGCAACCTCTCCTGCCACCGGTACTGGTAACCCGACAGTCTGAGACCACGCCTCGTATCCCCATCAATAATCCTACCGAACAGGCTCAGCGCAAGTTTGATTGGGTATTGATCCTGGAAAATGGAGAACGCCACAACGGCCGGTTTTGCATTAAGGATCTGGAAACCATAGCCAGCCACCCGAACGGCCAGATAACCCGCTATCATTTTCCCTTACCCGTTCAACCGGCTACGGGTTACCACCAACTTGAACTTATTGAGAACCAGCAGCTGATCGGCACACTGCGCCTTATTGTAACGCCCAACCAGTGCTTTCAATCGGCTGTTTTAGCAAAAGGCGATCGGGTTTGGGGGCCTGCGTTACAGCTTTATGCCCTGCGTTCTCAGCGCAACTGGGGGATTGGCGATTTCGTCGATCTCAAGACTGTGCTAGAAATAGCCGCTGAGCTAGGCGCTGCCATTGTCGGTGTCAATCCTCTTAATGCCTTATTTGCCCACAATCCTGATCACGCGAGTCCCTATAGTCCCTCGAGTCGTCTAAATCTCAACACATTGTATTTAGATATAGAAACAATTCCTGAGTTTAATGAATGTCAAGCAGCTCAAGAAGCGGTCAATAACTCTCATTTTCAAGCGCGTTTACGGGCTCTGCGGGCGAGCGAAGTGGTCGATTACGAAGCTGTCAGCGAAATAAAGTTAACCGTTTTGGAGCTGCTGTATCGACATTTTCGAGCGCATTATTTAGAAACCGACAGTCCTCGCGGGCGTCATTTTCAAGAATTTAAGGCCGTCGCAGGAGCATCTCTCTACCACTATGCGCTGTTCGAGGCCCTCCAGGAACATTTTTATAACGACGATCCGCAAATTTGGGGATGGCCCGTATGGCCTGAACCGTATCGAGATCCCAACTCTGCAGAAGTGGCTGCCTTCGCCGCCACCCATGGTAAGCGAGTCGAGTTTTATGAATATTTGCAATGGCGTCTGGTTGGCCAACTGGAGACCATCGGCAATCGGTCTTTACAACTGGGTTTAGGGGTCGGTTTATATCAAGACCTGGCGGTAGGTGTCGACCGGGGTGGCGCCGAAGTTTGGGCCAACCAGGAACTGTATGCGGTGGATGCCAGCACCGGTGCGCCGCCGGATGATTTTAATCTAAATGGACAGGATTGGGGTTTACCTCCGCTTAATCCCACGCGGCTTCAAGAAACCGCTTACGAGGCGTTTATCATGACCCTGCGCCGCAGTATGCGCTATGCAGGGGCAATCCGGATCGATCATGTGATGGGTTTGATGCGGCTTTTTTGGGTGCCTCCCAATACTTCCCCCAAAGAAGGCACCTATGTGAGTTACCCTTTTGATGACTTGCTAGGGATACTTGCATTGGAAAGTCATCGCAATCAGTGTCTGGTGATTGGAGAAGATCTTGGCACTGTGCCCGACACTGTTCGAGAAGCCATGGCTTCTTTAGGCGTTTTTTCTTATCGGTTATTCTATTTTGAAAAAGATAGCCATGGTGGTTTCAAGGCGCCAGCAGCTTATCCTAATCAAGCCCTGGTAGCCGTCAGTACCCATGATTTGCCTACCCTGAATGGTTACTGGCAGGGCATGGATCTAGACCTGCGCGACGCTTTAGACATCTACCCTTCTCAAGAAATGCGGGATGCTCAAATCGTGGCTCGGGCTCAGGATCGGGCACGCCTACGGATGGCGCTGGAGCAGGAAAATTTATTGCCAACCGGTATGAGTGTCCATTCCATTTCGGTTGCCGAGATGACGCCTGAGTTGTCCCGGGCTGTGCATTTATATTTAGCTCGTTCACCAGCTGGCGTCATGATGGTGCAAATGGAAGATGTCTTTGGCCAAGTCAATCAAGTCAATATGCCGGGCAGCACGGTTGAAAAATATCCCAATTGGCGCCATAAGTTGGCCTTAAATCTTGAGGACTGGCGAGATGATTCTCGCTTACAGGCCCTCGCTGAGGTATTACGTAACGAGCGTGGTGTTCCTGAACGCACGCTACGGACAGTAGCGCCCGAACGTCTTTTAGCAGCTGCAAAAATCCCTAATAGCACGTATCGTTTACAGTTTCACAGTGGCTTTACCTTTGCCCAAGCCACCGCCATTGTGCCCTATCTCAACGCCCTTGGTGTCAGTCATTGTTATGCCTCGCCTTATTTGCGGGCTCGCCCTGGTAGCACCCATGGCTACGACATTATCGACCACCATGGGTTAAATCCCGAGATCGGTAGCGGAGGGGATTTTGAACATTTTAGCGCTACCCTACGCCAACATGGCATGGGGCAGATTCTCGATATCGTACCCAATCATATGGGCGTCATGGGTAGTGATAACACCTGGTGGCTCGATGTTTTAGAAAATGGACCCGCTGCCATCCATGGCTCTTATTTCGATATCGACTGGGAACCCTTTAAAGAAGAATTACGCGGCAAAGTACTCCTGCCAACCCTAGGCGATCACTACGGTGTTGTGCTGGAAAACGGCGAATTACAACTCCGCTTTGAGGAAGAAACCGGTACTTTTCATGTGCAATATTATGATCACCGCTTTCCCATCGATCCCCGCGAGTATTGCCATATCCTTGAAGACCGGATCGATCAACTGGAAGCTCGACTAGGGGCTGAAAACCCAGATTTTTTAGAATATCAGAGTCTTGTGACAGCTTTTACTCATTTGCCTCAGCGCACCGAAACTGTACCAGAACGGGTTGCGGAACGAGCTCGGGATAAGGAGATCCACAAAAAACACTTAGCTGGATTATGCCGACGTTCAGCGGATATCGCGTGGTTTATCGAAGAAAATCTCCGTATCCTCAACGGTTCAGCGGGTGAGCCGCAGAGTTTTGATCTGCTGCATAATTTATTGGAGCGCCAAGCCTATCGTTTATCTTACTGGCGCGTTGCCTCAGACGATATCAACTATCGGCGTTTTTTTGATATCAATGATCTGGCGGGTTTACGGATGGAAAACGAACAGGTCTTCAAAGATACCCACGACTTGGTCATTGAACTGCTGGCCGAAGGGAAGCTGGACGGACTGCGTATCGATCATCCCGATGGACTCTATGACCCCAAACACTACTTTAGACAGTTGCAAAACTGTCTGGTCACTTCAGCGGGCGCCGAAACCGCTATGGATGTGGATGAAAAACCGGTTTACGTAGTGGTGGAAAAGATTCTCGAAAGTTATGAACGGCTACCGGAAGATTGGCCCGTGCACGGCACCACAGGCTATGACTTCACCAATTTAGTGAATGGGTTGTTTATAGATGCGGAGGCGGAAACAGCCCTCGATCAAACCTACCAGGATTTTATCGGTCAGTCGGTTGATTTCGAAGAACTCCTCTATCACTGCAAAAAGCTCATTATGGAGGTGTCTTTGGACAGTGAACTCAACGTGCTGGCCAATCAGCTCAACCGGATCGCTCAGGCAGACCGTCATACAAGGGATTTCACCCTCAACGGTTTACGCAGCACGCTGGAAGAGGTGGTCGCCAGTTTTCCCGTCTATCGTACTTATATTACCCCTGACAAGGTGTCGGAGGAGGATAAACGGTATGTGGGCTGGGCGGTATCCGTTGCCAAGAAACATAGCCAAGCGGCCGATGTGAGTATTTTTGATTTTGTCCGCGATGTACTACTTACCGCAGAAGCAGATGGAAAACCGGCATCCTTTCGTGATCAGGTGCTGGCTTTTGCCATGAAATTCCAGCAGTACACCGGCCCACTGATGGCAAAGGGCCTAGAGGACACCAGTTTTTACCGCTATAACCGGCTAGTATCCCTTAACGAGGTGGGTGGCGATCCGCGCCGCTTTGGCGTCTCCGTCAGCGGTTTTCAACTGGCTACTCAAGAACGCGCCGCGCAATGGCCCCACGGGATGCTGTCCACATCCACCCATGATAGCAAACGTTCCGAGGATATCCGCGCCCGCATCAATGTGCTAACGGAATTTACCGAGGAATGGGATAAACAATTAAAACGCTGGAGCCGACTCAACAAAAATAAAAAACGTTTGGTGGACGATGCGCCTGCTCCGTCCGCCAATGACGAATACCTGCTTTATCAAATCCTGCTGGGCGCTTGGCCCTTGGAGGCACAGACGGTCTTTCAAGACGATACCTTTCGTCAGCGTATAGAAGACTATATGTTGAAGGCGGTTAAGGAGGCCAAGGCTCACAGCAGTTGGACCAACCCCCATGCTGAGTATGAAGAAGCGGTAAAAACCTTTGTCAGAGCCTTGTTAGATCCCGATAATAAAACTCGCCTTTTGGAAGACTTTTTACCCCTCCAAGAACGCATCGCCTACTTTGGGATGTTTAACAGCCTCTCTCAAACCCTGCTTAAACTGACCTCACCGGGGGTACCGGATATTTATCAGGGTACCGAACTGTGGGATTTTAGCTTAGTCGACCCCGATAACCGTCGCCCCGTGGATTATACCCAGCGAGCAGGGATGCTGCAGGCGTTAAAAAACATAACCGAGGGACCCAGCGATAGGATGATAGAACAGGTGCAGGGGTTGCTCAACACCATGCAGGATGGCCGGATAAAACTCTACACCATTTGGAAAACGTTGGCCTTACGACAAACACACGCTGAGCTGTTCCGGGACGGCGAGTATATCCCTTTAACTGTGGTAGGCAGCGCGGCAGAACATATTTGCGCCTTTGCGCGACGCTACCAGGATCAACAGGTGCTGGTGATTGCGCCACGCCTGTTCGCAAAACTTTTAAAAGGAGAAGTTGGTGCGCTACCGTTAGGGGAAGCAGTTTGGGGGGATACTTATCTAACTTTGCAGAATGAGTCCACAGAACCTCGACACTACAGGAATGTGTTTACCCAAGAGACCCTCTCGCCACAACCCATGGAGGGTTCATCGACGTTGCCCTTGGCGGATTTGCTGCGGCATTTTCCGGTGGCTTTGCTCGCAAGCAAGTGATCCTTAAACCCTTGGAGTAGGTTATCTATCTGAGGCAGATCTTGGTAGTGCAGCGTCTACATTAAAAGGGTGCATATTAATGATTATATAGTTTTTATATTACAGTTTGTTACTAATTATTTTATGCACTAATTTAACGTAGACGTGGTAGTAGGGCGCGTTTTACGCACCATGAAAATAACATTCGGTGCACGGAGTGCACCCTACAATTGGTTTATTGAATGCACTGTTGTTGCTCGTGAAGCAATTGTCGGCGGCCTTGGATGGTCGCCGTCAAGCCTCTAAGGATGGATTCACAGCGTCCTCTGGAACGAGCAGCAATAGTCCTAATCCGATAAATAACTTAATGCTGCTTCATTGAAAGGCGTGGGGTTTATCTGAAATTGATCAAATACATCGGACGATTCACAGATATTGCCTTCCATGAGCATGATCAGTTGATCTTTCGAAAGGGGAAAAAACTCAAACCGGTCGAGCAATGCTGCGACTGACTTAACCACTAATGCCGGTGCGGGCACCGTCCATTTTTGTTTACCACTGGCGTGCGCAATGATTTGCAGCGCCGTTTTCCAGTCAACCCGATCAGGTCCACATAAACTGTAAATTTGGTTCACGGCTTCCGGCATGGTAAGGGATTTGACAAAAACAGTGGCGACATCTTGGATGTGAACCGGCGCTAGCTGGAATGAACCTGGATGAAACGGCAGTAAACCGTCGTAAAAAAGCGGCGCCGGTAAAGGCAAATTGACAAGTTGTTCTTGTAGCTGGGTACAAAATTCCATCTTACCCTTGGGATCTCCAAAAATCACTGAAGGACGAAAAATAGTCCACTGCAGTCCGCTCTGTTGTAAATGTTGCTCAGCCCGGTATTTTGTTGTTTGATAGGGTGTTGCTTCAGGTTTGACCCCGTTGGCGCTCATCAGGATAAAACGGTTAACGTTTTCTTCGACGGCCAAATCCATGGTGCGGGCAGCGCCTTCAAACTGCAAAGCCTCAAAGGTAATGCCTTTGTTTTTAAACTCCCGCAGAATACCAATGGTATATATGACTCCATCACATCCTTGCAATGTTCTGCGTAATGCCACTGCATCGCCCACATCCCCTGTTATCTGTTCACATTGATCCGCGTGCACGACTTTAGATGCGCTGCCGGGCCGCACCAGCAGCTTTGGTTGGTGACCCTGCCGGAGCAGTTCTTCCACGAGGTAACTGCCCACGAAACCGGTGCCACCAATCAGTGCGATTTTCATCACGTTACTCCAAGTACCAATTCACAAAAAAACGAATGAATTATTGATTACATACCCAGCCGGATCAATACAAACAAAATAAGCACCATCTGTAGGCCATTGAGCCACACACTGGCTTGATGCCATCGTTCAAATCCTCGTTCGGCCTCGCTGTTGCCAGCCGTGGCTGCGTCTCGTAGCTGGTTGATTTTTGGCATCATATATTGACGCGCCACCACAAACCCCGCCACCACTATGAGTAAAAAAACCATATCCAGCATGGTTGCTGGCAACTGAAGAAAAAGACATAGGGCAGCTATTCCACATACTACCCCGATGACCAGATAATAAATGGGAAACAATCGCCGAATAAAACCACCCGCCACATCCGCCTTGAGAAAACCAAATACCGAAGGGGCAAAAATCGTGGCAAAAAACAACATACCTCCCCAGGCGCTCGCCACTAAAA
>CAZGON010000200.1:0-7705 GCA_964527085.1 uncultured Candidatus Competibacteraceae bacterium
ATGTCAGACGTTCTCAACATGCACGACGATATGTCGCCGTCCAACTACATCGAAAAGGTAAGCTTGCCCAGTGGCGAAGTCTTGGATGACGAGATACTGCCTAAGCAATTGCTGGTTCACAACCACCGAGACTATCATATCGTCGATGTCCAAGCGCGCTTACTGATGGGCCGTATTGTCCGTACTACTGGCGACGAGGAACGCGCCCGCAACGTTATGCGAGGGCTTCGCAAACTGGGCTATAGAGCCACTGATATGCTTGCCAAAGTTATTGGCAAAGCGAATGCGAGTACGGTTTCCAAAACTTTGCTCGGCTTAAAGCACAGAGAGTATTACTTTCGCTATAAAAAACCTTCTCTCGCCTCAGAGGAAATCGAAAAACGCTTAGCGCGTTTGCGGGAAGAAGGTAAAGCGAAGTTTGCCGCCATCTGTAACAATGGTCAACCCGCCTTGCGGGTGCTACTGACCGGTGGAACCGGATTTTTAGGTCAGGAAATCCTTTATCGAGCCGCGCAAGATGATGCTATTAAAGAAGTTGTAGTATTAATCAGACCCAAGGACATTATTGATCGAAAAACTAAACAAGTGGTGCGCACCCTGTCACCTGCCGAGCGGGGCGCGGATCTGCTCAAACGACTATGGCTCGAAACACCTGAGCAACGGGCCAAATTTCGGTTTATCGCTGGCGATATTGAACAACCACGTTTTGGTGTCTCTGCCGAAGATCACGCTAAGCTGGCGCTTACCATTACCCATGTTGTTCATTGTGCCGCCAGTGTTGCCTTTGACGATCCTTATGAAAAGTCTTTTCGGGTCAATGTCACCGGGACCCTAAACGCATTGGATTTTTCCTTAGGCTTACAGGCTACCCCAAATAGCCCTTTTGTGGCCCATATTGGCATCGAAACCTCTTATATCCATGGTCGGCAAGTTCGCCTCAGTGGACGCGAGGATGAAGTGATCTTTCCGCGCAACTTTTATAACAATTATTACGAACTGACCAAAGCCATGGCGTCCATGGAAACGGAACGGTTTATGTTTGAAAAAGGGCTGCGAGTGGTGCAACTGTGTCCCGCTATTGTGATTGGTGACTCCCGCACCGGCAAAAACTATGGCGATACAAAAGTCGTTAATGCCCCGGTTAATCTGTTTGGTCGCGCCCATCAAGCCCTTACTGAAGGAAAGGGCAATCGGGTGGAGCGTTCCACCGGCGCGATCCTGGCGCGAATGGCGTGCATCTTCCCCGCCGATCCTTCCGCGCAGCTTAATCTTATTCCAGTAGACTGGGTGGTGATGGGTATTCTGGCAGCTTTGCGTAAACCAGACGCTATCAGTGAGCGTATTCAGCTTGCCACCGATAACCGGTTAAGCTCAGATGAACTGCGCCGAACCGTTCAAGAAGAGTTGAACGTCGAGGTGAAGTTTGCCGAACCAACACTACATAGAAACGTAACCCTGCCTATTTTGATTCGATCTTTAAGGACCATGCATCAAGACAAAGTGGCCTATGCTCTGGATAAATTATCGACTATTTTTGGCAGCTATAGCGAGTGGGGTCAACCTATTCACGAGGTGGGCAGGGATGTAAAAATCCTTGGGCTTAAGGAACCGCGGCCAAATACAAAGCACGCTTTCCGCATGCTCTGTCGACATAATCGGTATGTTCAAGACTTTGGCCAAGTTCGCGACTTAGACGAAATCTCTCGTCGCGAGCGGGTTTGGTCAGAATTTATCGATGACCTGGAAAAACGCACAGGTCAACCTGTGAACAGCATGTCAGCGGCTGATTTTCGCAAAGCCCTTGAAGAAGGGCTAGACCTCAAAAGCTTTGAGTTGAAACACTCATAAACTGATAAAAGTCAGTCAGTCGGTTGGGGGGAGCTTTGCGAACCCCAACTTAAATCAAAACTTATAACCGATCTGACCCAGAAAATCTTTGCGTTCAGTAAGGATTTTCGTCACACCGTGCTTAGATACGTTATCACCTCTTGCAAGCTTTTCACACTGTGGGCAGGCGCTATAAGATCAAGCAGCGGTAAGGCGGCGATAGGCATAGTGTCGCTAAGATCAAAATTTCCTTGACCCAACATCGGGTTCAACCAAAGAATTTTTTTTGCTCGTCTCCGCAGTAGGCGAAGTTCCTCCACCAAGCGTTCAGGGGCGTCGGAGTCAAACCCGTCGCTCATGATGATAACGAAAGACCGGGAATGAATAACCCGGCGGCTAAACTCACGGTTAAAGTTTTTGAGGGAATCGGCAATGCGTGTCCCACCCATCCACAAAGGCGCTTTTTTTTCCAGTTGTTTGCGCAACATATCCACATCGGTCTGGCGAAACAAACAGGTAATTTGGTGCAGACGGGTATGAAACAAAAAGGCTTCTGCGTCCGGGAAATTGAGTATCAAACCCCGGGTAAAACGCGTCAACAAATAACTGTATTGGGCCATAGAATGGGAGATATCCAATAACAAAATAAGACGAGGGAATTCCCGTCGGCGCTCCCGGTAACTAAGCTTTATGGGAAGCCCCCCATAGGCTAAGCTATTTCTGAAAGTACGCCGCATATGGGGTTTTTTACCCCGCTTTACCACCTGTTGGCGACGGGTGAGGCGACGCCGCAGTAGAGTTGCCAGGCTTTCAGCCAACTCCTCCATCTCACGCAAGGCGCTGCGGTCTGTTAGAAAGCGAAAATCACTGTTCGCCAGCGCCGTTTGACGGCCTGCACCACGTCTACCCTGTTTCTCTTCCCCAGTTGTCTCCTCCGAAAATAGATCCACATCCATAAGCTGACTAAAACCGGTGGCAGCAGCAGATTGAGAGGAATGCAGAACGCGGGGGTCACGTTTTACCGGTGGTTTGTTTGAGAGATGGCGCTGCGGGTACCAGAAATCCTCAAAAAGCACGTTGAACCGAGACCAGTCTTCACGGGATAGGCATACCAGGCTGCGTAGACCCTGGCGAATAATTTGCTCGGTTTGCTCATCAAAGGGGCAACACAAGTCGATAATACGCAAGCTATCGAGGGTTTCTTGCACCCCTACCTTAAACCCCGCCTTCCGTAAAAAATCCAAAAAGTGAATCAAACGAACCGTAGGAACGCTTTGTTGGGTGTTGTCTGTCGGCTGCTTAGAAACCATGGCTGATAAGAGCTGTTAGGCCATAAGGGCCGCAACCGTTTCGCGGCTGATGCTTAGCAAGTCTTCACGGGTTTTTAATAAAGACCCCAGGGTGTCCATGATAAGCTCATGGTCATCAGGCAAGCGAGTTACGTGTAAACTCAACAGCGCCGCCGTCCAATCCAATGTCTCGGCGATACCGGGTTTTTTTTGCAGATCCATGGCTCTGAGCCCCTGCACAAACACGACGATTTGCTGCGCCAGCGCCTGATCGATACCCGGTAACCGTTGCTGGACAATCTGTAGCTCTTTAGCGGGACTGGGATAATCAAGATAATGATAAAGACAGCGGCGTCTCAGGGCATCGCTCAATTCGCGAGTGGCGTTGGAAGTGAGTATTACGTAAGGAAAAGTGGTGGCTTTAATCGTACCTAATTCAGGAATGGTAATCTGAAAATCCGATAAAACTTCTAACAAATACGCCTCAAATTCCTCATCGGCTCGATCCACCTCATCGATTAGCAGTACAGGGGGCTGCGGTTGAGTAATGGCTTTTAAAAGGGGGCGCGGCAACAAAAACCGCTCGCTAAAAATATGGGCATCCTGTTCGTCAAGGGATCGTTCCAGTTGTTCTTGAAGTTTAATGGTCAGCAGCTGGTGTTGATAATTCCATTCGTAGACAGCCGTATTAACATCTAAACCTTCATAACATTGCAAACGAATCAGATCGCATTCAAACAGCTGGGATAACGCCTTGGCTACCTCTGTCTTACCCACCCCGGCGTCGCCCTCCAGCAGCAGGGGTCTACCTAAGCGCACTAAAAGCGCAAGGGCTGTCGCTAGAGACCAATCCGCAATATATCCTATAGCCTGTAACCGGTCCTGCAATTGAGCGATTTCTATTTTCATAAAGGAGGTTATTTCTCAAATACGTTTAAAGTGAAATGCTCAGATGAGTAGATAACAAATATTTAAATAGACTAAATTAGTTAAACTTTATTATGGGTAAATTTGCGCAAATAGCTATCCAGTAAATGGGTTTTATCTTTACACCATGGTTCCAAATGTCGCACAAACCATGAAAAAAAAACAAACCATAGCGCCTAAAAGTTAGGCTAGCAATTAGCCAGAGACATGCAGGTGGAACTTGGAAGATGTAAATCAGTGACCAGCGAATGCTATTGATGCCGCCTAAATATAGACAGTTATTATTTTAACAAATTTCCGATAAAAAAAAGGCACTTAAATTGCATTTAATAAATTGTGAAAAAGGCAAACCTATCGAAAGATAGGGACGCAAAGTTACCGGTCTAAGGGGCCTTGACCCTATGACAGCGGGATCGCCAATCGAATTAGCCACTTCTTGATTTAGGCTGTATGGCATCTCCTGCTGCGTTTTGAGTACTGGGTTCTGGGAACCAAAAACAAATACATGGAGTTGCAATTATGGTCACTTTCTTACAATTTAAATTCTGTCACAGCAATGAATTTTCAGATAAACATAGCTTCCTATTTGGTTGTTTAAAATCTGCTGTTTTAGTATCTACTATCGGCATATCCACCTTAAGCATATTCCCCACAGCCGCAAACGCGGCTAGCCCTTCTGCTGAACGCGATAAGGCAACGCTTACAAAAACCATGGATCAAATCTGGATCGATGTACTTGCTAATGACAAGAATCTTAGAAATACTCCACTCACCCTCAGTATTGTCAGTCAACCCGCCAATGGTAAGGTTAACACCACATCAGAAAATAAAATCCGCTACATCCCTAATCCAGGTTTTGTGGGACAAGATCGGTTTTTTTATAAAGTCAAAGATAAAAAAGGCGCAACATCGAGAGCTGCTGTTACTATTGAGGTCGAAGGTAAAGTTGTTCTAGCCCCCATCGCAAAGTCTGATATGGTTAGCCTTGATAAAGGCAAGAATCAAATCTGGATCGATGTACTTGCTAATGACAAGAATCTTAGAAATACTCCACTCACCCTCAGTATTGTCAGTCAACCCGCCAATGGTAAGGTTAACACCACATCAAAAAACAAAATCCGCTACATCCCTAATCCAGGTTTTGTGGGACAAGATAATTTTCTTTACAAAATCCAAGATAAAGCAGGTCAACAAGCTGTGGCTACTGTTGTGATGAGTGTTCTTGGGTCCAACTCAGATTTGGATAACCCTCCTTCTAAAAATAACATGCAGGTAAACCTAACCTGGGATTCTGTCCCTTATCCTGTACAGGGATATAATGTCTATTTTGGTCCAACTTCCGGAATGCTTAACCAGCACTTGTCTGAGCTTTCTGTTGATTTAGATGAGCTAGACAAAGCCAAACTTTCCGTAAATTACAACGTCGAAAAAGACCTACAGCTCACCAGTGGTGAAATGGTATGTTTTGGAGTAGAAGCTTACAACGATTTCGGAAAATCTGAGCTATCCGACCCAGTTTGCAAAGTTGTGCCTTAGCCAGCACTTCCCGCTCTGAACACTGGAACAGTTCCTGGACTTGATCGACCAGGGTAGTGATAGGGTTCTAGGGCTTTGTGGCGTTGGAGGTGGCGATGGGCCACCCGAAAGGCCGGGCGAAGCGCACCGAGATCGACAGCATCGAGAATCGTGCGCAGTTGAGTATCACAGGGCGCATGTTACACATGTTACACCCCATAGAGCGTTTTGAGATTGTGCCGGATGACGCCTTTGTTATAGACTTCGTCAAACTTGAGCAAAGACGGATATTTCAGTCCAAACACCGCCAGTGCTGACATCAGCGCATCGGGCAGGGTAATGGCGGTGCGCTCGTTGCGATGCCCAGGCACTTGATCAAAACACTGACGGATACTTTTCAGTAAACCGGGGGCTGAAAGCTGTTTGCGTAAATGCGTCTGTGGGGCTGCCATCGCTACACATCTTCAATCATTGCTCTATGGCCTTTAAGCATAAGGGTATCTAGCCCTTATGAAAAACCCTAATAGTCTTAGGAACTAATTCATTGAAATTAAATAATTATTTTTGAGGTCGGGAATTGCTGTGCCTTAGCCAAACCGTCTGGTTTTAAAGAGGGGTTTATACTTTAATTAAAGGTAATAAAGCTCAATATAGTACATCGATATAACACTAAAGCTTTACAGGCAAATTTTTCCGGAGATTGCTATGAAACGTGTTAATTTCTGTTCGCTTTTTTTATTATTAAGCGTGGTAGGCAATGTCAATGCCGCAACGTATTACGTGCGCACCGATGGTAACGACGACGCAGACGGTAAAAGCCATAAAACAGCTTGGAAAACTATAGATAAAGTTAATCGAAGTGTATCGGACACTAGCGATAAAGTTTACTTCCAGTGTGGTGACAAATGGATTAAAGAAAAGTTACTTATCGATTGGGGTGGTACTGCAAAAAACAAGGCAACTGTCGGCGCATATTATCTAAAGAATGGAAAAGAATTTACGGAAGGATGTAATCAAGAAAAACCCATCATAGATGGTAAAGATGTTTTACCTAACAAAAGTTTCGATGCTTTGGTTAAAGCAACCAAATACCATACTCTTGTTGAAAATCTTCGGGTATTAAATTCAGAAGGTATTGGGGTTCGTATTTTTAATTGTAATTACTGTGAAGTATATAATGTAGAAACAGATAATTCATACCGTGCTGGTATTCAATTTTATGAATCTAATTTTGGGATTGCTGAAGGCAACCAAATTCGGGAAGCAGGTAGATCTCATCCAAGAGTAGAAGGTGGCAAGAGGTGGCCTGCTAATCTTTCTTTGGTTAAATCAGAAAATATTCTGGTTCGAAAAAACACAGTCAAAGAAAGTTATGGTGAAGGAATAGGGATATATCGTAGTTCTAACGGCGCGATCATCGAAGATAATATACTTTATGCTAACAAATCAGTATGTATATATGTAGATTGGAGTAAAGATATTATTATTAGAAAAAATCTATGTTACGGAACAACTGACTCACAATATCACAGATACCAAGATATCCCCTACGTTGGAATTGGAATAAAAATAAATGATGAGTACAACACAAAGGGAGATCATTCAGAAAACATAGAAGTATACAACAACTTAGTTGCCTATCATAACATTGGTTTAAGTATTTCAACCCAACATAAAGATGCTAAATTCAAAAACAATAGGATCTATCACAATACCTTTGTCGATAATAAATTTGCTGTCCAAGTCGTAGATGGACCTTTTGAAAATTCCTTTGTGCAAAATAATATCTTTTATGCAGTATCTCCCGACACCTATGTTTATACGGGTATAAAATCGTTTAGTGGATTAAAGTTTAATAATAATTTATGGTCTTCCTCAATTTCGGGTAGTGCTTCTGGTTCAGGAGACATCATAGGAAATCCAAGATTAGTTAAAACCGATGGTTGGCAGTCTCTCAAAGGTGGAGACCTAAAACCTCATGATTTCATGCTTCGATATGACTCTCCAGCACGGGACTCGGGGGTGAAAATATTTAAAATATCTGAAGATTTTCTTAAAAAAGGACGTGCGGTAAATGATGCTCCAGATATAGGAGCAATGGAATTTACAGAGGGATAACCTATCAAAGAAACCAGAAAATTTGTTAA
>CAZGON010000201.1:0-7697 GCA_964527085.1 uncultured Candidatus Competibacteraceae bacterium
TCGGCTTCAGGAGGTACCCATTAACCCCAGGCTTATCCAGAACTCACGTTATTTTATTTTATGGTTTCTCCTAGTATCAGCTATCAAAAGTAGATAACAAACGGTATGAATAAAAATAGATCGTTTATTGAACGTGACTTGGCCGTGCTGTGGCATCCCTGCACGCAAATGAAGGACCATGAATGGCTCCCCTTGCTACCGATTCGATGCGGAGAAGGTGTCTGGATCGAGGATTTCGAAGGTAAACGCTATTTGGATGCCATCAGTTCCTGGTGGGTTAATCTTTTTGGTCATGGCAATCACCGCATCAATACAGCTGTTAAGGAACAGCTAGATACCCTTGAGCATGTGATCCTGTGTGGTTTTACCCATGAACCTGTATTGCAGCTTGCTGAACGTTTAGTGGAGTTAACACCAACAGGTCTGCAACGGGCTTTCTTCGCCGATAATGGATCGTCGGGTATCGAGGTGGCGCTAAAGATGAGTTATCACTATTGGCGCAACTGTGGAAAAGCAGAAAAAACCCGGTTTATAACCTTGAGTAACAGTTACCATGGCGAGACATTGGGTGCTTTAGCCGTGGGAGATGTTTCTATATATAAGGAAACCTATCGGCCTTTACTGATGGAGGCGATCACCGCGCCTTCTCCTGATGCTTACCATCGGCAGTCGGGTGAATCGCCAGCTGAGTGCGCCCGGCGTCAATTTGTCCAAATGGAAGCAGCCCTTGAGCGTTATAGCGAGCAAGTGGCGGCGGTGATTGTCGAGCCTTTGGTGCAGTGTGCCGGCGGTATGCGTATGTACGATCCCATTTATTTGACCCTGCTGCGGGAAGCTTGCGATCGTTATGGTGTGCATCTAATTGCTGACGAAATAGCGGTTGGTTTTGGTCGGACAGGTACCCTATTTGCCTGTGAACAGGCGGGTATCACGCCAGATTTTATGGCGTTATCCAAAGGTTTAACCGGTGGTTATCTACCCCTGTGTGTGGTGATGACCACCGCTGAGATATACAACGCCTTCTATGACGAATACCAAAATCTAACGGGATTTCTGCATTCCCATAGCTATACGGGAAATCCTTTGGCTTGTCGTGCTGCGTTAGCGACCTTAGATATTTTCCATGATGATAATGTCATTGTGAAAAATCGCCTTTTGGCCCAGCGCATGGCAGCGGCCACACAACATTTTAATGACCATCCTCATGTGGCTGAAGTGCGTCAAACCGGGATGATTTTGGCCATCGAGATGTCCCAAGATAAAGCAACCCGCAAACCTTATCCCTGGCAACAGCGCCGCGGTATCCGAGTTTATCAGCATGCCTTAAGTCGAGGGGCATTGCTAAGACCTTTAGGCAATGTCATCTACTTTATGCCCCCTTATGTGATTACCCCTGAGGAAATTGACTTTTTAGCGCAGGTGGCATGGGAAGGTATCGAGTTAGCCACGCGGGATTAAAAGAATTAGCGATTTATTAATTTAGGACAATGCTTGCCTTTACAAAGGTATTTTAAGCATGATAGGTAAAAATGTTTGTTTTAATTACCTTAATGAACATTGAGTGGAAATAAACCAAAATACGTTAACTAAAAAATCTTTTTTAGTATTAGTTTTTCTGATTAAAACAATTCAATTTGTTAATGAATTCTATATTTAAAGCTATTAAACAAATCGACTTTTGCTTTTTTTTAAAATAGTTTTTATTCAAGACAAATTTCTCTTAATTGATTATTCTTTTAATTCATTGTATTACTCAATTTTATTTTCCTTAAACGCATTTGTCTGTTTGTTTCATCATTGACATGACGCAACGCAACATGTTAAAAAGATTAGTTATGTCAACTCATTTTATATCCCCATGGCGAGTCAGCATATTTTTAAATCATGTGGTAATCTCCGGGGAACTCTGGGTGAAAGTAGGTTCCCCGGCCCAGCACGGGCGTGTAGTGTAGATGTCCCCGCGGCAGACCATTACGGCGCCAGCCAGTCCAGCAAAAACTATTCTCATTGTTTTGATTTTTTGTTTCAACAGGACCTGGCCCAGGTTTCTATTCCGTTGAACAAGCCCAAGCTAAAAGCATGGAGCTTGTTGCGTAACCGAGCAAATTCGAAGTACGTCTTAACCCAGTTCCCCATACTGTATTTATTTAATTTTGACTCGCATTTCGGCTTTACCTTAACCGCGATCTCGAGAGGGTGTCATTATGTCTAATTCTCAGGCACAAGTACTTATGGACCAGGCTAACCAGGCGCTGGATGCTGTTAACAAAACGCTGGATATCGTCCTGGCAAGTCTTAAAGACCGCACCCAAGCAGATGGTCGGATCTCGGCTGCCAAACTCGATGAGCATCAAATTGTTGCCTATGATACGGCTTTATCCTGTGCTGAGGCGGCGGCCGCCAAATTTGTTTTAGAGTATGCGGGTAAAGCCCGGCAAGCCAATGGTTCTAGCGATGCTTCACCGATTCTTGAAGAGCGGTTAGCGCTATTTTTTGCTGCTGAGGCCATCCACGCTGTTCGCTCACGCTTAGCAGCCCGGCCCGATGATTTTGGTTTGAGCCGAGGCAAGCTAGGTACTTTATTGGAAAGTGCTGCGGTGGAACAATTTTGCTCTGCCCAGTTGGGGGTTGGAACCTTGGCAGGTATTGGTGAAACCGTCACGGGTTTAGATGGCCAGACCGGCGCTTACCTCTTAGATGACGATCATGTCATGATGCAAGACACCTTCCGTCGCTTTGCCAACGACGTGGTGATGCCCCTGGCTAAAGATATCCATCAACAAGACCTTATCATTCCTGACGAAATCCTAGAGCAAGTCAAAGAGCTAGGTTGTTTTGGGTTATCTATCCCTGAGCAATTTGGTGGTCTTCAAGAGGACGAAAAAGAAGACAACATGGGGATGATTGTGGTCACCGAAGAGCTCTCCCGGGGTTCCCTCGGTGCGGCAGGCAGCCTCATTACCCGCCCGGAGATTTTGGCGCGCGCGCTGTTAAAAGGTGGTACTCAGGAGCAGAAAGAGAAATGGTTGCCCCAGCTGTCTGCCGGTGAACCTCTATGTGCGGTGGCGGTTACCGAGCCTAACTATGGTTCCGATGTGGCCAGCATGAAGTTAAAGGCGACTAAGACCGAAGGAGGATGGTTACTCAACGGCGCTAAGACCTGGTGCACCTTTGGCGGCAAAGCCGGCGTGCTATTGGTGTTGGCGCGTACTAATCCCGATGCGTCTCTGGGGCATCGTGGTTTGTCTATGTTCTTGGCCGAAAAACCCGTCTACGATGGCCACGAAATTGACTATAAGCAAGATGGGGGTGGTACGTTAACCGGTAAGGCCATTGCCACCATCGGTTATCGAGGCATGCACTCCTTTGACCTGTTTTTTGATGATTTCTTCGTGCCCGATGAGAATTTGTTAGGAGGACCAGAAGGCGAGGGTAAGGGGTTCTATTACACCATGGCTGGTTTTTCCGGTGGCCGTATCCAAACCGCTGCCCGAGCCATTGGCTTGATGCAAGCCGCCTTTGAACGGGCCGTGTCCTATGCCCAGGAGCGGGTCGTTTTTGGTAAACCCATTGCTGACTATCAGCTTACCCAGGCAAAACTTGCCCGTATGGCGGCTTATCTATTGGCTAGTCGGCAATTTACCTATGCGGTAGGTCGCTTGATGGATCAAGGTGGCGGCGATATGGAAGCCAGCATGGTAAAAATCTTCACCTGTAAAACAGCGGAGTGGTTTACTCGGGAAGCCCTCCAAATCCATGGCGGCATGGGCTACGCAGAAGAGGTGCCCGTCAGCCGTTACTTTGTCGATGCCCGCGTGTTATCCATTTTTGAAGGTGCCGAGGAAACTTTGGCGCTCAAAGTGATTGCTCCTGCCCTGGTCAAAAATGCTAAGGAAAAACAGGAGTTGGAGGACTAAATCCATGTCCATCGCCATGGCGTTTACTCAACAAAACGAACTGGCCGGGGACGTCGAGATCAATGTAGAGCAAGTTCGAGCGCCCCAATACGGGCGCTATCTTGATGAATTTGTTCCAGGTCAGGTCTTCGTTCATCCGCGAGGTTTTAGCTTCGAGCGGGCAACTATGTTGGATTTTGCCCGCATCTTTATGCAGGCAAATCCCCTTTATTTGAATACCGATTATGCCAAGGCGTGTGGATTTTCGGATCTTCCCGCCAGTCCGCAAATGGTTTTTAACGTGGTGTTGTCTCTCGGGGTACAAAATGACTCCGAGAAAGCCATTGCCAATTTAGGCTATTACAATGTGCAGTTTTTGCGGCCTGTCTATGCAGGCGACACGCTACGCGCCTTTACCAAGGTGGTTGACCGTAAAGAGCGGGGTGAGGATAAACCGGGCATTGTCCTGATTCGCACCTTGGGGACCAATCAGCAAGGTCAAGTGGTGCTGCAATACGAACGTAAGATCATGGTGTCATGGCGTGGAAGTCGCCCGCCGACCACGCCAGCCTCCAATGAACCTGTAGAATTTCCCTGGGTAGAAAATCCAAATCTGGAGTTACCGTTAACTGGTACACCATTTCCGGAGGATCTGACTGGTCCTAACACCTATTTTGAAGATTTTACCCCCGGCGATATTATCGTCCATCCCAATGGCCGTACCATCACCGATGAACACATGGCCCTCACCTATTGGGTGGGCAATACCCATCCTCTGCATTTTGATCGGGTTTTCAGCACCGGTTTATCGGGTAAGATGAGCGGTGAGCCCATCGTTTATGGGGGATTGGTGTTCGCGTGGTTGGAAGGTCTGGCAAGCCGGGATGTGAGTGAAAACGCCTTATGGGAGTTGGGATTTACCGAAGGTTATCATACTCAACCCGCGGTTTCCGGCGACACCGTCGCTGGGCTTTCCCGAGTATTAGCGGCGGAACCGCTGGCCGATAACGATAAAGTCGGCATCGTTACCTTGCAATTTATCGGTGTAAAAAACGTGAGCGCCGCCCAAGCGCTAGAAGTTCACGGAGCGGATCTCTTTATTAAGGAAAATAATAAACAAAAATTGGGTAAGGAAAAAATTAATCAGAAAATTTTTGAGATCGAGCGGCGTCTCCTGGTTAAACGACGCCCTACCTCATCCTAATAAGGAGGTCTGTATGGAGACCCAAGCTGTTAAGCGCGATAAACCGTGGCTGATGCGCACCTATTCCGGGCATAGCTCAGCCAAAGCATCCAATGAACTCTACCGCAATAATCTGACGAAAGGCCAAACCGGCTTGTCAGTGGCTTTTGATTTGCCCACCCAAACAGGCTACGACTCAGACCATATACTTTCCCGGGGCGAAGTAGGTAAAGTCGGTGTGCCCATCTGTCATATTGGAGATATGGAAACACTGTTTCATCAGATTCCCTTGGATAAGATGAACACCTCCATGACCATCAACGCCACGGCGGCTTGGTTATTGTCCCTTTATGTGGCGGCCGCCGAGCGCCAGGGCGTAGATCAGTCGCAGCTGCAGGGAACCACTCAAAACGACATCATTAAAGAATATCTTTCTCGGGGCACGTATATCTTTCCACCGGAACCCTCGGTGCGATTGATCAGCGATATGATCACCTACACGGTAAAGCATATTCCCAAATGGAATCCCACCAATATTTGCAGTTATCACCTGCAAGAAGCCGGCGCCACACCCACCCAAGAGCTGGCCTATGCTTTGGCCACTGCTACGACCATCCTGGATGCCGTCAAAGCGGCTGGGGCAATGAGTGATGAAGCCTTCGAAGAAGTGGTAGGGCGTATCTCATTTTTCGTCAATGCCGGTATTCGTTTCGTTGAAGAAATGTGTAAGATGCGCGCCTTTGTGGATATGTGGGACGAAATCGCCCGGGATCGCTACGGTGTGAAAAATCCCAAAATGCGCCGTTTCCGCTATGGTATTCAGGTCAACTCCCTGGGACTTACCGAATCCCAGCCCGAGAACAACGTGCAGCGCATTGTGGTCGAGATGCTGGCCGTAACCTTATCGAAAAAAGCGCGAGCGCGAGCCCTGCAACTGCCTGCCTGGAACGAAGCGTTAGGTCTGCCGCGACCCTGGGATCAACAGTGGGCGCTGCGGATGCAGCAGGTGCTAGCCTTTGAAACGGATCTGTTAGAGTATGGTGATCTTTTTGATGGCTCGCCGGTGGTGGATGCTAAAGTGCAGTCCTTGATTGAGGGTGCTAGAGAAGAGCTGCAACGGGTTGAAGATAATGGCAGTATGTTGGCGGCTGTACAAAATGGCTATGTCAAACGTCAGCTAGTCACCAGCCATATGAAGCGGATGCGGGCCATCGAGAGCAAAGAGCTTAAAATCGTCGGCTTAAACTGCTTTACCGAGACAGAACCTTCGCCCCTGATGTCGAAAGAAGACGGCGGCATTATGAAGGTAGATCCCCGTGCAGCCCAGGCCCAGATCGAAAGTCTCAATGCTTTTAAGGCTCAGCGTAATCAGGCAGACGTGGATGCCGCTTTAGCGGCCTTAAAAGATGCCGCTAACAATGGCGACAATATTATGCCCTCCTCGATTCGTTGTGCCCATGCAGGGGTAACCACCGGTGAATGGAGTCAAACCTTGCGGGATATGTTTGGCGAATATCGTCCTCCCACGGGAATCGATATCAGCACCGAGGGGCAAAAACATAGTGATGTGGTCTTAGAGATTCGTGACAGAGTGCGTCAAACCGGCGAAGAACTCGGTCGACCGCTACGTATGTTGGTGGGTAAACCGGGTCTTGATGGCCATAGCAACGGTGCCGAGCAGATCGCCGTTAAGGCCAGAGACGTAGGGTTTGAAATCGTCTACGAGGGCATCCGTCTAACACCTCAACAGATCACCAAAGCAGCGTTGGAAGAGGGTGTTCATCTGATTGGTCTGTCGGTGCTATCCGGCAGTCATTTGGAATTGACTGAAGATATTTTCGATGAACTTGGCAAGGTCGGTTTGACCCATATTCCTATCATTATGGGTGGCATTATTCCGGTGGATGATGAGCAAAAATTGCTTGCTAGAGGCGTGGCTGCCGTTTATACACCGAAGAACATCATGGATATGAATGCCATTATGATGGACATTGTGGATATTATCCGCGAGTCCAACGGGCTGAAACCTTTCCAACAAAAGGCCGCTTGATTTATGTTTGCCCAGAAAGGGTTGCCTAATCCGGAGACATTAGCGGCTTCGGTGGCGAGTCGAGATCGGGCGGCAGTGGCCATGTCTTTGAATCTGCTGGACGATAAGCGCCCTCAAGCACGCCGCTGTGCGGCCCATTTTTTGGCCACATTGCCCGCCGAAAAGCTCGATGCCGCCGGTCATCTCATCGGTATTACGGGACCTCCCGGCGCTGGAAAATCATCGCTAACATCGGCCCTGATCAATGTGTGGCGTCAACGAGGTTTAACGGTGGGTGTACTGGCGGTGGATCCCTCCAGCCCCATTAGTGGTGGCGCGTTACTGGGCGATCGTCTGCGTATGTTGGCGGCCGGTGGCATGGATGGCGACGTGTTTATCCGTTCTCTGGCATGCCGTGGTGAATTTGGGGGGTTGAGTGCTGAAGTATGGCCCATGAGTTTAGCCATGCTGGCAGCCTTCGATATTGTGTTGATTGAAACCGTCGGGGTCGGGCAAAAAGAGATTGATATTTCCAAAATGTCCGACACCACCTGTTTTGTGGCCCAGCCCGCTTCGGGAGACAGTATTC
>CAZGON010000202.1:0-6478 GCA_964527085.1 uncultured Candidatus Competibacteraceae bacterium
TCTTCTACGATGGCGGAGCTGGCAGACCAATGGGCTAGCGAGGGTAAGACCAATATTTGGGGAAATATTCCCCTCATCGCAGAAATGCAAAGCGAAGGTGGGGCCGCTGGCGCGGTTCATGGGGCCCTGCAGACCGGTGCCCTAACCACCACCTTTACAGCATCCCAAGGTCTGATGTTGATGATCCCGAACATGTACAAAATTGCCGGCGAACTGACGTCGGCGGTTTTCCATGTGGCGGCCCGTTCCTTAGCGGCCCAAGGGTTATCTATCTTTGGGGATCATCAGGACGTGATGGCGGTGCGTTCCACCGGCTGGGCCATGTTATCCTCAAGCTCGGTGCAGCAGTGTCATGATATGGCATTGATTGCCCAAGCATCAACCTTAGAAGCGCGGGTGCCTTTTATCCACTTTTTCGATGGTTTTCGCACCTCCCACGAGGTCAACAAACTGACCCTGTTATCGGATGAGCAAATCCGCGCCATGATCGACGATGATTTGGTGCGTGCGCACCGGGCGCGAGGCTTAAACCCTGACAACCCCTTTATGCGCGGCACCGCGCAAAATCCCGACACTTATTTCCAGGGGCGGGAAACCGTCAATCCTTTCTACGCCAAAATCCCTGGCATTGTCCAAAAAGCCATGGATAAGTTTGCCGGGCTGACGGGACGCCAATATCATCTGTGTGAATATTTTGGCCCCAAAGATGCCGAGCGGGTCATTATCATCATGGGCTCGGGCGCCGATGTGGTGCGTGAGACGGTGGATTATTTAGAGGCCCAGGGGGAGAAAGTCGGTATTCTGCAATTGCATCTGTTCCGACCCTTTCCCACCGAACAGCTGATCAAAGCACTGCCGGCGTCTACTAAGGCCGTCGCGGTGCTAGACCGCACCAAAGAACCCGGTTCTGCTGGTGAGCCCTTTTATCAGGATGTCCTAACCGCCTTTGCGGAAACTATGGCCGAGGGTAACTTGCCGATGGCGGCTATGCCTAAGCTAATCGGTGGACGCTATGGATTATCTTCTAAAGAATTTACCCCAGCCATGGTCAAAGCGGTTTTCGATGAGCTGAAAAGGGACAAATCCAAGAACCATTTTACCGTTGGCATCAATGACGATGTCTCCCACACCAGTTTGTTTTACGACCCCGCTTTTATGATCGAATCCGACAAGGTAGTGCGGGCTATGTTCTATGGTCTCGGCGCCGATGGCACCGTGGGGGCTAATAAGAACAGTATTAAGATCATCGGCGAAGACCCCAACTTTTATGCCCAGGGTTATTTTGTCTATGATTCCAAAAAATCAGGCTCCCAGACGGTTTCCCATCTCCGTTTTGGTCCAGACCCGATTCGTTCCAGCTATTTGATTCAGTCGGCTAACTTTATCGCCTGTCATCAGTTCAATTTTTTAGAGAAAACCGACGTTCTTGCTAACGCAGCGCCTGGGGCCACGTTTTTGCTGAATAGCATCTATGGACCGGAGGAAGTTTGGGACGAACTGCCCCGCAAGGTGCAAGAGCGTATCGTTGAGAAAAAGTTGTCCTTATACGTTATTGATGGCTATAAGGTAGCCCGGGAAGCGGGTATGGGTAACCGCATCAATACCGTCATGCAGACCTGTTTCTTCGCCATCTCCGGAGTATTGCCGAAAGACAAGGCCATCGAGAAGATTAAAGGGGCCATCAAAAAGACCTATATGAAAAAAGGCGAGGAAGTGGTGCAAAAGAACTTCCAAGCCGTGGACCAAACCTTGGCCAATTTGTATCAGGTAGATGTACCCAGCAAGGTCACCAGCAAACGCGAAATGCCGCCGACAGTGCCTGCCCAGGCGCCAGCCTTTGTGCAGAATGTGACCGCCATGATGATGGCAGGTAAAGGTGAGCAACTGCCGGTGAGCGCCCTGCCTGTGGATGGCACCTATCCCACCGGCACCACCCGCTGGGAGAAACGCAATGTCTCCCAGTTTGTGCCGATTTGGGAACCGGAAATCTGCATTCAATGCGGCAACTGTAGTTTTGTCTGTCCCCATAGCGTGATTCGCGCTAAATTCTATGACGAAGCCAAACTAGATTCAGCGCCGAGTGCCTTTAAATCCGCCCCCATCGATGCCCGTGGTTTTCCGGATACCCGCTATACCTTGCAGGTACTAGTGGAAGACTGCACTGGCTGTGGTCTGTGTGTTGAGGTGTGTCCGGCCAAGAGCAAGGAAGAGACCGGCAAAAAAGCTATCAATATGGGCGCCAAAGCGCCTATTTTGGAAGCCGAACAGCAAAACATTAATTTCTTCGAAACATTACCGGTCAATAACCGTTCTCGGGTAGATTTCTCCACAGTGCGGGGTGCACAATTCCTGCAGCCTTTATTTGAATTCCCCGGCTCCTGCGCCGGTTGCGGTGAAACCCCCTATCTCAAACTGTTATCCCAGTTGTTTGGGGATCGTTTGATTGTCGCCAATGCGACCGGCTGTTCCTCCATCTATGGGGGCAATTTGCCCACTACGCCTTGGGCCATCAACGAAGAAGGCCGCGGGCCCGCATGGTCAAACTCGCTGTTTGAGGATAATGCCGAGTTTGGCTTTGGTTTCCGCCTCACTGCGGATCATCATCTGGCCATGGCGCAACAGCTGGCGCTGGAACTCAAAAAAGAGCTAGGTCCAGAGTTGGTGGATGAGATACTCACCGCGCCGCAGACCTTTGAATCGGAGCTTCGTACCCAACGCGAGCGGGTGGCGGAACTTAAAGTGCGTCTGATGAAGATGGATTCGGATAAGGCTAAAGATTTGTTATCGGTGGCCGATCATTTGGTACGCCGTAGTATCTGGATCGTGGGCGGTGATGGTTGGGCTTACGATATCGGTTCTGGTGGTGTGGATCACGTTTTGGCGAGCGGCCGTAACGTCAATGTGTTTGTCATGGACACCGAAGTGTACTCCAATACCGGTGGCCAGATGTCCAAGGCAACACCGTTAGGCGCTGTGGCGAAATTTGCCGCCGCCGGTAAACAAATTGGCAAGAAAGACTTGGCCATGCAAGCCATTTCCTACGGTAACGTCTATGTGGCGCGTATCGCCATGGGCGCCAACCCGCAGCAGACCTTGCAGGCGTTCCGTGAAGCAGAAGCCTATGACGGTCCGTCGCTGATCTTGGCCTACAGCCACTGTATCGCCCATGGCTACAATCTGCAGTTTGGTCTCAAACAGCAGGACTTGGCTGTGGCAAGCGGTTATTGGCCACTGGTTCGTTATAATCCTGAGCTACGTAAGACTGAACACAACCCATTTGTGTTGGATTCGCCGCGGCCCCGGATTGCTTTGAAGGATTATGCCTATAATGAGCTGCGTTATAAGATGCTTACCAAAACCAATCCCAAGGAAGCAGAGCGTCTAATGGGTTTGGCGCAACAGGCTGTTTATCAACGCTGGGATATCTATGAAGATATGGCAAGTCGCAGTGGCGAACAATTTCAGCCCGCGCCCTAGAGCGTTTTCGCTTTGGCTGTAACCAAGGCAGCGTCGGTATCGACGCGCGGAATGTACACCTAGTACATGAGCACGTTGTCGATACCGAAGGCTAACGACGGATATAACCGAATGGGAAATGTTCTAGCCCTAAATAAGCTAATTTAAACGCCTAACCGGTTCCCCCTTATCGCTATCGTTAAGGGGGGACTCCTGTATACGTTAGGCGCAACCCAGTTGACGACAATAAATTAGGGGGATTTATGGATTTAAGCACAACTTATATGGGGCTGGAGTTAAAGCATCCGCTGGTGGCTTCTGCATCACCACTCTCCAATTCCGTGGATGGTATCAAAAAACTAGAAGACGCCGGTGCTTCAGCTGTGGTGATGTTCTCACTCTTTGAAGAACAGATCCGCCACGAAAAAGCCCGGTTTGATTATTTAATGGAGACTACCTCAGAGGTCTATGCCGAGTCGTTGAGCTATTTTCCTGAAGTGGAGGATTATCACACTGGCACGGAAGAGTATTTGACCATTCTGCAAAGTGCTGCTGAAAGCACCGATATTCCTATTATCGGTAGTCTTAATGGTGTCACCAACGAAGGTTGGATTGACTACGCTAAACAAATACAGGATGCCGGCGCTAAGGGTCTTGAGTTAAATATCTATTACATTCCTACCAATTTAGGCACCTCCGGTAGAGAGGTGGAAGAGCGTTATTTGGATGTGTTAAAGGCCGTTAAGTCATCGGTGTCTATTCCAGTTGCCCTCAAATTGAGTCCCTTTTTTAGTTCCATGGGAGAAATGGCAAAACGCCTGGATGAATCCCATGCTGATGCTCTTGTGTTATTCAACCGTTTTTATCAGCCGGATTTCGATTTAGACCAGCTAGAAGTGCTTAACGATTTGCAACTGAGCACCAGCAACGAAATTCGTCTGCCACTGTTATGGATTGCTGTGCTTTATGGGCGCATCAACGCTTCCTTGGCGGCCACCAGCGGTGTGCAAAGTGAGCAAGAGGTTATCAAATATCTCATGGCAGGCGCCGATGCGGTGATGTCCACCTCGGCGCTGCTAAAAAACGGCGGTGATTATATTGGGAAGTTGGTGACAGGACTTACAACCTGGATGGAAAAAAGAGACTATGCCTCCGTTAAGCAGATGAAAGGTTCCATGAGTCAGCAGAAAGTGGCTGACCCTGATGCCTTTGAACGGGCTAATTACATAAAAATTCTGGAAAAATATAAAAATCCTTACACCCCTGAAGGACGTTAATACGGTCTGTCAGGTGGCAGTGGGGAATGTTTTGTTTTGGTTAAGAAAGTGATGAGCGGGTTTAGGGCTACACCTACCTATTGAGGACGTCTATAAGGCGCTAGTGGAGACTCGACTATGGCTGCAGTTCGTATTGCAGTAAACACAGGGGGCGGCGATGCCCCTGGACTCAACGCGGTGATTCGAGCTGTGGCTTTAGCCGGCACCCGCCGAGGTTGGGAAGTCTATGGCATCAAACGTGGCTACGAAGGATTGTGGCGGGATGATGGTTTAATACGTCTAGACGCCCATGCGGTGGCCGGGATTACTCATATCGGCGGCACTATTTTAGGTACTAATAATCGCGGTAATCCCTTTCAATTTGTCAATGAAAAAGGCGAGATGGAAGACAGCGGCGAGCGGGTAGTCGGAAAATTTCGCGAACGGGGTTTTAGTGGCTTAGTGGCCATCGGTGGCGACGGTAGTTTGGCTATTGCCCGTAAACTCTATGAGGGGCATGGAATGCCCGTCATCGGTGTTCCAAAAACCATCGATAATGATCTGGAAGCCACCGAGTACACCTTTGGTTTCGATACAGCTGTCGCTACCGCAACAGATGCCCTAGACAAACTCCATCCTACGGCAAAAAGTCATGAGCGGGTCATGGTGGTGGAGCTGATGGGGCGCTATGCGGGTTGGATTGCGCTGCACGCGGGTATTGCCGGCACGGTGGATGTCATTTTGCTACCAGAAATTCCCTTTGATATGGAATCGGTGTATCGCAAAATTCGTGACCGAGAATCTAAAGGTCGTCATTTTAGCTTGGTGGTGGTTGCTGAAGGCGCCACCCCTGCAGGCGGTCAACGATTTATTCAAAAGGAGCAAGAAAAGGGTCGTGAGGTGTTGCTGGGTGGTATAGCCCAGTGGGTAGCCCAGCAAATTTCAGAAAACACCGGTAAAGAAACCCGTAGCCTCGTGTTAGGTCACTTGCAGCGTGGCGGACAACCCACTCCTTTTGATCGCCTGCTCTCGCTACGTTTGGGCGCTGCAGCGGTTCGGGAAATTGAAGCCGGTAATTTTGGCACCATGGTCGGTCTGCAAAGCGGTAAGATTTGCACGGTTTCTCTGGAAGTGGCAACTCGGCGTATGCGTCAGGTGCCGATGGATTCGGACATCTTGGAAACGGCTCGGGATATGGGTATTAGTCTTGGAGATTAAGTAAGTGAGAGGCAGCTTGGCTAACTGGCCTGTCGTCTTATTTGCTGCACATAACTATAAACCTAATTTTTACGGCTAGGTTTTAAAAAGAGGGCGACTCATGCCTAAGAATTTCCTAAAAAATGGAATTGTTCAAAGCGGGGCGAAAGATATTCGGCGGGCAGCTCAAGCTTTGGCTGCTCATATTCCGGCCCGGCTAGCCCCCCTTGCGCGGGTTGCTTACAACTATAGTTGGGTTTGGCATCCGGATGGAGAACAAATCTTTCGCGACATCGATGCGCACCGTTGGCGTTTATGCCGCCAAAACCCGGTGCGTTTTTTATTAGATGCGCCGGAGAAATCCCTAGAAAAAGCGGCCGGTGATCTGGCGTTGGTTGATCGGGTAGATGCTTTACGGGATGCTCTTGAAGAAGAACTCAATCGTACTCCCTCGCAAGACAGTATCGCGCCGGAACATCCGGTGGCGTTTTTCTGCGCTGAGTTTGGTTTGCATCGTTCGCTGCCGGTTTATTCCGGCGGGTTGGGGGCTTTAGCCGGCGATATCGTCA
>CAZGON010000202.1:6488-7675 GCA_964527085.1 uncultured Candidatus Competibacteraceae bacterium
CGATATCTCAGGCTATCAGCACGAGTATTGGTATGGCACCGACCCGGATCGTCGGCCTGCAGCTAAAATCACCGATGATCGCGGTGAACCCATCACCATCAAGGTGCCCATTTGGGGTGAAGAAGTCAAAGTGCATGTCTGGCGGGTTGACGTGGGACGCGTGCCATTGTTTCTGCTGGACACAGAATTACCCGAAAATTCTCCGCAACAACGGTTTGTGACAGGGCGTCTTTATGACGGTAACCGGGAGATTCGGCTTGCTCAATATGCATTACTGGGTGCCGGTGGTTTGCGGGTACTGGATGCCTTTGGTATTGAACCGGTCGTCATCCATATGAACGAAGGCCATCCCGCGACAGCCGCTATTGAACTGGTGCGCCGGGAAATGACCGGGGGAGCAGCCTTCGAAGAGGCTTGTCAACAAGTCCGCCAGCGATTGGTATTTACCACCCATACCCCAGTACCGGCCGGTAATGAAACCTACACAGCCGATGAAATCCGTACTGTCTTTCCCAATGTAGCCCAAGAAATGGGTATCGATCTGGAAAAGCTGCTGCGCTTAGGACGTATTAGCCCAGATAATCAACATGAACCCCCTGGGATGACCGCCTTAGCTATTCGTATGAGTCGCAGTGTTAACGGTGTCAGTCGTATTCACGGCGCTGTGTCGCGACAACTTTGGCAGGGTTTGTTTCCCGGTCGCGCGGTTGAAGACGTGCCAATTACCCACGTCACCAACGGTGCTCATCTACCCAGTTGGATCGCGCCATCGCTCCGGCATCTTTTGGATCGTTATCTAGAACCCGGCTGGTACAGCCAGGAAAATGTCATGAAACCGGCCACCTGGGAAGCGGTGGAAGATATTCCCGACGAAGAGCTCTGGGCGGTCCGGATGGAACTGAGTAACCGCTTGATACGCTGGGTAAAATCCCAAAGCGTGACGGATCGGCTCACCCGGGGTGATAGCATGGATTATGTGTTAAAGGCCGCGCAAACATTTGATCCCAATGTGCTTACTATGGGATTTGCCCGCCGCTTGGCTACCTATAAACGTATTTATCTATTGACCCATAATGTGGATCGGATTCTCAGCTTTTTAGAAGGGCCACACCCCATGCAACTTGTGTTTGCGGGTAAAGCCCATCCTAAGGATGAAGATGCAAAACGGATGTTGCAACGCATGTTTG
>CAZGON010000203.1:0-6275 GCA_964527085.1 uncultured Candidatus Competibacteraceae bacterium
AATCGACTCCACGTTATAACCCCTCAGCTTATAGCTGAGGGTTGTTTAGTTAGCCTAGTTTCTGTCTTTTAAAGTCGGTTATGGGCAACAGTGACAAAATCCTTTTCATAAACGACTGATAAGACCTCTCTAACAAAACAGTCAAATCTTTAAAATTCTTTGCTTTACCAAAACTCAAGATGCGCTTGTCGTGGCGATGACTAGGCTTGTCGACTGCCCCCAAGATAATCCACATAGTATCCTTGGCCGCGTTGAAGAAGCGGAGTACCAACAAAAATACGACCGTCGTGGGTTATGCCTGCCCAAATATCCGTAGATGAGAAATTTGGATTTAGGCAGCGGCGTTTATACAATTCCCTTTGCACAAAAGCTGTCGCAATATCGATACCTCTATCAAGTTTTGTGTCACTGTGGGTCATGATTCTTTCTCCTTTGGTAAAGCACGTTTGTTAATCAAAACTCTTAGCAAAATTCTTGCCTAAATATGCTGTACCGATGGATTCAAGAACATCAGCAACTTTTTTATCAAGCTATTGTTTTTAATACAGGACTTATGCAGCTCGTTGCAGAAGACGCTCCGAGAACACCTCCCTGTCGGCTTGACGACGGCCATCCAGGCCGTCGACACTTCTTCCACGAGCAACGATAGTCCTGTTTTTGCGTAAGTCATGTAAGAATATTTAATGTTTACAGTTGTTGATAGGGTCAAACTGGCCTGCAGAGCCAATTTGGCTTGACTAGACCAAGATGACTAAATATGGGTCTAAAAAGGACGGTTCTAGAAGGACAGATATAAAAGACAGGAGGCGTGCGTACTAACGACTACATAGATCTATAAAAGCACACTCTAGCGTAAAGAATGCTGCCATAGGCAGACTATATTTAAATAAACCTACCGGTTTATGGTTATTGGTGTTGCAATTGGGTTCTTTTAATCAATCAGCCAAGTTTCTGGATTAGGCATTGCCTGACGTCTTTCCAAATACTGCATACCTTTGACGCAACGAACAATTAACCAAACAAACACACCTAACAGCAAAATAAAACCAACAAACATAACCGTTGTTAAATAGCTAATCACGCTATACAAAAGCCCAATCCAGAAAGTGCGAATTTGAAATGTGTAGTGTGCCTTTAGCCAGTCGGGGGCATCCTTACGATTCATATAAGCCATAACCACACCCACAAGGCTGGTGAGCGGCACCACAATGCCAATCAGATAAAGAATATAAATGACTTTACTTTGTGCTTCGGAAGAGGGTTTCAACGTCGTCCCCGTCGCGGATTTTTCCAAATCAGTCATAAATTATCTCCTAAAGTCAATAACGGTCTAGTAGACAAACTAACAGAGGCCATATTATGGCATTTAGATGGTTTTCACAGGGTACTTTTCTCAAAAAGGCACAAAATTACCAAAAAAAGTAAGTTAAGGTAGATTGTTGTCGACAAGAAAGACTTTGGACCTACTTTTTAGCTTAAGAACTATCCTCCAAACAAATCATTTGCTTACCCTTAGCCATTTAGACGGGCGTTAGAACAAACTTCATAGCTAACAAAAGCCAAACTATTGGTATGTTACTTGCTGAGATAAATTTATTTTCTCTAGTAATATTGAATGCTTATGTACGACTGTAAAATGGTAAACGACACCGTATACAATACGGGCACACCCAACCTACAACGCTTAATAAAGCGGGCTCAAGCCTATCTGGACGCTGAACAAGGAACACCAGAAAGCAGAGATTTGATCCTAGGGCTAGTGTTAGCCAACGCTCAGCTCAAGGACGCCGCCCTATTAGGAGAGAAAATTTTAAAAGATTCCGAGCACAAAAACAGCAACGCAACCATTTAGAGACGCCATTATTTTAAATGGAATAGAACTTCCGTTAAAGCCCATGGTGCGAACAGCAACGCAAAATTACAAGCTGAAAAATGATGGCAGATTGCTCAAGTATTTTGCGTATGGTTCCAATATGCATCCCCTGCGGCTCAAGGCCAGAACGCCATCTTGCCGCGCTTTTGGGGTTGCCCATTTGACCAGCTACAAGCTCTGCTTTCACAAGCGCGGTCAAGACGGTTCTGGAAAATGCAACGCTTGGTTTACAGGCGACCCTACCGATCACATCATAGGGGTTGTTTACACCATTACTCGGCAGGACAAACCGCGTTTAGATCAAGCAGAAGGCTTAGGACGGGGCTATAATGAGACGATGCTTCGCTTGACTATAGCGGGCAATAAACATACGGTTTTTTTCTATGTAGCCGATTCCAGCTACATCGACAATACATTAAAACCATTCACATGGTATAAAGCGCTTGTCATGGCGGGCTGTCACGCTCATCGGTTACCGGATATCTATAAAATGCAACAGGTGGCGCGGGTGGAGGCTGTAACAGATACTGACTCAGCAAGAACCCATGAACACCTGAAAATTTTAACAAACAGCACAGACTGAAGTCGGTTTTTGCATCGGGGTTAGTATGCCTAATTTTATTACTGTAGGTACTTTTATAAGTGGTTGCGTCCTATTCATATTGAGCGCTGCTCAGCTTGCCCAAGGTGCAACCTTTATCTTACCTCCGCCCGATGTCGACTTGGTGGGCGAAATCCGTGTGGTGCCCGCTGAACAAGAAGACACCTTAATCGACATTGCACGGCGCTACGGTCTCGGTTATGAAGAGATCGTCAAGGCTAATCCCGGCGTTAACCGCTGGGTGCCGGGAAAAGGCACACCCATCGTTTTGCCTACGCGTTACATTCTCCCTGACACACCCCGCGAAGGTATTGTTCTTAACGTATCAGAGATGCGTCTTTATTATTACCCTAAACCGAAAAAAGGCGAAAAACCGCTAGTGATGACATTTCCGGTCAGCATTGGACGGATGGATTGGAAAACACCTTTAGGCGAAACAAAGATCGTGCGCAAGCAAGAAGACCCGCCATGGTATCCACCAGAATCCATCAAGGCTGAACATGCTAAAGACGGTGAAATTTTACCGGATATGATACCGGGCGGTCCGGATAATCCGTTAGGTAGATATGCCCTTCGACTCGGTATTCCCAGCTATTTAATCCATAGCACCAACAAACCTTATGGAATCGGGATGCGAGTTACCCACGGCTGTGTGCGCATGTACCCAGAAAATATCGAAACACTATTTCCCTTAGTCGATGTAGGCACACCTGTACGCATCGTTAATCAACCTGCAAAAATTGGCAGGCTAGCAGATATTTTGTTCTTAGAAGCCCATGGTTCATTGGAAGAAGATCAACAGCCTACACCGCTCACGGTAAAAGAGGTTTTCCAATTGGTTGAAAATAGAAACCTACTAGGTATGAATACAGACTCTAACGCCATTCAACTCATTGTAGAACAGTCAAGTGGTCTTCCCGTGCCCATCTCCCAGTTTTAATATAAAAACCCCTGCTTTATTTATGAGTAAGCAAAGCAGGGGTTTTCTTAGCCTGACTTAATAGGCTAGGCTGATTACTGGTTACTTTTACTTTATTTGTACATAGAGCGTTGAAACATACGATTTATGCTTTCTTCGGTACGTCGACTTCTTTCATCGGCATCGGCAGCCAGGGCTTTTGCCTCGTTGGCGGCTTCTAAAGCCTCGTTTGCCGTTTGTTGAGCGGATTCAGCGATCTGTCTAGCCGTTTGGGTTTCTTGAGTAACCCCTTCCACATCGCCCCTGGTGGCGCAACCTCCGCTTATAAAGACAAAACCTAACAAGAAAATCAAAAGAATTTTTTTATTAAAATGCGGCATTTTAAAGGCTCCTTATACGTTGTAGGATACGAAAACCTGCAGAAAGCGCTCTTTCACGTTTAGGATTTACCCATAATCAGGACGTTAACACAGTTTACTGATGGGATGTATAGTTACCATAACTACCGTATGACCACTCGCGTCCCCTTCTCTACCCAAGGCGTTAGACGCTGAATTTGTTCATTGTCTAAGGCGACACAACCGTTGGTCCAATTAAAACTACGATGAACATCCAAATCGCCTGCGCCAACACCGTGTATACCAATTTGTCCGCCCAGCAGGGTATCTTGGGGCGGTATATAGCCCGCTAACAGGGCTTGGCGAGCCTGTTCATAGGTGGCTTTATCAATACGCTTTTCTTTATAAGCCTGGGTAATATAGGTCAGATTAGGATAATTTAAACCGATAAAATATTTAAAACGACTTTGTGGGTTAAACCAACCGACTCTGAATACACCAATGGGCGTAATACCATCCCCCCGTTGGCGTTTAATACCCACACCGCTAGCGCCAAAAGCAACATTATCAAAACGTTCTAGTATGTCAGCGCCACGCATGACCATTAGAGAATCTTCTTTTGTGTCAACCAATAGCCACGGTTTGAGGGATGCGGCAGGCTTTTTAAGAGACTGCACAGGCGCTTGGATGTCAGGGGATGGTGTTTCCAGACGAACACAGGCAGTCGCGGTCAACAGCAGAAAAACCACCAAGACGACTAGCACAAAACTAGATTTTACGACGTTTTTGAGAAAAAAAGCATTGGCTAAATTAAAGGTCACGTTCACTCTTCTTGGATAAGCGCTCGACATGCTTTTTACTAATAGCTAAGAAACGAGGCGTAGGCCCGACATCTTCGTAAATGGGATCGCCTAGTTCATCTTCAGTAATAACCCGAGCACCTTGCTCATAGGGAAAAGCAATTTCCACCATATCGAGGGCAACTGACAGTAAATCAGTGATAATTTCAGTTTCGCTTTTAGCAGGATACATTTCTGCCAGAGCCGCGATCCGAGCTGCATCCTGTACTGAAAGAGGGACTCGGTATTCACAGGGAGTCATTTGAACCCGCTTGGCTTTTCCCCAAGCTTCTAAAAGTTCTTTAATATCCATACTGTGTTCGCCTTGATAAAAAAATATGCGCCATTTTTATGGAATGTAGCGGCGTTATGAATTTAACCAAAATAACCAAAGCTGCAGAGTATAACGCAAGGCATAATAAGTACTAAAGGGAAAATCGGTCTTTGCTGTTATACTCAGTTAGCCAGCCATACTCTCTTCGTGCTATCTTAACGGGGTCTTGTTTTTCAGCATTCTAAATAGTCAAAAATGACAAATCCCACCCCTTTTGACAACCGCGAACTCCGCCATACCCTAGGTAAATTTGCCACTGGTATTACTGTTATCAGTGTCATTGACGAAGCTGGCAAGTTTTGGGGGTTAACCGTTAATTCTTTTAGTTCGGTATCCCTTGATCCTCCTTTAGTTCTGTGGAGTCTAGCCCTGGAAACAGTGGGTTTTGTAGCTTTTCGGGATGCAAAACGGTTCGCTGTTAATATTTTGGCTGAAGATCAGATCGCTGTTTCTGAACGGTTTGCCTCCTGTGAACCGGATAAATTTATCGGTATCAATGTTACTGCGGGTCTCGGCGGCGTGCCTTTATTGGACGGCTGTGTGGCGGTGCTGGAATGTCAGCGGGAAGCTGCCTATCCCGGCGGGGATCATATTATCTTGTTAGGACGGGTTGAACGCTTGCACAGCGCCTCCCGGCCGCCATTGATTTTTTATGAAAGCCGCTATGTCAAACTCGGTGATACCTTGCTTGTTCGATAAAACCAACCTTTTAACGTAACAGTAGTACTACTTTACCGGTGGTGCGACGTTCTAAAAGGGCTGTTAAAGCTTCGGGTGCTTCTGCCAGGGAAAAAGTTTGTGAGACCAGCGGCTTTAGTTTACCTTCCCCACACCAAGTCAGCAGTTCCCGCAACGATTGATGCATTAGCGCCGGATTATGCTGCAAATACGCCCCCCAGTGTAACCCGATAACCGCACAATTTTTGACCAGCAAAATATTAGCCGGGACTTGCGGAACCCGACCACTAGCGAAGCCGATGGCCAAAATACGCCCTTCCCAGTTGATACAACGCAACGAGGCATCGAAGGCATCGCCACCGACCGGGTCATAGACCACATCGGCTCCACCCAAAGCCCTAACCTTTTCTTTAATATCTTCTTTGGAATAATCGATCAGATAATCGGCCCCATGGTTGGCGGCTTGCTGCAATTTTGCTTGGCTACCGGCGGTGGCAATCACCGTTGCGCCTAATTGTTTGCCAATTTCCACGGCGGTTAAACCAACGCCGCCGCCGGCGCCATGCACCAGCAAAATCTCGCCAGGTTTTAGGCAAGCCCGGTGCGTCAGCGCCAGGTGTGAGGTACCATAAGTCACCGGAAAACCCGCCGCAGTGACGAAATCTATGTTGGCGGGCAGCACGACAACGGCGG
>CAZGON010000203.1:6292-7671 GCA_964527085.1 uncultured Candidatus Competibacteraceae bacterium
CTTGGGCGTAACCGCCGTAGGAAAGCACCGCCATCACGCGATCGCCAGGAGAAAGTTTGGTCACGCCTTCGCCACATTCCATAATTTCGCCACTGATTTCCATACCCGGCGAGAAAGGCGGCGGCGGACGAGTTTGGTATTTGCCTTGAATAATCAAGGTATCGGCAAAGTTAATCCCACAGGCATGGACGGTGATTTTGACATGATTTGGTTTAACAACAGGGCTTTCTAATTCTTCGAAAGATAAAGTGTCGGGGGGGCCCAAGGTGTTACATAAAATAGCTTTCATAGCAGATCGCTCCGCAAAAACAGTTTAAGTCAGAACTTGCGTAGCTTGTTCCAGAGGACGCCGTAAACACGTCCCTGTGGGCTTGACGACAACCTTCCAGGTCGCCGACACCTCTTGCACAAGCTAAGCAAGTCCTTTGTGCGTAAGTCCTACAAGTAAGTTAACATGGGTGTTTTTTGCAAGGAACAGGGAAAATATGATGTCCATTGATACAGCAGCCCTCGTGGAGCCGGTCAAAGAAATTGCCGCTGAAGCGGGCGCACGGATCGTTGAGATCTACAGCACTGGCTTTGAGGTGGCAGAAAAAGACGATCAGAGCCCTTTGACCACGGCCGATCTAGCGTCTCACCAAACCATCGTCAACCAGCTTCAAAAATTGACCCCCGATATTCCTATTTTGTCCGAGGAATCCGCCACTATTGCCTTTGCTGAACGTAGCCACTGGCAACGCTTTTGGTTGATCGATCCGTTGGATGGCACCAAAGAGTTTATAAAACGTAACGGCGAGTTTACCGTCAATATCGCTCTAGTTGAAGGCCATGAGCCGGTACTCAGTGTGGTTTTGATGCCGGTTACAAAACGTTGCTATTGGGCGGCCCGAGGAAACGGAGCCTGGCGTCAAGAAGCCGATGGACCTGTCCAGCAGATTGCCGTTACCCCGCTAGGTAATGGACCTATTCGGGTGGTAGGAAGTCGCTCCCATGGGGGGGACAGTTTAAACAGCTTTCTGGCCCGCTTAGGTGACTACGACCTAGTGTCCATTGGCAGCTCACTCAAATTATGTTTGGTGGCCGAGGGTAAGGCCGATATCTACCCGCGTTTAGGCCCCACTTCTGAGTGGGATACCGCCGCCGCACAGTGCATTGTCGAGGAAGCTGGCGGCCAGGTGGTCACTTGCGAGGGACAACGTTTGACTTACAATAGCAAAGAATCTTTACTAAACCCCCATTTCTTAGTTTTCGGCGACGCCAAACGCAATTGGTTAGGATATTTGTCCGCGTCCTCTTGAAATTTATCGAGGCGTCCCTAAAGAATAACAGGACTATTGCTGCTCGTTCCAGAAGACGCCGTAAATACATCCTTGTAGGCT
>CAZGON010000204.1:0-1399 GCA_964527085.1 uncultured Candidatus Competibacteraceae bacterium
GCCTACAGTTGCGGGGGCAGCCACGGTTTTCACCGTGTTCCCTTTTCATTCCCAAGGGGAAACCGTCGTTTGTCATCATACGGTTTATAGCATTGGCGTCAAGGGGTGTGACCCATTGAGCCCGCCAAGCAGTGATAAATAGCTTTTGAAAGCCATTTAACCTATTCAATCTACTACTTTTGATCTAAGGAGCTAAATCTTCAATGACCTGATAACCAAGACAGATTTCCAACGCATCCGCTAACTGCTCGATACCGGCTTCCCGTTGCTCTCGATAATCGGGCGTCTCGGTCACCACCAAACCGGCCCAACGCAATAGCGCGTCGCGGGCGGATTTAGCGTCAAATAAACCATGCAGATAGGTGCCTATCAGCTGATCATCCTGGGAAATGGCGCCATCGGTGGTATTCCCCCAACACGCTAGGGGCCGCGTCAACGCAGCACCGCGACTCATGCCCATATGGATTTCATAGCCACTGACTGGGGCCTGTTCTAACGTCAAATGACCCTCGACTCGGCGCAATTGTTTCTTTGGCGTGAGGGTAGTTTCTAAATCCAGCAATCCTAGACCAGGACTGTCACCGGGTTCACCCTCGAATCCTTGGGGATCGCGCACCACTTGACCCAACATCTGAAAGCCACCACAGATACCAATAACCTTTCCGCCATAGCGCAGATGCCGGTAAATGGCATGATCCCAGCCCCGCTCCCGTAATTTTTGTAAATCGCCGCGAGTACTTTTGCTGCCTGGCAGGATAATTAAATCTGCCACCGGAAAGGGATCACCAGGTTTCACCCAAGTCACTTCCACTTGTGGATGTAAACGTAAAGGATCGAGATCGGTATGATTGCTGATGCGCGCTAATATCGGCACCGCCACCTTCAGCTCGGCATCGGCATTGTTTGTGGACCGGGCAACGGCATCTTCCGCTTCAAGGTGTAAACCCTGTAAGTACGGCAATACCCCCAGTACCGGTTTACCGGTCCTATCTTCTAACCAATCCAAACCTGGTTTAAGCAGCGCAATATCACCCCGAAAGCGATTGATGATAAAGCCTCGAATACGCTCTTGTTCGCTAGGCGCTAGCAATGCCAATGTCCCCACCAAGTGGGCAAACACCCCACCCCGGTCGATATCCCCCACCAACCACACTGGGCAGTCCACCGCTTCGGCAAAGCCCATATTGGCGATATCTCTATCCCGTAGGTTGATTTCCGCCGGACTACCTGCGCCTTCCACCAGAATCAGATCGTACTGACGCTGCAAACGTTGATAGGATTCTAATACAGCCTGCTGAGCGACGGTTTTGTAATCATGATAGACATGGGCATCCATGTTGGCCAGAGCATGACCCTGGATAATCACCTGGGCACCGATGTCGGTATTGGGTTTTAGCAA
>CAZGON010000204.1:1409-7614 GCA_964527085.1 uncultured Candidatus Competibacteraceae bacterium
AGGTGACAGCGCTATTCAGCGCCATATTCTGGGGTTTAAAAGGCGCTACCCGCACACCACGCCGAGCTAACAGACGGCACAGCCCCGTCACTATGGCGCTTTTGCCAGCATCCGAGGTGGTGCCTTGTATCATCAGTGTGTAATTGTTCACTTATAACATCCTTCAGGACTTACCCAGCTCATTCCAGAGGACGCCGTGAACACCTCCCTGTGGGCTTGACGACGGCCGTCCAGGCCGTCGACACCTCTTTCATGAGCTACGCAAGTCCTTTTTGCGCAAATCCTGATCTTATTGATGAAACATAGCCGGATCACATTCCAACGCCCGCGCTAATACTCTGCTGTCGTTAAATGTTTTATCGCCATCGGGCAAAATCGGACGCGCCAGCATCAGCACCGGTAAACGCAAGCACCGGGCAGCTTCCAGCTTAGCCCCCACGGCTGAACCGCCACTGTTCTTTGCTACCAGCACATCGATTTGTTGGGATTGCAATAAGGCTAACTCCGCTTCCAGGGAAAAGGGACCACGAGATTGCAGTACAGTGAGTCGGGGAGCAGCAGGTGGCTGCGTCGCCAAACAACGCACTAACCACTGTTGCTGGGTTGGAATGGTCTCAGCATGTGCCAACGGCGCCAACCCGATACTGAAAAACGGCCTATGAAAGCCCCGTAAAGCATTCACCAACTCAGGCCAACTCTGAACAAAACGCCAATGATCTTCTGGGCTAGGATGCCATGGCGAACGTCGGTAAGTCCATAAGGGAATATGCACCTGTTCAGCAGCCAGCTGGGCATGATGACTGATTTGAGCGGCGTAGGGATGAGTGGCGTCAATGACTAAATCAAAACTGTCTTTGGCCAAAAAATTTACCAATCCTTCTATACTACCAAAACCGCCCACTCTCACAGTACAGGGTAAATCCAAAGTTTGGCTGACGCGGCCCGCAAGGCTGTAGGTGACCCTATGCTGGACGGACAACCAGCGTGCCAATTGCGCCGCTTCGCCGATGCCGCCTAACAGAAGAATGCGTCTCATGGGCCTGCAAAACCCACCCGTCGACCCTGTCGATCCAACGCCCAGACTTCAATTTCCATAGCATCGTTGCGGAGAGTGTGCAACGCCTTCGTCCGCGCCAGTTGGCAGATTCGATCTGCTAATGGCAGGCCAGTCTGTTGCGTAAGGGTTAATACCTGCTGGGCGGTATTGGCGCTTTGAATCTCATCAATTAAGTCATGATCCGCATCCAAACTAGCCGCCTGTTGTGCTAACCAGGAAAAATCAATCTGTGAGTGATGACTATGCAAATTGAGATGTCCTGCCGCTAATTTGCTGATCTTGCCGAAGCCTCCCGCGAGACTCAACTTAGCGACCGGCGCGGTCTTTAAATACTTGAGCACAGCGCCAACAAAATCCCCCATTTCTACCACCGCTAGGGCAGGTAATCCGTAATGGGACCGAATGGCTTGCTCACTGGCAGCGCCGGTGCAGGCGGCTAAATGCCGCAGCCCATTGGCGCGGGCCACATCGATGGTCTGATGGATGGAAGCAATATAGGCTGAGCAAGAAAAGGGCCGCACGATACCGGTAGTCCCCAAAATGGATAAACCGCCGACAATACCTAGCCGCCCATTTAATGTTCGCTTAGCCAGTTCTTCGCCATGACGCACACCAATAGTCACCTGGAAACCACCCTGATAACCTTGTTGTCGCGCCAGTTTTTCTAGATGCTCAGTCATCATGCGTCGCGGCGTGGGATTAATGGCTGGTTCACCCACAGACACAGGTAAGCCTGGACGGGTTACTGTACCCACCCCCTCCCCCGCCTGAAAACGAACCTCTGCTGGATTGATAACGCGAACTTTAGCAAAAACCAGCGCCTGGTGGGTGACGTCTGGATCGTCACCGGCATCTTTGATAGTACCCGCTTCGGCATAAGCGTCTTGCAGACTACAATAGGCTAACTCCAGTCGAGTTGTCTGACCCCGTGGCAAGGTGACTTGCATCATCGTCACAGATTGCTCAGTTAATAATAAATAGGCCGCCGCTAAGCTAGTGGCTGTTGCGCAGGTTCCTGTGGTGTAACCGTAACGCAGGGGATGCGGGGTTTGTTCATTGGATTCTTCACGCAACATGGTTTAAATCAACACATCTATGCCGATCATAATGCCAAGCCATAGCCATAAAGCGTGCTTGACCAGAGCAACAGCTCGCTGGATATCAGCACAGCCAGGCGGTGAGCCTGTTCCCAACGGCGGTCGCGCTTGCCATTCACCCTGATAGCGAGCGCCACCCCCCAGAGTCAAACCCAAAGCGCCAGCGCCTGCTGCCATGACGGTCCCAGCATTAGGGCTTTTCCAAGCCGCTGCTTGCGTGCGCCAGCATTGCCAAGCATCGCGTGAATTGCCCAATAGCATATAGCTTAGTCCGGTCAGCCGGGCTGGTGGCCAATTCAAAAGATCATCCAGACGTGCAGCCGCCCAACCGAAGTCACGGTAATGATCGGTGCGGTAGCCCCACATGGCATCCAAGGTATTTACCAACCGATAAACCACTGCGCCGGACGGGCCTGCCACGATAAACCAAAACAAGGCACCAAAGATAGCGTCGCAACCGTTTTCCAAAACCGATTCCACCGTTGCCACGCTGATTTGTGTGGCATCCATGACTACCGTATCCCGGCTGACAATTTTGGCCACTTGCTGCCGAGCCAGGGTTAGGTCATCTTGATCTAACGCAGCCGCGACAGCCTGCCCATGGTCCGCTAAACTGACGGCCCCTATAGAAAGATAAAGGACAATGATTGCTATCGCGATCCCCGCCACAGGAAGACTGGATAGCACCCAAACGGCTAGCGCTGCAGGTGTAACGAGGCAAACCAAGGCCACCACACCCCGCAACCGTCTTGGCCATAAACCCAATCGCGAGGGTCCGTAAAAACATCTTTCCACGCCCTGGGCTAGGGTGCCAAAGCCTATTAAGGGATGCCATCGGCGGGGTTCTTTGAACCAGAGGTCTAAAACAATGGCGGTGATGCAGATAAAAGATAGCTGCATTGCTTAGCAGATATCCTCTGATGATATAGGACCTATATATAGATACAGGACGCCAAGCACAATATTTAGGTAATCAATGAAGTTACAAGCCTGTATTGGCAGCAAAACGGAGTCAGCTTATCATGCAGCATCGACCTCCACCTGTATTATATCGCAGTGTGGCTTTGGAATTGCTTCTCCGTTTTCCATGAGACCTTCGATATGAAATTCAATCGCTTCTTTAATTAACCCAAGTGTCTCTTTTTTGGTTTCTCCGGCAGCTATACATCCAGGTAGATCTGGAACAAAAGCCCCATAACTGGTATTGCCTTCTTCAATAATCACTGTGTATCTCATACATCTAGCTCCCGCTATTTAAGACCTGCTTGTTTCAAAGCGCTGTTTAGGGTCCCTGGCGGAACGTCTACATTAGGTTTTCCTGAGACAGTGACTGTACCTGGTTTTTTTGGGTAATTAAACTGCCTATGACTTCCCCGCATTCGTATTTGAACCCACCCATCCGATTCGATGAGCTTGATGAGCTCTTTAACTTTCATTTTCCTACTCGGTTCTTAATGGAACTATCACGCATAATATAGAGCTGACGTGCGGCGCACTCTAATAACGACCAAACTAAACGACCGGCTTTAGCGCGTTAGCGCCAAAGCCGGTCTGTGTTGAAGCGGTTGTTAGAATGTTGGTTTCGCACTGATCTTTTTATTGCGGAAGTCCGATAATGCTTCACCATATTTGGGATCGGTTAACTTAAGAGAAACTCCCGAGTACGCCAATACCGGACCGTTAAAAAATCCGCCGCAACCAATCCCAGTATTAGGGCTTGGTTTCAGGCACCATTCATATGTTACCCCAATCGTACCATTTGATGGTTCGCCGTACTTTTCAATTACCGCTTTTTTCATAGCGGCAACATTCTCTGGAGTCCAAGGCATTTCATACCTGATCATGTCGACAATTGTTGAAGACGCATTTGGTGTGAGCGCATTTGGTCCAAGATATACTGTGAATTTTCCAATTCCATGTGCAACCGTAAAATATGTAGGCTCCTTTTTTCCGGTAATCAGGTTTTGACTGGGGTATTTGTCAAACACTACTTCGTTCTTAGATAAATTTAGAGTCGTAGTTATAGCTTTGACAGCTTCATCTTTGCTCATTCCGAGTTTTACACCACCTATGTCAAAGGTGGCTGCGTCGACAGAACGAGGAGAGTCAGCCAATACAGCGGCGCTAGCAAGTAAAGCTATCGTTGCCGCAAATGCGAATATCTTTTTTCTCATACAAGTAAACTCCATTTTAAGTTTTAAACCCTTATTAGATTACGGTTCGGGTAGGTTCGCTAAAACACCCTGCCAGCAGAGCGCCTGCCAGAGTGACCATTGCAATTTTTTGCATCCGTGAAAACTTAAACATTATTTCTCCTTTTCTCACTACCAATTAATCGCCCATAAAGAGCTGTAAAAAAGCTATTTGTTAGCAAGCCTTACCGCTTTTTTCCCTGGTTTCTGTGGGTTTTTACTGCTATTGCTTGAGGTTCTATTACCATTCAACTTCAGTTCGATAACAGGAATAGGTCCATACTTGCTGTTGATGTGTCGGACCAGTCGATCGAGGCTGGCCCATGCTCTTGGTCTTTTCCGTTGCGTTTCCAGTAGTTGCTCGCCCTCCTTCCATGACAGGGTTACATACAGGTAGAACTTGGAACATTCACCCTGGACAAGACAGAGTCGCTTTACTGTTTTGTTGACAAGGTTGTCGATCAGCCCCGGTTCATCAATTGCTGCTTTATGACTCATATCAAAATGCTTCCTTTCGGCTGACGATATGGGATATTTTAATAATCCGTTTCAAATCCCTGTGTGTAAAACGTTTAAAATGTGCAACATTGAAAATCAAAATTGCATATTTCGTGACTGTTCACGATATAGACAAAAAAATAATTTGCTCTATGTAAAGCGCTGCCTCACGGCTTTTGGAACACCATAAAATGTTGCTGGGGTAAAAAGTCTTTGGTTTCGACCCAGCGCAGGCCCACCGCTTTCATTTCTTTGATGGCTTGAGCTTGGGTCATCTTATGCAGCCGCTTGATGGGCACCTTTGGGTCTTCAGCACGGTACTCGATCAGCACCACCCGACCACCCGACTTCAAGCCCTGCACAATACCCTGCATCATTTCTTGGGGGTGCGAGAACTCGTGATAGGCATCCACCATGAGGACGAGATCAACTTGGTTTTGCAGCAGCTTGGGATCGTCGACAGCTCCCAGGATTGGCTCGATATTGTCAAGCCCATCCTTTTTGGCGCGGGCAGTGAGCAGATCCAGCATTTCAGGCTGGACATCCACCGCCAAAACCCGACCCTGGGGAACCTGGCTAGCCATAGGCAGGCTAAAATAACCAGTGCCCGCTCCGATATCCGCAACCACATCATCCGATTCTAAAGACAAACCTCCCAACAACAGATCCGTGCGTTCCTCCCGCTCTCGGGTCGGGCGTTCTAACCAACCGGCTCCCAGGTGGCCCATTACCTGGGAAATCTCCCGACCCATATACACTTTCCCGATGCCGTCGGGGCTGGGAGTGGTATGGCTGTAAGGAGTCTCGGCGTAGGCGCTATACGGTAGTATCAATAGACTGATAAGGCAGCCCACCAACAATATCCATGTTGACCCCACGGCTAGCATGCGCTTATTAGCTAAGCGACTTTGAAAAACACCGCATATTTCTTGCTTTCTAGTATTGAACTGACTCATGGAAACCACCTGTAGCTTGCTGAGTTGCGTTGCGACTTAGAATGATGGTTTCTAAAAAAATTTCATGTGCAATAAAAGACCAGGTTATGCACAAAGGACTTGGATAGCTTGTGAAAGAGGTGTCGACGGCCTGGACGGCCGTCGTCAAGCCTATAGGGATATATTCACGGCGTCCTCTGGAACAAGCTATGTAAGTCCTGACAGTGTTTCTCTGGAATGTGTTCTTGGCAGTGAAGAACATTGACAACACCAACAAGATGGTATTAGCTTAGTTCAATAACTTTAGGTGTCTTCAACAGCGTCCGCTGTTGAGGATGAAACGGGAAGCCGGTGCGCTGCAAATAGCAAAGCCGGCGCTGCCCCCGCAACGGTAAGCGAAGATAATCAGGCTTCCACGCCACTGTG
>CAZGON010000205.1:0-7603 GCA_964527085.1 uncultured Candidatus Competibacteraceae bacterium
CCCTTTGAGGGGCTCACCCAATAAGCCTCCGGCTTTGCCGGAGGTCATTTAACTATCTAATGAGGTGAGCTGTGGATCAACCGACGCGTACTGAATTAGAGGCTGCTGTGTTTCGCCATTTGGTGCAGTACTTGCGAGAACGTACCGACGTGCAAAATATTGACTTGATGAATTTGGCCGGTTTTTGCCGCAATTGTCTTTCCAAATGGTATCAAGCGGCGGCAGAGGAAAAAGGATTACACGTAAGTTATGATGAAGCCCGGGAAGTCGTTTACGGTATGCCTTATGACGAATGGAAGCGTAACCATCAAAAAGAGGCCACTGCTGAACAGCAAACCGTCTTTGACGAGGCTAAAAAACACGCTCCCATTTAATAAACTGAGGTAAACAACTGTGCCCGGTGATCCGACAACTACGCAGCTTATCGACCGTTTTGACCGCCATGTGAACTATGTGCGTCTGTCGGTGACAGACCGTTGCGATTTCCGCTGCGTGTACTGTATGAGCGAGGACATGACCTTTTTGCCCCGGGCCAAGATCCTTACTCTAGAGGAACTCGCCTTGTTAGGGCGAGCTTTCACAGAGCTGGGGGTCACAAAACTCCGTATCACCGGTGGTGAGCCATTGGTGCGTAAGAATGTGCTCAGTTTATTTGAAGCCCTTGGCCAACTGCCCGGTTTAAAAGAGCTGGTATTGACCACCAACGGTTCGCAACTGGCGCGTATGGCAGATGCTCTTAAAGCGTCGGGGGTAAAGCGTCTCAATATCAGTCTCGATAGTTTAGACGCTGAGCGATTCCGCCGTATTACCCGGGTGGGTGATCTGGCAAAAGTTCTTCAAGGTATTGAAGTGGCTAAACGGGCAGGCTTCGAGCGGCTAAAGCTTAATACCGTTATCTTAAAAAACCGTAATCACGACGAAGTGGTGGACTTGGCCCAGTTTGCCATCGATAACGGTATGGATATCAGCTATATCGAAGAGATGCCGCTAGGGGTTATTAGCAGTCATGATCGCGCCGAAGCCTATTATTCCAGTGATCAAATTCGCACCGATCTAGCCCGTCGTTTCACGCTGATCGCCACCACGGAGAATACCGGCGGCCCATCCCGTTACTATCGAATCCCGGGTGAAACATCGCGAATCGGTTTTATTTCTCCCCATAGCCATAACTTTTGCGCCACCTGTAACCGGGTGCGGGTGACTGCGGAAGGACGTCTCCTGTTATGTTTGGGTCAAGAACACTCGGTGGATCTGCGTCATGTGCTGCGCGCCAACCCTGGTAATATGGCGCCCCTCAAACAAGCCATTATCAAAGCCATGGATATTAAGCCAAAAGGTCACGAATTTGAGGCGCAACCCATCATCTTTCGGCATATGAACGCCACCGGTGGTTAGCCGCCGTGATGAACACTAGTGGAGCCGGGGCAAATAACCCCATGGATCAAGATACGGTTTTTCCCTATCATTTACTGCGCGTTGCACTGCAGCGGTTTGATAAGACATTTGTCACATTAGACCCAGCCGCTGCCGCCGAAGTGCAGCGAATTGCCCGGCAGACCTTCGAGCTAGAAGCAAAAGTTTTGGCTAGTGACGAAGCGAGTGGCTATGTTATCGACGCCCAGCAAGTGTCCCAGGCGCTGGCAGAAGTACGCGAACGCTATCCTGATCACGCCACCTTTGCAGCCGATCTCAGCGCCAACCGCTTAAACGAAAAAACTCTCCATGAAGCGTTGCAACGGGAGCTTATCTTCGATGCTGTGATGCGACAGATCGCGACACGTAGCGCCTCGGTCAACGATTTAGACGTTCATTCTTATTATCAGCGCCACCACGAGCGGTTTGTCCGCCCAGAGACCCGGGAAGCGCGTCATCTATTAATCACCATCAACCCTGATTTTCCGGAAAACACTCGCCCCATCGCTTTGCATCGGATTAAAAAGCTAGCCGATACTCTTGAGCGCAACCCTGAGCAGTTTGCCGAGCTTGCTACACGCCATTCGGAATGTCCGACTGCCCTAGAGGGCGGTAAACTCGGTCAGGTTCAACGTGGCCAGCTTGATGCGGCGGTGGATCAGATCCTTTTTCAACTGCAAGTGGGTAGCGTCAGCCCGGTGGTTGAATCCCTACTCGGTTTTCATCTGGTGTTGTGCGAGGGTATCTACCCGTCCCAAACCCTAGGGTTTGAAGATGTGCGCGAGGCGATCCGTCAGCGTCTCATGGCACAGCGGTCTAAACAGTGCCAGCAAAGTTGGATTCGATCGCTTTAAGAGATTTGCTTCGCTTTGGTTTGCGCTGATAAAAGCGTGTGATGAGTTTATAGTTAGTGCTTTGATTACAAGACAATTATGCCCAAAATATACACATACCTTGGCATAATGATTCTGTTCTATAGCAATGAACATGAACCTATCCATGTGCATGGAAAGCATCAAGGAAAAGAATCTAAAGCCGAATTCATTCTTGAGGATGGCGTAGTAAAAGAGATTCGTGTAAAAACAGTGAAAGGACGAAAACCGCTTTCGCCATCTACGCTGAATGACTTTAAAATGTTTGTTGAAGCTTATGCGGATAAAATAGTACAGAAGTGGATTGACTATTTTGTCCTGCACAAGCAGATATCCTGCGAAGATATCGATAGGAGGATAAAATGATTTTAGACGATCAAGAAATCACTATAAAAAAAGCAGACTATGTCGGCGAATACAAAGTATCTTTGCTATTTAACAATAATACAAAGCGGTGCATTGATTTTTATCCCTTCCTTTCTTCTTCTTTAAATCCCTTGATTCGAAAATATTTAGATAGAGAAGAGTTTTCAAAATTTAATGTAGATAACGGAGATCTAGAGTGGAACGACTATGATTTATGTTTTCCTATCGCGGATCTTTACGAAAATCGCATTTAAAACATTACCAACGATTTAGACTAAAAAATATTTATCTTCTTAAAATCATCGAGAAATGAAGACACGGTATCCATGGAACCCATCTGATGACTGTAGATAACGGTGTATTCCATAACCCGTTGCACATATTTGCGCGTCTCTAAAAAAGGAATCGTTTCGGCCCAAATATCAGCGGAGATAGGGCTAGTGTCTTCCCGCAACCATTGAGTTACACGACCAGGACCGGCATTGTAAGCGGCTGTGGCCAGTACCGGATTATCTTGAAATTTATCTAAGGTATAGCGAAGATAATGGGTCCCAAAGCGGATATTGAGATCAGTATCCAGCAGTCGATACTGACTCGGCAGGTTAACTTCTAAGGTACGGGCAATACGTCGACCGGTCGCTGGCATAATCTGCATTAGTCCTAGGGCGCCTGCGGGGGATCGAGCATCCTTTTGAAAAGCGCTTTCCTGGCGAATGACCGCATAGACCCAAGCGGGATTAATCTTGTTGTTACCGGCGTGGGTAACTATTTGTTCTCGATAGGGCAGCGGAAAACGTAAGCCTAGGTCGTCCCAGTATTTTGCCTGGGCCAGGGTCAAAATCACTTGATGATGCCAGTCCCAACCATGGGCTAACAACGCGGCTGTTTTGAGCGCCTTATCATCAAAACCCGCCATGGCATATTGCCATTCAGATCGACCATCCTGTATGCGTCCCAGGATATAGAGTTCTCGGGCGCGTTGAATAGCGGGTATTTTTTCAATGGCTGCTAACTGTTTTGCGGATGCTTCCAGGGGATTATTGTTTAATTGATAGGGTAGTTTCATGCGGTCCGCAGCCAGGAATCCATAATAATCCCGTTGTTTCGCCGCTTCCCTATAAAAGCGTTGGGCGTCCTTTTCTTGGCCGGTGGCTTCCAAGGCCCGGGCTCGCCAATATTGCCAGCGTGGAGTTGCCTGTTCATCCACTGTGAGTTGATCAAGCCATTGCAAGGCTAATGGCCAATTTTCACGCTGCAGACTCGCTCGCACGCGCCATTCCCGGACCTGGTTATCCACTGCAGCAGGGAGTAGATTAGTCAGTCGTTTTAGGGCATCCTGATGACCACGACTGGCCACCAGCAGCGCCAACCGACGCTCGATATCGATGAGCTTATTACGGGGTAAGGCATAACGGCGTTTTAGGGTATCTAATGCGGCGGCAGCTTGAACGGAATCCGATTGGCTCCAGCGATATACGCCATGGATGAGAATAGAGAGAAGCCGCGGATCACCTGCCTTGAGCCGGTTTGCTTGCAAAATAATAGGCGGATCACGATCTACGCTTAACCAAAATTCCGCCGCCTTGCGGGCGTCACCGGTCATTAACCCTGTCAGATAACTGGCCAGACGTCGTTCCCGGTTCCCAATGGCCAACTCAAATCGTTTCCAGATGCGCTGTGGCGTAAAGCCTCCCTGGCGTTTCCATAGGCTAAATAAGGGGTCGCAAACCTCGGGGAGGGAGTGGCCTTGCATCCACAGAGTTTCAATATCCTGTAAAGCCGCCGCTGGTTGACCCGTATTAAGCAACGCCCGGCGATACCAACAGGTTAATTCATCTTGACCAGTGGGCTGATAATCTTCAAGAAACGCTTGCCAACGGTTATCTTTAGCCAATTGTTTAAGCCAGCTGCGGCGTAGCCGAGCAGCAAGGGGTGAATCGTCATAAGTTTCTAAAAAAGAACGCACATCCTCTACGGGATAACGGGCAAGCCGTGTTTGCAGGTCTTGGTACAACAAATAAGGGTAAAGAGGATAATCTTTTAGGGAATCAAAGTTGACCGCCAAATTGCGCTCCAGGGCGCGCTCGGCGGTCTTAAAGGCGAGCCGTTGGGCGCTGAGGGACAGCGCAGTAGAACCCACCAGTGGCCAAGCACATAGTAAGACAAACAGGCAAACGCGCCATTGCCTACAATGTCTTATGCAACATGGCCCTGGCGATGCTAGAGAAAAAGTCCGTAGAAAGTGAAAAAAACCTTCCATTGACAGTGGTCACTTAATTAGCAGTCAGGTAATAGGCGTAAAAATCTAGAACCCGAGTTATGTATGTTTGGGTTTCTGCATAGGGGGGTATGCGGTGACCATATTTGATTACAGCATTTTCTCCCGCATTATAGGCGGCTAAGGCCAATACCCGATCGTTATTAAACTTATCTAACAGCCAACGCAAATAACGAGCCCCGCCGTTCAGGTTTTGCTCGGGATTAAAGGGGTCGCTAACGCCAAATCGCTGCGCTGTGCCCGGCATCAACTGCATAAGCCCCATAGCGCCTGCGTGGGATACGGCGCGGGGATTAAAGCTGGATTCGGCGCTGATGACGGCGTGCATCAAACGAGGGTCTAGACCGTGTTGTTTGGCAATACGTTGGATATGCGGTGTAAATTTTTCACGGTTAGCGTTATCGACATTAAAAGGCTTTTGGCGACCTTTGCGAGGTGCTAGTACAGTAGCTTTGCCGCTGTTTAAAGAAATTGCGCCATATTTAGAATTTCCCATGGCTTTAAGGGTTTTTGGGATACGGGTTACCCGAATCAATTTATAGGCAGAATCGTTAACCGGAACATTGGTAAGATAGGCGTTACCCTGAGGATCGGCATAGACGTAAATATCTCCATAGCAAGGTAGTGTGAACATCGACAACAAAACCAAGCATTGCCAGAGCCATCGGCGCATTGAAAATATCTCCCTTTACTAAGTAAACTAAATAAGCATAGTGAGCAGCAAATCGCGTTCCATAGTAACTACTCACCCGTCCCAGTCGGCAGGGATTGCCGGAATCCAGTTGCCAGGGAGGGTAGCAGGCGGTTGTCTACCGGTGCTTGCCGTCCATGACACTGGATTCTCGCTAGTCCATGGCGAGAATGACGGGAGGGTGAGCAATTACGTTCCATAAAAGTCATTGCCATAAAAAACCTGACAAGGTTAACACGCCATGGGCTCCTATGCCCAGTGCGGCGTAGAACCGACCTCTCTCTGATATAGTAAAAAGATAAATATTGTTGCAGTGGCCATAGGGCCAATCTCTATAGAGTTTCCAAACTACGCTTAACCTGCTAAAAATAGAGTATGTGCAGCGTTTTTTCCAGCGAGCGCTTATGAATCAAATATCAACTGTGACTCAGACTGAAACTAATACAGCCAGTACATCCGCTGGGCTGTTTAATCGTACTATGCAAAATATCCGCGAGGTGTGGCGTGATGTGGCGGATAGAACCAGCGGTATCTTTGCCGCGTCGCCTAGCCCCAACCTGCCCGATAAAGATATAGAACCCATCAAAATCCAAATACGTGATTGTCTGGAAGGGCGGGGCGGGGAAGTGTCCGCTCGCTCGCGGGCCGCAGGATTAGGGCGTACCTATCTGTCTCTCGATGCCCAAGGTCGCAAGCGGTTTTTGCAGATTATCGCCCATGAGTTTGGTGTGGATCGTGGGGCAGTAAACGCGGCCATGACCACCCTGCGTAAGCCCGAACTGGATGCCGCCGGTGTCATCAAGGCGGAGCAAGCGTTGCGCAAAGCTTTAAGACCGCCCTGGTTACGGCTGCTTACCCAATTCAATGGGCTCCCGGAAGGGGTTCACTTTCTCGTCGATCTACGGGCGGAATTATTGACCTTTTGCAAAGACGATGCGGCCTTGATGGCGTTAGAGAATGATCTCAAACAATTATTGACCACCTGGTTTGACGTGGGTTTTCTTGAATTGCGCCGGATCACTTGGAATTCGCCCGCCGTTTTGCTAGAAAAGCTGATTGTTTATGAGGCTGTTCATGCCATACAAAGTTGGGATGATTTGAAAAAACGGCTCGATTCTGATCGCCGCTGTTTTGCTTTTTTTCATCCTCGGATGCCCAATGAACCGCTGATTTTTGTAGAAGTGGCCTTGGTGGATGGCATGGCCGCCAATATTCAAGCCCTGCTGGATGAAGATGCGCCAGTGCTTGATCCCAGTGCGGCAAATGCGGCGATTTTTTACTCCATTTCTAATACCCAGGAGGGATTAGCCGGTATCAGTTTTGGCAATTTTTTGATTAAGCGGGTGGTGGATGGGCTAACGGATGAGTTCAAGAATCTTAAAACCTTTGCCACTCTATCGCCTATTCCTGGTTTTCAGCGTTGGTTAAATGGCAAATTTGCTGTTTCTGATCAGGGCACCGATGTGGAGCCCGAGTTACTGTTAGCGGCTGAACGCAAGACCTTAGATAGCTTAAATGAAAAGCTATATAAAAAAATGACAGCTAAAGGCGCCAACCGGTTTAAAGCGCTTTTGGAATTACCGGATTGGTATGCGAAACCAGAAGTTGCCAAAGCTCTCAAAGCCCCTTTAATGCGTCTCTGTGCCCATTATCTTGCCGAGGAGAAACGTTCTAAAGGGATCGCTTGTGACCGGGTGGCCCATTTTCATTTATCTAATGGGGCCCGTATCGAGCGGCTCAATTGGCTTGCTAATACCTTTCCAGAGGGCCTGGCGCAGTCCGCCGGGCTAATGGTCAATTATCGCTATAAGCTCAATGATATCGAAAGTAATCATGAAAGCTATACTGGCGAGGGGCGGGTTAATGTATCGTCGTCGGTAAAAAGTTTATTACGGTCGTGATGCCAAAAGCTTGCGTGGTAAGTTTTATAGGACTTACGGCAGCTCGTTCCAGAGGACGCCGTAAATACGTCCTTGTAGGCTT
>CAZGON010000206.1:0-7542 GCA_964527085.1 uncultured Candidatus Competibacteraceae bacterium
GTCTGTGCTCGGTACAGGTGGTTTTGGGATTACCTATAAAGCTAGGGATACCCATCTAGAGACATGGGTCGCTATCAAAGAGTATTTCCCGGTTGAGTGGTCCTATCGAACCAGTAATGGCGTAAATGTCGGCTCCAATTCTCAAGGACAGGCTCTGTTACCCGAGGTAAAAACCTCAGGTTATGATTGGGGTTTAGACCGTTTTCTCGAAGAGGCGCGGGTTCTTGCCCGGGTCCAGCATCCTTATGTAGTGCGTGTTCGGCGTTATTTCCGGGCCAATGGCACCGCCTATATCGTGATGGATTACGAGGAGGGTGAGCCATTAAGCGCCTTATTAAAGCGGGAACGGGTGCTTGCCGAAGAGGATTTGCGGGGCATGCTGGAGGAAGTGCTGCCTGCCCTGGAAGCAGTCCATCGAGAAGGTTATTTGCATCGGGATATCAAACCAAGCAACCTCTATATTCGTTCCCGAGATGGCTGTGTCATGCTGATTGACTTTGGCGCTGCTCGGCAGTCTTTGAACCAGCGTAGTAAAAGCATTACAGGGTTAGTCACGCCAGGTTATTCACCACCAGAACAATACTTGACCCGCAGTGATCGCTATGGTCCATGGACAGACATCTATGCCTTGGGCGCTGTGTTGTACCGTTGTGTTACCGGGACTCCCCCTACAGAAGCGCCTGATCGGCAAATGTGGGATACCCTAGAGCCTGCTATCAAAGCAGGTGGTGATCGGTATGGCAAAGACTTGCTGGAGGCTATTGATCGGGCTTTGGCCATGGTGCCTAAAGAACGTTTTCAAAGTATCGGGGAAATGCGCGATGTGTTAGCGCAATCTGCGCACAGCGCCGCGCCGTCTGAACAACCCAAAGGGTCACTCATCAGACCAGCGCCGCAAGCCGCCGCACAGCCCATGGCTCCGCTTGAGATTATCGATACACCCCTTTCTGAGCCCCCGCCGAGTCGCAAGGTAAGTTCCCCTAACCCGTCGTCGGAGGGGTTTCAGTCAGTTTCTTTACTGCAATCATTGCGCTCAACATCTAGCCACGCCCCTAGCAAGCCGAATGAGTCTTCAAGTGAATTTGTTTCGGTACCCTTGGGTAAGCCTCGACAAACCCAGTCTGGCCTAGCCCATGCTTCTCATGAAGAGGGCATCAGTCAACCACTTGAAAACGCATCCCCTGTATCGGTAATTGTGCTGGAATCTCCAGCGTCCTCCAATAGCGATCCCTGGTCCGAAAGACCATCGGTGTCCGAGGGTTCTTCACAAGCCATAGGGCGGCATAAGGATAAAAAATCACGCTTTCGTCCGGAAACCCTGCGTAATATCTATTTATCTTTAGTGTTGCTTGGTTTGTTGGGTATTCTTGGAACGTTAGTCTTTAACATCTATTATGAGTACTGGCTTAGCTTCGATATAGCCCGCCGGCAGCAATTTGAGCAACAGGCGGAAACCACCCGGCAAACCGCTCAACAACAAACCCAGCAAGCCCAGCAACAAGCCCAGCGTCGGCAACTTGACAAATACCTAGACGCAGCCCGCACAGCCATGACGGAACAGGCATGGGATACGGCGCAACAACATCTGCAGGCAGCCGCGTCGCTAAAAATAAATACCCGGAAGGTCGAAGCTATTCGTAAAGAATTGGCCGACTTACGTCGCCAGGTAATGCCTTTGCAATTCTTGGAGGAACCTTTTATCGGTATGAAGTTGGTGGGTTTAAAGGGTGAATGTTTTTCTTTAGGTAGCCCTGACTCCCAAGCCGAGCGTTATTTTAATGAGAAACCTAAACGGGTTTGTGTAGAAGACTTTTCCATCAGTCAGTATGAAATAACCAATGCTCAGTACCGGCAATTTAAGCCTGATCACGATAGCGGTTCTTATCTCAATAAAGCTAACCGATCCTTCAGTTTAAATGATGATCAACAGCCTGCTGTAGAAGTAACTTGGCAAAATGCGGTGGCATTTGCCGACTGGTTGTCTAAGCGTACCGGCAAGCATTACCGGCTTCCCACAGAAGCGGAATGGGAGTATGCCGCGCGGGCCAAGACGACAACGCCTCGTTATTGGGGAGATGCCTCGATAGAAGCCTGTCGTTATGCCAATGTCACAGATCAAACGGCTCAATCAGACTGGAGTGCGGAAATCATCCATAACTGCGAAGACGGCTATGCGGTAACAGCGCCGGTCGGTTCCCTAGCGCCAAATAAGTATCAGCTTTATGACATGCTGGGGAATGTGTCAGAGTGGACCTGCTCCAAGTATCAGAGTGACTATGATCGGGAAGCTACCGAGTGTACAGAGCAAAACGCTAAAACCGAACGACGCACGGTACGGGGTGGTTCTTGGGACGATATACCGCGGATGGTGCGGGTGAGCGATCGAGATGGTCGCCATCCAGGGCTACGGGAAAATGATTTGGGTTTTCGACTGGTGTTAGATAATTCACCGGAAAGGTCCTAGCATGATAGCCAAAGGCAGACAGGGCCATTTAGTTGGCGGAATCGGACGGTTTGTTGTTAGCGGCCTAGTTTGGGTTTGCTATTGGCTTCTGTTTGCAATACCGGTAACAGCGTTCTCTTGGCCAGCTGCATTAGACTGTGATTGGCAAGCGCCCACTCTCCAATGCACCGTTAAACCTTTAGCGCCTATACAGATTCAACGGGCAGAGCTGACGGTTGATACGCAAGCCAATCCCTTCTTGGCTAATTGGCAACCGTTTGCCGACTCTGGTGGAGAAAGCGCCATTTTATGGCTGGTGGACGTGAGCGATCCGGCCCGTGCAGCGACTGTCAAACAGCAGCAACAGTTGCTACAAGCTTGGTTGCCCCAATTAACCCATGGGCATTACCGAGTGGGGTTAGCGGCTTTTGCTGATACTTTGCGGACTCTGGCGCCTTTAAATAGCGAGCCTGCCGTTCTGGCAGAGGCTGTAAAAGATTTATCCGCCCAAGGTTACAGTACCGTTTTTTATCAGAGCTTATTGAATAGCTTGGAGTTGCTTAAATGGACTAAGGCAGAACGCAAGTCCCTGTGGATTTTCTCCGATGGGATGGCGGAAGACACCGCTTATCGCCATGAGGATGTGGTGCTGGCAGCGGGAAAAGCCAATGTTATGATTGTGGGTTTAGGGTATCCGGAGCGCAAAAGTCAACGGCCTCAACTACAGCGCCTGCAACGTTTGGCCGAGGAAACAGGTGGTTATTTTGTAGCTGCTCGTGAAGGTCAGCTCCCTCCCGATAGCTTGTCGAGTATTTTAGCCCTAGTTGATGGCGGTGGCGTACTTTCCCTAGACTTGCCGGATCTTTATGGAAGCCATCAAGTAAAACTGACTTTGTGGGATAGCGCAGGAGATGTGTTTGCCAAAATCTTCACCATCGAAGGTTCACCGCCACCGCCCATAAAGCCAGTACGCTTAGTTACTGAAGTCGCAGAAACGCCGTCTGTTCAGCTCACTCCCACAGCGTTCACAGAACCTGCGGTGACGGCCCCATTGATCAGTTGGCATTGGTTTTTGGCCGCCATCGTATTGGTAGGGACAATACTGTGGGTTTGGCTGTTAGCGAGAAAAAAACCCGTGTCTCAGCCTATCTTAGCGCGTTTTGAGAATCTACATTCGGGCCAAGGGCTAGCTGTCTATGGGGCTTGTTGTCGACTGGGTCGAGCAGCTGATAATGAGTTATGTTTTAACAACGATTCCGTGTCGGCTCATCATGCTGAATTATATCAGCATGGTGATGGCGCCTTCACCATCACTGATTTAAGTTCTACGAATGGAGTGTGGCTCAATGGTAAACGAGTTACAACCCAGAGTTTACGCAACGGTGACGTGTTGGAACTGGGAGAAATACGACTGCGCTTTTGGGAGGTTCCCCAGGGCGCTTAGACACACTCATGTAAAAGCGAAATCATTGGTACGATCGGTGTTTGAAGCTTTACTGTGATGATCAGAAATAGTGAACCGAAAGCCACTAAACCCAAAGCACAAGATTAGTTTAAGAAAATACTTTATATCGAGATCAACTATGCTCAGGAGAGTGCATTATGGCTATCCGTCGCGATCCTAACGGACAGCAGCATCGCGCTAAAGCCGCGACAACGCCGGTGGCCCCTACTCGGGTTATCGTGCGCCAGCCAGAACCCTTAGATGAGGAGCTTGTTGTTCAGCCTCCAGAAGGGCAGTCCAAAGAAAAAGGCGTTAGTACCCGTTTATTTGGGGCCCCTCACAAACACCTTGGTGAACAAGGGGTAGGACTGAGTGGCGCCATGCACGACCCAGTGGTGGGTTGGTTAGTGGTTGTCGTCGGTCCAGGTCGTGGCAATGCGCTGCCATTGGGCTATGGATTAAATGGTATAGGGCGTGGTCCGCGGGCGCGTGTGCGGTTAGACTTCGGGGATTTAGAGATTTCTCGGGATCAACATGCCGTGATTACCTATGATCCTAGAGGTCGGCGATTTTACTTACAACACGGTGGCGGCACAAATCTGACTTATCTAGATCAGCAGCCCGTGTTGACGCCTAGTGAATTGAAGGGAGATGAAATCATTGTTTTGGGCCAAACCCAGTTGCGATTTGTACCTTTTTGCGGCGCTAATTTCGATTGGCAAGATGTTGACTAACATGAATGAGACGCCAAAACAATGATTCATTGGCGATATTGCAAAGCGCGTATTCAAGGCAGACGACCTTATCAGGAGGACTATGACGGGGTCTTTACGCCGCCTCCCGCGTTAGGTGCAGGTGAACTTGTGCTGGTGGTTGCCGACGGTATGGGCGGTGAGCATGGTGGTGACCGAGCCAGCCAAATCGTGGTGAGCACCTTTATAGATGCCTATGCCGCTGTGTCAGCAACCACTATTCCAGAACGTCTCCAGTGCGCCTTGTTACATGCTAATCGGGAACTTGCTTTCGAGGTGGCGGAAGATCCAGCCATTCGAACCGGTATGGGTTGTACCGTGTTGGCGGTCGTGTTTAACCAGCAAGAACTTTATTGGATTAGCGTTGGCGATTCACCGCTTTGGGTATGGCGACGTCAGGGTCTTACCCGTTTGAATCAAGATCACTCCTATCGCTATGTATTAGCGCAACGGGTGGCGGCGGGAGAACTTAGCGAAGAGGTTGCTAATCGTCATCCGGATCGAACGGCATTACTCAGTGCTGTGACCGGTAGTGAGTTAAACCTTATCGATCTTTGTAAACAACCCTATCCTCTGCAAAAGGATGACCAGATTTTATTGGCCAGCGATGGACTCTTTACCCTAACGGAAGAACAGATTGCCCTGCAAATGGCAAACCGTGAGGCGTTGTCCTGTCAGCGTTTATTAAATGCGGTAGTCACAGCTGCGCATCCCTATCAAGACAACGCCACCGTTATGATTGCCCAAGCAGGTAAAAAATCTCCCGCTAGCCGTCGAAAAACTTGGCTGATGAGTTTGTTGATTATCATGTTGACCAGTGGGATGGTAGGGTTTTGGTGGTGGACGCAGGGATTTGCTGATTTGGGTGGGGTTGATTTGCGTCCTCAAGTGGCTGCTCCACCTGCTAAAGCCCCTTTGCCGCCGGAAAGCAGGCCATGATAATAGGTAAACGGCGTCTGCCTTGGTTGTGGGGTGGAGCGAGCCGAGTCGGTGGGCGTGCTGAGCAGCAAGATCGCTGGGGAGTCTTTATTTCGCCTAATCGGGATGGGTTATTAGCGGTTGTCGCGGATGGCTTAGGCGGGCATCGGGATGGGGCCTTGGGCGCACAAGCCGTCATGGATGCTGCCGAGATCTTTTTTCAAGAACGCTTAGCCTGTTTTTATAACCAACCGAGTGAAGCCTTGACGCTGCTTTGCGAGCAGGTGCAAACAGCCGTTGTTGCAAAATCTAAGCAGGCCCATAGTACTGTGGTAGCGCTTTGGTTACACCAGGACTGTGCCCACTGGATGCATGTGGGGGATAGCCGTCTCTATCTGTTGCGTAAAGGTCGTCGTGTATTACGCACCCGGGACCACTCCACTGCCCAAATGCTAGTGGAGCTAGGAGAAATCAGTGAAACGGAGGTGGCTACTCACCCCGCCCAGAGTTGCCTTTATAGAAGCCTCGGCAGTGAAGAATCCCCAAGACCCGATATTGGCAATGAATGTGTGCAGTTAGACGACATGTTTGTTTTATGCAGTGACGGAATCTGGGAGCAAATCCATGAAGAAGCCTTGTGGAAGATGGCTGTTGCGAATAATCAACTGTCTAAGGCTGCCGCCAATTTAGCCGACATAGCCACTTCTCAGGGTGGTTCAGAGGCGGATAACGCAACCCTTGTGATTATTCGTCCAGCAAAATCTCCCTGGGATCATTGGCGTGGATTGGTTTTATAGAAAAAAATACGCCAATAAGTCCTCTGTCTCTTCTTTAAGTCTGCTTGTTAGCTATTGGGATCAACAATAACGCGCCCACGCACCTTGCCAGCAAGAATATCTTCAGCCAGTTGTGGAAGTGCTTCTAGGGAAGCGATATGACCCACCTGGTTTAGGGTTTGACTCGGCAAATCTTTGGCCAAGCGTTGCCAGGCAAGTTTCCGTTGCGGCAACGGACACAATACCGAATCGATGCCGAGTAGCTTGACGCCACGCAGAATAAAAGGCATTACCGTGGTGGGTAGTTCGGCGCCACCGGCAAGTCCACAGGCGGCCACCGCGCCCCCATGATGTATTTCGGCAAGCACATGAGCCAGCGTGCTATTTCCCACCGTGTCTACAGCACCTGCCCACCGTTGAGCTTCTAAAGGACGCGTCGTTGCCGCCATTTCTTGCCGCGTAACAAACTCGCTGGCTCCTAGCTCACGTAAATAATCCTGGTTTTCGGGGCGTCCGGTAACGGCAGCAACCCGATACCCTAGCTTAGCCAGGAGTGTCACTGCGATACTACCCACCCCACCGCTGGCCCCGGTAACCAAGATGGGTTTTTCTGAAGTAGGGGTTATACCCGCTTCTTCTAGCGCCAGAATAGCCAGCATGGCGGTAAAACCCGCCGTGCCAATGGCCATAGCCTGTTGGGTGCTTAAACCTGCCGGTAACGGTACTAACCAATCTGATTGCACCCGCTGTTGTTGGGTATGCCCACCCCAATAGCGTTCTCCAACACCCCAGCCGGTGAGTACCACTTTATCACCCGGCTGATAATCAGAGGCGCTTGATTCAAGCACTGTACCTGCCAGATCAACCCCAGGAACCATGGGAAACTGACGGACGATTTTACCTTTTCCAGTAATGGCAAGACCGTCTTTATAGTTAAGCGACGAGTACTCTACCGCTACTAACACGTCGCCGGCAGGCAAATCTTGAACCGTTAAATTTTGGATGGCGGAAAGGGTTTTTTTCTCGTCTTGAGTTAGAATCAAGGCTCTAAATTGATTGTCATTCATCACAAATGCCTTTTTGACGCTTTGGCAAAACCGGCTTTTCCGGAGATTTAATCTGGAAAATACAAGTAAATTATAGTTTCCACGCTACAAAGTATTGCACCTCAGTGCAAGAGTAAATACCATCATGGGCGTCCGCCCTCAA
>CAZGON010000207.1:0-7534 GCA_964527085.1 uncultured Candidatus Competibacteraceae bacterium
ATAGAAGAACAAAATCCGGAGTGGATAGATTTGTATGAAAATTTGCTTTAAGTCACTGGATTCCCGCCTTCGCGGGAATGACGGGTGTGCCTATACGGGGATGGTCTCGCCTGCGTGGAAAAGACGTGTTACCGGGTCACTGGATTCCCGCCTTCGCGGGAATGACGTTGTTGGCTTTCACGAGCGACCCAGCCCACGCCGGTGAGTGAAAGGTAGGGTGCATTCCATGCACCAAATGTAATGTCCATGGTGCGTAAAACGCACCCTACAAGTTCTTAAGGAGTAATAGAGAATATGTCCGACAAGGATAGCAGTTGATGTAGGGTGCACTCTGTGCACCATTTGATTTAGATTTTAAGGAGTAATAGAAATATGTCCGACAAGGATAGCAGACTGATCGAAGCAGGTTTCCCCTGCCATCAGGTGGGTGCGGAGACACAACGTGAACGTGGCGCTAGCTCAGCGTTGCCACCCCTTTATTTTCTGCATGTCTGGTGGGCGCGCCGTCCCTTGACACCCAGCCGGGCGGCCATCGCCGCGTCACTGTTGCCCGTCGATGCCGATGTGAACGAGTTTTTGAAGGAGCTTGGCATCGAGAAAAAACAGGTGGTGATTGATGGGGTGGTTTGGATGCTTCCCGGAAAACTATTGGAACGGATTACCGAGGAAAACGGGCGTGCTGTTTTGCAGGTCGATGCTACCGTACAACGGGCTGTTGCTGCCGAGAACGAGAGTCGTAGCGAGCAAAAAAAAGCCATTGCCGCATTGCTGAGTAAGAATCCAAGGTTGGCGGGGCACGAAGCAATTAAGGCTTGGCAGGCATCGCTGATTTATCTATCGGTACCGAACGAAGAAGTAGTCTTCGACGTTCATGCTGTGCCAGCAGATCCAGCAGGTTTTAAAGCATTGCTGGATATCGCTTCTGCCCATAATGTGCGCATTCCAAATCTCTACGGTTATGACCGGGCTTACAAAGCTGATCCCACAGCTTCACCATCGAATTTGGTGGTGCTCGATCCGACATCGGGTGGCGGTTCAATTCCCTTTGAGGCGCTCCGGCTAGGCCATAAAGTCATTGCCAATGAGCTTAACCCCGTAGCCACGACAATTCTTCATGGAACGCTGGAGTATCCTGTCAAATTCGGTAAAGGATTAATAAATGACATCGAGCGATTTGGCAACCAGCTTTTGAATACCCTTGAAGACCAAATTAACTCTTTCTTTGCACGCTCGCAAAAAATACCAGCTTCTGAACTAACGCTGTTAAGGCAAGGTGTTCCGGCCGATCCAGAGTTGGACGCCATTGCTCTGGAAGAACAGGTTACTACCTACCTCTACTGCCGCCAGGTCACTTGCCCCCATTGCGGCGGTGAAGCCCCGCTACTCAATTCCAGTTGGCTGTCCAAAAACGGCGAGAAATGGGGTGTGGCCATTGACACTTACCGCAACAAAACGGTGAGTTTCCGTCCCTACCGCGTTATCAACGGCACTGGTCCCAACGGCGAAGACCCGGATACCGCGACCGTAACCCGTGGCGTCGGTCAATGCGTACATTGTAAACAGGCCATCGACGGCGATGAAATCAAAGCCCAGGCCCGCGGCGAGTCGGCCCATGGCCGTTGGCAAGACCGTCTTTACGTGGTGGTGGCGGTTCGGTTACAACCCAAGCTCGACAAGCAGGGTAGGGTACAACGGTATAAATCCGGCGCTCAGGCCGGTGAAATCAAAACCGAAAAGGTACGCTATTTTCGTGCGCCCAATAAGACTGATTTAGACGCCATAAAAGCGGCCGGGCAGGAACTGGAAAGCCGTTGGGAAGATTGGGAGTTGGATGGGTTGATTCCGACGGAACGCTTTCCGGAAGGTAATGACATGCGTCCAAGGATTTACGGGATGAACCGCTGGTGCGACATGTTCACATCCCGCCAATTGCTGGGCCATCTTATTCTAATCGAGACACTGAATACCCTTAAGCCGCAAATTCTGGCCGAGCTAGGTCCCGAGCGCGGTAAAGCAGTGGTGACCTATTTACAGTTCGCCATCGATAAGTGTGTGGACTACAACAGTCGGCAGACGCGGTGGCACTACAGCCGTGGTGTGATAATAGGATCGTTTGGTCGTCATGATTTTTCGCTGAAATGGACTTTCGGTGAACTGGTTTTAAGCGGACCCAATTCAGGTGCAGCTTGGGGACTGTCGCAAGTGCTAGATGCTTTTCAAGGTATTGCCGAGCTGGTTGAGAATCGGCAGATGGGGGAGTCTGAGGTCAATCCTGTTCGCGTGATCAATGGCAGCGCCACCCAAATGGATACTGTCGCCGATCAATCGGTGGATCTTGTCTGCATGGACCCGCCTTATTACGACAACGTGCAGTACTCAGAGCTATCCGACTTTTACTATGTTTGGCAGAAGCGCACACTGAGCGATTTGTATCCTGGTTCTTTCGATCGGCGGGTTACCGATAAAGCCGATGAGGCGGTGGCTAATCCAGTCCGCGATGGTAAACAGGCTCGCCAAGTTTATGAAAACCGTATGCGAGAAATTTTTGCCGAAAGTGCCCGCGTGTTAAAAGACGATGGTGTACTCACCATCATGTTCACCCACAAATCTCAAGATGCCTGGGAAGCGCTCACGCAAGCCCTAATCCATTCAGGTTGGAATATTACCAGCGCGTTTCCGGTGGATTCTGAATCAGCCGTTGGTATTCATACCAAAGACACGGCTTCCGCCGTCAGCTCTATCTTCATCACCTGCCGTAAACGTCTCAACGCATCTTCTGTGCCCGCTACTTGGCGCGGTTTTGGTGGTCGCGGGGTGCAGACTCAAATCGAGCAAGCGGTGCGGGACGGTTTAAAACAATTTGCAGCCCTGAAGCTCAATCCGGTGGACCGGATGGTGGCTTCCTATGGCCGGGCGCTAAACGTGTTATCGAAAAACTGGCCGGTGCTGGACGGTGATGACCAGGTGTCGCCCATCCGGGCCATGGCGGAAGCAAGTCGCGTGGTGGCGGAGCAGGAAGTGGAACGCATCTCTAAAGGCCGTGTCCGGGTGGAGGAGTTGGATGCTGAATCGGCCGTGGCGGTGATGGCCCTGGGTCTGTGGGGGCATCAACCCTTTGCCTATGATGACGCCCTTAACTTGACCCGCTCCCTCAAGGTTACTTTGGAATCCAAGTCGGGCGGCTATCGTCCTAGCCCGGGTGTGGTGGGTGTTGCCAGCGAAGCTGAGCGGGGTGGCAAGAACCAGCGTGATTTTGACGGCTATTTTGCACCGTTGGTCCGTAAGGGTAGTAAGCTGCGGCTGCTGCGGGCTGATGAGCGTTCGCCGCGGCGGTTAGAAAACCCCCAGACAGGTTTGGATAAGCTGCACGGTATGATTCTAAATTACCGGGAGGGCGGTATTGTGCAAGTGCGCAATTATCTTACCCAACATGCCGAGAACGACCGGATAACGGTGCTGGGTTTGCTGGCGGTCTACGCGGCCGAGGTGGATGATCAGCGGCTTCGGGATGAAGCCCAGGCACTGGTCTTCGAATTGGGCGGCGTCGACTATGAAAACGTTGCGTAGCTATGACTGGGCGCTAAGTTATAGCACCTCTGAGCTACGCTCCGATGGCTCGGAGGTGAATATCCTAGAGGATTTTTACCTACCGGTATTGAGCCGCGCCGTCAGCTATGACCGGGTCGCCGGTTATTTCCGCTCGTCGTCCCTGGCTGCCGCCTCGCAAGGTTTTTCTGCCTTTGTCGGCGGGGGTGGCCGGGCCCGCTTTGTCGTCGGCGCTGATCTGGAGGCGGCCGATGTGGAAGCGATTCTACAGGGCGATAAAGAACGGCTAGCAAATTCTCTTATCACAGTTCTCGCTGAGACCGAAGCATGGCCCGTGGAGGTTAGCCGGGGCGTCCAATTACTGGCCTGGATGGTGGCGCAGGATTATTTGGAGATTCGCGTTGCCCTGCGGGTGCATCGCCGCAGCGGTAAGCCCCTTGCCTTTGACTCCCGCGCTGATGGCTATGTCCATGAAAAGTGGGCGTTGTTTAGCGACAGCCAGGATTGGCTGTATGCGGCGGGTTCCTTAAATGAATCCAAAACCGCCTTGGTGTTAAACGCGGAAAATCTGGATGTGCATTGTAGCTGGGAAAGTTCAGCCAGCGCCCAGCGAGTTGCCAAAAAACGCCAGGTGTTTGAGCAGTTGTGGCGTAACGAAAACCCGTCGCTACCCGTCTATACCTTACCCGAGGCGGTGCGTCAACGGTTGTTGAGCATCAGCGAACAGAGTTGCAGTTTCATGGAGATAGATGGCGCTTCACGACTAACCCCCAAGTCCACCCATCTGCCGCCGCCGTCAGATCTCGAATGGTTGCAATTTGCCATTATCCGTCACGCCCCGTATCTGCCTAATGGTCACTATGTGGGTATGGCAACCGCACCCGTCGAGCCTTGGCCCCATCAGAGCGTGGTGGCGCGGCGCATTATCGACCGCTGGCCGTCTAATTTGATGCTGTGCGACGAAGTGGGTCTCGGTAAAACCATTGAAACGGGTCTTGCGGTGCGTTCGCTAACCTTGTCCGGGCTGGCTCAGTCGGTATTGATTGCCGCCCCCGCGTCACTGACCGCCCAATGGCTGCGGGAGTTAGCGGATAAGTTTTATTTACCGTTTCAGCGTTGGGTATCCCTCCGTAAAACCTTTGAGCAAATCGATTTGCTCAGTGGCGAGCCGGTGGAAACACCCAGCGAAGAACCTTTTGGACCTAAGTTGCAGATTATCTCCACCGGATTGTTCCAGCGCCAGGCGAAAAAACTGTATCAAGCCATGCCCAACTTTGATCTGATATTGGTGGACGAGGCCCATAAGGCGCGCCGCAAGAATCCCCATCAGCCGGATAAACCGGCCCAGTGGGGCAAGCTGTTTACCGCGATTGAACGGGGCTTTTACCCTAAGGCCCAGGCGTTTTTATTGGCCACCGCTACGCCCATGCAGGTGAATCCCATCGAGGCCCTGGACCTGCTGCGGGTGATGCCCCACGCGGGGCCTGCATTCCGCGCCCCCGATCTCGCTAACGCTTATTATGAAAGTCTGCAGATGCTAAAAAACGGCGCGCCGCCAGCCGGTTATCAATCGGACTACCTGCGCCGCCATTTGCTCAGCGTACAGCAGCTGGACCAAGAGGCGTGGCAGCGGTTGCTGGAAACCGTTGTGCCCCGGGCGGACCGTAGTCCTTTTCTGCGCTGGGTCGAAGGGCGCAGTGGCAGAGCGCCTCATAACCGTCTCTTGCAACGTTGTCTGCCGGTGTTTTTTGCGGTCGCGCCACTATCCCGGGTGATGCTGCGCCATGGTCGGTCATTGCTGGAAGTTTACCGGGCGCGGGGTCAACTGCAAGCTAATCTGGCTCGGCGGCAGGTGGATCTTAAGGCGATTGCGTTTAGCGGCCAGGAGCGGGTGGTCTATGAATTATTGGAAAGCTATTGTCGGCAGTTGGCCGAACAGATCGGTCAGCAATTGTCGTCGTCCCAACGCCGGGGCGCTATTGGTTTTTACTTGAGTTTTTTACGGCTACGTTTTGCATCGTCCCTGTATGCGTTGCGGGAGACCTTGTTGCGGCGGCACGAGCGGGTTGAGATGACCCTCGCCCAGTGGCGACAGATGAGTGAAAACAACGCTAACGACGTATACGGTCAAATGGAAAATGGGCTAGATTGGGAAGAGTTTGATCCTGATAATGAGTTTTGGACCACCTTTGCCCTCAAGGGACGCGAACCCAATGATCTGAAATGGGAACTCAACCGGGTGGAGGAACTACTTGGGCAGTTAGATGATCTATCGCCGCTCCCTTCAAAAACCCGCCAATTGCTAGAGATTATTGGCGACCGCTTAAACGCTACCCGGACCCATGTGAAGTCGCTGGTGGTGTTTACCCGCTATGCGGATACCCTAGACGATTTGGCGCGCTGGTTGCGGCAACGCCTGCCCAGTGTGCCGCTGGGGACATTTTCTGGCGCAGGGGGTAGAATCTATGGCTCCGCTGATCTGCAACCCCGGCAGGTGGATCGGCAGCGGATAAAACACGCCTTTATCCAAGGACAGATCGATATTTTGCTGTGTACCGACGCCGCCGCCGAGGGTCTAAATCTGCAAACGGCGGATTTATTGATTAACTTTGATCTGCCCTGGAACCCCATGCTGGTAGAGCAGCGCATCGGCCGCATCGACCGTATTGGTCAACGCCATGACCATATCCAGGTGATTAATTTATGCTACCGAGGGTCGGTGGAAGAGACGGTCTATGGCCGCTTGTTGGCGCGGCTGGCCCAGGCGGATCTGGTGGTGGGTTCCCAGCAGGTGGCGCTATTACCGGTTAGCGAAGAAGAATTTGAAGCCCTCGCCGAAGGGTTACTGAGCGAGGAGGAACTTTACGACCGAGCCCAAGAGCGCTGCCAGCAGACCCAAGCTCAAAGCGTCCGCACCGAGCTTGAGCCGCAGCGGTTGTATGACATCTATCAGCGGGAAAGCCAGCGCCTGACCCGCCTCGACCTGCCGGTGCGGTTAGCAAGTATTTGGGAGGTGTTAGTCAACTCGGCGCACTTACGGGGGTTGGGTTGTCAGGTTGAGCCGTTTGCCGACGGTGAGGCGTTAGTGCTCAATCACGTTCCAGGTATTGCTGACAATACCCTGCTGACGGTGAGCCGTGGGCTGCTGGAGAAGGGCTTGCCGGAGTCGGATGAGCGGGTTTTGCGATTTGCCAGCTATGGCGATCCGATCTTTGAACACTTGATAAATTATATGTTGAGCTATCCGCAGCCCTTGAGTGTCGCGCCTATTGCGGATGCTGCGGGTACGGTTAGATCTTTTGTGGTGCAAATGGCTGAGGGTGACGCTGTTACAGTGGCAGGGCTTGACGCTACTCAAGGGCTTAAACTGGCTACGGAGACCGCACCAGCGGCAACGGCTGTGGATGCGGCGCGGGCAGAGGTGAGTAGGGTCATTGCGAAAAATCAACAGGCCAGGGCAGGTATGGCCAATAGCAAGGCGATGCTAAAAACTTGCGCCGATTTTCACCAACTGCTGGTGTTGGCGGTAGCGTATCAGTTATTGCTGGAAAAAACTCAGCCCCAGGACTCCGTAAGAGTAGCGTTACAAAATCTAACGGCATGTTTAGAGGAAAACCAGACTCATCCCCTACACCTTGCCTTGTCTGCACCGGCCGCTGCTAGCTTAGGTAGCGGCGCTGTGGCGGAGTTATTTGAGGTCAGACCCACTGCAACGGGTAGCGTGGTGGTTGCCGATCCCATTTTGCTGCAAGGGGCCATCAATACCTGCAAACGGGAAGCGGCTGCATTGAAAAAGTCCGGTCAGGAACTCACGGCAGCCCATCTTTGTGGGCGGTTGAAGCGGCTTATGGGTAATGCTCGCTGAGGAATAATTCACTAGCCCATTCGCTATCAAATTCAGATTTGGAATATCTTTTCCAACGCTCTATAAAGACTAGTGCCGTGTCTATTCTAATTTAGTGCATTCAATAAAGGAATTGTAGGGTGC
>CAZGON010000208.1:0-7522 GCA_964527085.1 uncultured Candidatus Competibacteraceae bacterium
ACTTCGGCGTTAGCCGCTGATCTTATTGACTTATTTTTTTGAGCGGGAATTGCTGATCGCTAGCTAGCGTCCTTCTCCATAGTAATTTTGTCCTCGACGACATGAGTTAAACCTATTTTGTCGATCTTGAGAGTCACATTAACGGTGAGTCGCTCGTTTCCCTTGAGCTCTCCCTTTTCCAAAGCCCCTTGTATTGCGTTCTCGATTTCACGTTGAGACGTAACCCCAACGTGTTTGAGGAACTTCCGTACCGACATGTTTAAGTCATCTGGGTTCATAGCTAAGCTCTTTCTATTGTATAAGGCCAATTACCTAAAGAATCTGAATCCTTATCGTCTTTGTTCCTTCTCTGCTTGCACAAGCTGGCGCAAGTCTAGCAGCTCCGCGTGCTCAGGGCTTATTTGTAAGCCTTTATCGATCTCTGCTAAGCTGGCTTCCATCGCTCCTTCTTTATAAAAATCCTCTGCTTTGTGCAAATAGTGTGTCACCAGTATATCGACATCACTGACTTCTGCATCACCATGCAAATCACCAACCTCTGCATCGCTTTCTTCTGACACAGGCACCGGCTTGTCTCTCTTGGCTTCCTGCACTTCTTCGTTTAACGCTAACAGCCCAGCATGTCCTGGCATAAGCCGCAATCCTTCTTGAATGAGAACTAAACTTGCATCCAGATCACCTTGTTGCCGCAGTTGTCTTGCCTCTGCCAGCAGTTCTCTTACCCGGGTTTCCGAAGTTTTGCTGCTAGACGCCAAGAGATTGGGTAACTCTATGGGAGCAAATAAATAAAAACTAGCCGCCATCAACGGCGCCAATAGAAAAACAACGATCAATACGAGTCTTTTGGCGAAGGATGGTTTGCGCGTTACGTTAGGCGAAACAGCTTCATCATCCAAGCGTTGTTTGGGAATAACAACCGTTTTAGCCTTCTGATTCGAGTCGGCAAACAGTTGATCGTCAGGTTCAACGTGTTCCAAAGCCGCAATAAAGTCATCAGCCGTTGCAAAGCGTTCAGCGGGTTTTTTCGCTAAAAGCTTATTCACAACAGGTTGAAAAGCTTGTAAATGAGACGGTAATGAGGGGATTGGATCTCGCAAGTGCATCACAAGAACTTCGGTGGATTCTTGCCCTTTATAGGGTAAATCGCCGGTCAACATTTCGTAGAACATGACACCTAAACTATATAAATCAGATCTTGGGTCAACTTTATTGGAGATTTGTTCGGGACTCATATAGTTCGGGCTACCCACGGAAAAACCGGTTTTTGTCAAATCAGGGCCACCCTCTACAGCCACAGCCTTGGCGACACCAAAGTCGGTCAACACCGGATCTTCGTTCTCTCGGAATAGGACATTTAAAGGCTTAATGTCCCGGTGAACGATACTACGTTTATGGGCATAGGATAAAGCGCCAGCGACGGTCTTTATTATTTCGATGGATTTTTGTAGCGACAGCCCTTGTTCGATACGCTTTTTTAGCGTGCCACCAGGCAGGTACTCCATGGCCAAGTAATGATGACCTTGATAAATACCGATGTCGAACACAGTGACGATGCGAGGATCATTAAATTGAGCAACCATTTCTCCTTCCCTGAGAAATCGCTTGCTAAAGCTCTGGTCCAATGCCAAAGCAGGCGCCATAACTTTGAGCACCACCTTGCGTTTGAGGGATTTTTGCAGCGCCAAGTAGACGGTCGCCATACCGCCCTGATCAAGTTCGCGCTCAATTTCGTAGCCTTCGATATACATGCCAGTCATATGCTCTTGACAAAGCAGGGTGGGCTAAAAGTAAAAAGGAAGACCGAGGTTATTATGAGTTTATTTACAGGGGTATAAACTTAATACTATTTGTTTAAACCATTTAAACCGGATTAAGCCTCAAGTCCAGTTCTGCGCCGCTCAATAGTACGATCCAACTTAACCAACTCCTCCTGCTCTCGCTCGGCTTTCTCTTGACTGGCGACTACTTTTTTCACCCCGCTGCCCTTTCTGGGTGGTCGGTCGTCGAGCAGAGTGGCGTGGATATAGCCTTGTTGACCTTGATAATCAATCGCATACCACTCCCCATCGGCAACACGAGAAACTGTCTTAATTTGTTCACCGCGGGAAACTTTGCCGAGGACACTGGTACTGGTCGAGGGTCCACTGCGCACATTAGATCCCTTTTGCGCAAATTTCACTCCCTTAGCGATCTCTTGACCCGTCGTGATATAGTACTCCGCCTCAGCATAGGTATTGACCCGCTCTCCGGAAAGCTCTGTTATTCTGTTAAGGAACTTATTATCCCGATTGACAAGCCTTTGCACATCCTGATATTGCTGGTCAGCTGTCTGCGGGGTTATCCTCCGCGCCTTTAGATTCTGATCTATGCGGGCAATTTGCCGTTCCCGGCAACTGCGCAAGGTAGAAATTTTCCGCTGAGTTCGCTGCAGTTTTTCAGAATCGGCACGGGCGTCGGCATTGATGCCTTGCACCACCGCTTCCTGGTTGTTCGCCGCTTGATCGGTGAGTTTTGTCAGGTAAGCTGTCGTCATCCTACTCAGAGACGCCTGTGCGATACTCATTGCAATATCTTCCATACTGACAGCGCTTTGCCCTATTCCTGCGACCTGACTAATCATTCCTTTAAATACCATTTGTATTTCTGTATCAGTAATCAAAGGTTGATATTGGGCTACGTCTTCTTGGAAACTTTGTACTTCTTGATTACAGGTATCAGTAGAATCTGATGCTGGAACGATAGATGAGCCTATAATTCCATCTAACGATGTGGGTAGCGATTCACAACTTATTAAACTAACTGCAGTAAAAACGATACTTACAGTAGTAAAAAAGACACGGAATTTTTTATCGATTTTGCCGTTGTTGTTCAACGCCATACCCTCCATGAAAATTTATTATTTTTAATAAATAAACCTATTAATAAATCAGGTTCAATGCAAATAGCTTATTGAAAAAAAAATACACACCGCAATTTTTTGCGTAATAAAAGATAGAGTTTTAATCTCTCTCATAAACACAACAATATCAATTAAGCCTTTAATTATATTGTTATTTTTCTTAGTTTCTCCTTATTTTTAAGGTACATTTTATATCGTATAAATTGTGAAAATTACCATTTTGGTAATGTTTGTCAAGAATAATGCTCACCCTATCTTGAATATTAAAACAAGCTATGTATATTTGAGATTATAAGTCATAAAAATCTTGATTCGCTCAAGAGCTAAGGAGTCTTGCAATGATCTTTGATAAGGGATCAGTAAACTACATCATTTTAGTACGGTGGTGTACAGTTTTAGCTATTGTTTTTCTGTCCTCCACCGTTAATTCTTCTCAATCATCTAATCCTGTCTTACAACTAGACCCCGGCGGGCATATGGCGCTCATCAGCGACATCGCCTTTACCCCCGATGGACGCCATTTGGTTTCAGCAGGCGATGACAAAGTCATCCGCATTTGGGATGTAGCGCAGGGACGCACCATCCGCACCCTACGCGGTGAAACCGGACTCGGAGACCACGGCAGAATCTATGCGATGGCGTTATCGTCAGATGGGCGCTGGCTGGCGGCTGGCGGCTACATGGCCACTTACAGCGGCGAAAACAAAGAAGATGTGGCCGCCATTCGACTTTACGACTTCGCCAGTGGTGAAATCATGGGGCTTTTGAAGGGGCATCAAAATGTTGTCGTCGCCCTTGCGTTCTCACCGGATGGCAAACACTTAGTATCCACGGATCAAAATGGCATAGCCATCCTTTGGGAAGTTGACCAGCAACGCGCAACCCATACCCTCGAAGGTCATCAGGCGGGTGTTTATAGTGTGGCATTCACCGCCGATGGCGAACGGGTAGTTACCGCCAGCGATGATGGCGAATTACGGCTTTGGCAAGTTGCGGACGGTGCTTTGATCCGCCGCCTGAGCGGTCATGAAGGCCCCGTGCTGGCGGTAGCCGCCTCGTCCCAAGGCGGTTATATCGCCTCGGGGGGTAGCGACCAGACGATTCGTCTTTGGGACGATCGCAACGGTCAATTACTGAAAACCCTGGCAAAGCAACCCACGGAAGTAGGTAGCCTCAGCTTCAGCCCCAATGGCCAATTTTTGCTGGCAGGTGTTGGTGAGGGCGCCGATAGAGATTGTCATGTTTATCGCGTCATGAATGGTGAGCGCGTCGCGACCTATTCCGGGCATGACAACATCGTATTGGCGACAGCCATTGATCCCTCGGGCAGTTTTGTCGCCACTGGGGGCGGCAATAATCAGGAAATTCATCTGTGGTCCTTACAGGACGGCAAGCTTAAACAACGCCTTGCCGGTGTGGGAACCAATATACATTCAGTTGCCTTCTCCACCGACGGTACGCATTTGATTTGGGAGAAAACTGATCCAGACGCCAAAGAGGAAGGAACACCTTTAACGTATCAAATGCGCTTGCCGGATAACGATGATTCTCGCCTGGGCGTCATAAAACCCCTCACTTCTGACGCGGATTCTATTCAAACTATAACTACTCACGGGAACTGGACGCTGCAGACACAAAGTAAGGAATGGGACAATGATGTACTTGAAGTACACCACCATGACGAACCGTTATTTACCATTCAGCGCACCCGTAAGAACGGTTATAAGCACATTTCTTATACCTTTACCCTAGACGGAAAGACGATCATCAGCAGCGGCAGCAATGGTGTCCTCAGCGTTTATGATCTGCAAGGTCATAAACTTGGCGATTTTGTTGGCCACACCAGCGATGTGTGGGCTGTGGCTGTGTCGCCGGACGGTCGCTTCCTCGCCTCGGCCAGCAGCGATCAAACCGTTCGGTTATGGAATGTGAACAGCCATGAATTGGTGCTTACCCTGTTTCACGGTAACAATGATGAATGGGTAGCGTGGACGCCATCAGGCTTCTACGCTGCCTCTCCCCATGGTGACCGCTATGTGGGCTGGCATCAAAATCGCGGCGCCCATCAGGCGGCTGAATATTATCCTGCATCCCAGTTTAGCGCTCAGCGTTATCGTCCGGAGTTAGTTGTAGATACCTTGCTGTTGCGCTCGGAACCTGAAGCCCTTGCCCATTGGCAGCAGGCCAATCCTAATGATGAATCTATTGATGTTAGCGCCGCCACGTTGATTGCTGAAGCACCCCGTGCGCCTCGAATCCTTCAGGGGCCTCAGGGTGAGGTGCAGGCTTCAGAACAACCACTGGAAATTGCAGTGGATGTCCATACCGAATGTTTGGTGGTCAACGTCAACGGTCGGCCAACCCGGGGACTCACCCGAAAATCTAACAAGGAAAATATTACGCCAACGGTGGCTAGCGCCGAAGCTACCAGCCTTGAGAACATGAAATGCTCGCTCACTCAGCGTGGGCTAACAAGAGTCAAAAAAGAGCCAGCCAAAGAGGAGCAAAACAATCAGCGCCGGATTGCTGGCTCGATAACCCTGCACCCAGGTCCAAACCGCATCGAAATTTTTGCCCGCAACGGTCATGGTGATTCTCCTCCAGTCAGCCTAGAGGTAACTTATCAGTCCAATGAGATAAAACCTGATTTTCTCAAACCTAACCTCTTCGTGTTAACCGTCGGTGTTTCTGAATATCGAGATTCAGCACTCAATTTGACTTTTGCCCACAAGGACGCTGAAGTTCTGGCTGAGCGATTAGCCAAAGAAAACGGCGGTTTATATCAGCAAGCCCACGTTAAAGTGCTTACCAATACTAAGGCGGATCGTGTCAATATTCTGGATGCCCTTGACTTTCTGAAACAAATGACTCAAGACGATTTAGCTATTCTGTTCATCGCTGGCCATGGCAAAAAAGACGATGGGGGCGAGTTTTATTTTCTACCCCACGATGTTAATCATGAGCGGCTCAGAAGCACGGGGGTTAAATGGGAAGATTTCCATGAAATTACCAGTAATCTGCCGGGTAAGGTGATTCTACTAGCAGATACCTGCCATTCGGGTGACATCTTTGGCCAACGCAACCGCCGCGCCGTCCTAGACATGAACCAATTGGCCCGGGAATTCGCCAGCGCTGACAGTGGCGTTATTGTGTTTACCAGCAGCCAGGGACAAGAATTTTCCGAAGAAAGCCCAGAGTGGGGCCACGGCGCCTTTACCAAAGCTATTCTAGAGGGATTGGCGGGTGGCGCTGATTTTATGAAAGACGGCGTTATTCACCAGTCAGAGTTGGAAATGTATGTAAAACGTCAGGTCGTCAAGTTGACTGAGGGACGCCAACACCCCATCACCATCACCCCTGCTGCCCTCAGCGATTTTCCTTTGGCCACAGTGCAGGAACAACAAAGCCTTTTAATTCCATCAGATTAAGTAGAAAAAAAATTAGAGAGGGGAAAAAATTACGTTTTTTATATAAATTTTAGCTAAAAAATTTTTATTCATTGGATTAAAAATCTTAACTAAGAGGATGGTTAAAATGAATCTAATAACCTCTTTTTGCTATGGTTTTAACTTTAAGCAACGCTTTAAGCTGGGAAGCATTGTTCTTTTATTGATCCCTGGCTTAATTACGGTGATACCCTCTAGCGCTCAAGAGACCGAGGAGGAAAAAGGCATTCGTTTACGTCGGGGAGATGGAGGTTCAGGTTCATCGCTGCAAATTCGCTTTGAACCGGTTAAATCTGTATTTGAGGTTGGTGAACCATTGCGCTTTGAAATCCGTGGCAACAAACGGTTTTTTCTTTATCTCTACACCACCGATCCAGACACAGGTCAAACCGTTCTGGTACTTCCTAACCAACGCCAAAAAACCAATCAGTATGAAGCTAACCGCACCTATCGCGTACCCAATCCAAATATAGAATTCTATGCCGACGAACCCGGACGTGAACGGATCACCATGTTAGCGACTACTCGCTATCTTGAAATCGACTCAGCACGATTCAATAAATCGGGAGATTTTCTTAGCGGCAATACTGACGATTTAGAACAGGAATTTGAATCGAAAGGCATTCGCATCAGAGGCCCAGAAAGAGATCGGCAGGGTAGCGATAGAGTGGTTAAGGATGTAACTATCAATGTAGAAGGGTACTCCAGCGGTGGGCAAGATAGGGGAATCATCGGGGATGATTCCGGAACTACCAACGACGCAAGGGTCTTTTTATCCACCGAAAAAGAACACTATGCCGTTGGCGAGCAGGTTCGTATCGTTTTTGGGGCTGATCGGGAGGGTTGGCTGCATCTGTATACAACTGAGCCGGATGGTTATCGCAGCCTGCTCACGCGAAAAAAGGTGGATGGCAATGAACTACAACATGCTTCCGCCCGCGCCCAGGCACCGGGTGGACGACATGCCCTCATCGCTATCTACACCGAAGATTCCAGCTTCGACGATTCACTGCTCGATAATTTGAGCGAAGACAAATTGGCGAGCAAAGGATTGAGCCTCGTGAGCGGTGGAGATTCGCTGCCTTCTGCTGTTCAGCGCTTCTGGATTGAAGAATAAAAACAAAAGACGATAAAAACTTTGGGAGCAAAGCTATGAAGACCCATCGATATGGCGGTG
>CAZGON010000209.1:0-7468 GCA_964527085.1 uncultured Candidatus Competibacteraceae bacterium
CTGGAGCTGGAGCTGGAGCTGGAGCTGGAGCTGGAGCTGGAGCTGGAGCTGGAGCAGGAGCGGGTGCTGGAGCAGGTGCTGGTGCAGGGGTAGGCCCTGGCGCTGGTGGGGGCGTAGGCCCTGGCGCTACTGGAGTTATACCCCATGCACCAACCAGCGGTAACCAACCGAGGCCCGTTGGCCCATACTGAATGGTGATGTCGGCTGAACCACCGGTGGGAATATTTTTGAAATAAAATCTACCGGCAGTCGGATTGTATAAGCCTACTGCATCAACATTATTACTATTCCAATCTCCTACCAATGGCAGCCAACCAGCGTTTGCCGGTCCAAACCTAAATATTAATTCGGCTCGACCATCCACTAAGGTGTTTTTTAAGTAAAACATACCGTTAATTGGATTATACAACCCTACTGCATCTGCACCATTTCCATTCCAATCCCCTGCCAAGGGTAACCAACGGGTGCCTGCTGGTCTAAATAGAAATGTAATATCGGCCGCACCGCCCACTAAAGCGTTCTTTAAGTAAAATCGACCGATAATAGGATTATAAATACCCACTGTGTCGATACCATTTCCGTCCCAATCTCCTGCCAAGGGTAACCAACGGGTGCCTGCTGGTCCAAACTGAAATGTAACGTCGGCCGCACCCCCTGATAACGTATTCTTCAAATAGAATCTACCAGTTGTTGAATCATAAAGACCCACCGTCGCTATACCATCACCATCCCAATCACCGACTAAAGGAACCCAACCGGTATCTACTGGCCCGAATGAGAAATTAACATCTGCCTGCCCTGAAGTCAGATTTTGCTTTAAGAAAAAAGCACTACGGCCTGGATTAAATAGCCCGATGCCAACGGCACTGTCTGTTGCCAAGGGAGGTGGAATTTCACCTGCTAAGGCAACTAGTTCTGCCGGGGCCAAAGCACGGTTATAGATGGCCACATCATCGATGACACCATTAAAAACGCCTTTATTGATATGGTTAGAATGGAGAATATTACCTATCCTAAGGGGTGCTGGACCAGTATATGGCGTAACAGGCCCTACTTGAATTGAGTCCTCTAGGACTCCGTTTATATAAACAGTAAGCACCTGACCATTGTAAACCCCTGCCACATGATACCATCTATTAGAGGGTCTAGGGTTAGAAAAGGTCTCAAAGTCTCTGCCATCTGTGGCGTTTTCAAAACCCGTCGAAAACGTTGAGTTGTTTCCCCAACTCAGGAAGTAATTATCAGCGTTTGAGTTAATAGTTCTTAGTTTCCAAAGTATTGGATCGCTGCGACGGTCGATGCCCGGTGCAGCCGGCTTAACCCATGCCGCAATAGTATAGGGTGTCACTAGGCTATAGACGTCTCCCGTGTTCGGCACATCGATAAAGTCATCGATTCCATCAAACAAATAGGCGCTATTGGGGTTTCCAAAACGGTCTTCCGTCAACTGGGCTCCATTTACCACACCATTGGGTCGGTTTGGAACACTGTTATTAGCATTCCCTGTAAACTCAAAAAGCCCTAAAAGGCCATTGGTAGGCGGAGCAGCTAGCGCCATATTTGCAAACAAGATTGTTGTCGAGAATAGCAACGCCAAAAAGGTAAAAAAGCCGACTTTCATATTATACCTCACCCAGAATTCCCCTAAATTTTAAGTATTTTATACAAGGTTAGCGAACATTATCATCCTGTCGATAAAGCAATCAAGTAGCAGGATGGAGAAAACATCTTTTGGCTTAAATGCAAATTTAATTATTCGCACAACATCTCTTTGTGTTTCAAATTCGTATAACTCAGGGTAAATAGCAAATAAGTCTAACCTTAAACAAAGTGTGCAATAAAAAATCCGTAAGGTGTTAAAACGAATAATTAAACTGCTGCGGTAGATTTAATATTGTATTTTAGGAAAAAATCATGAAAATACTACATATCGATAACCACGCTATATTTCGTGCAGGTATTAAATATATTCTTAGACAGCTCCATCCGGCAATAACGTTTCTAGAGGCTAGCAACTTAAAAACAGGGTGTACAGTTGTCTCGGCTCATCAAGATATCGATTTACTCTTGATAGACCTTTCCTTAACCGATATCCATGAGCGAGATCATTTAAAATATTTGCGTTCATACATCCCAAGCACGCCTATAGTGGTTTTGGCAGGCTCACAAAATCCCACCTATATCAAAACCGCTCAAGAGATTGACTTAGCAGGCTATATCCCAAAATCCGCTACCAGCGCTACGTTGATCAGAGCGCTTCAGGTTGTACTGGCAGGTGGTCGTTATACGCCTCGGATGGGTAAACTACATACCCTTCCCGGGAAGAGCAGATCACCCTCTTTGTCTCGCAAACTCACTGAGCGACAATTAGAAGTACTGACATTGATGGCGGAAGGATTGGCTAATAAAGCTATTGCCTGCAAACTTTCCGTCTCAGAAGCCACCGTCAAAGGACACGTTACTGCCATTTTAATGACATTGGAGGTGACTAACCGGGTGCAGGCTATTAATCGGTGGCAGAATATGGATGATGATCTGAAATTGGCATCTTGACTTGATTGCTCAGAAAGCTATTGTTGCTATCAATAAATCAGGTTTACAACGATGATGACCTCCCAACAAAGGTAAGGGTATAAATAATGAGGAAGCAACATGTCATCGAGCTTGTATGGAGCAGATGACCCTGGTCAGAGGCAAATGGGATCTCATGGCTATTTTCGACAGTTCTTTGAGCACGCTAACGAAGCGATGTTCATCATTGATCCCGACCAGGATAAAATTTTAGACGCTAATCTCAAAGCGTGCCGGATGCTGGGATATTCTCGGGGTGAATTACTGGCCACACCGATTTCCACCATTCATCGGGATGAAATTCCTAAGCTTTTAGACTTCATCCACGCGGAGTGTCGGCAAGGTTCAGGATGGAGCGATCAATTCCATTGCTTAACCAAAGCGGGAACAATAATACCCGCAGAGATTTCAGCGGCTATTATTGAATTTGAGGGTCGCCGCTGTGTCGCCGCTGTAGTTCGCGATAGCAGCGAACGGCAACGGGCAGCTATCGCCTGGCGCACCATCGTGGAAGCCACCACGGCGGTAACCGGTACTGAGTTCTTTCGCGCTCTCGTCAGGCAACTGGCTCTGCAACTTGGGGTTCGGTATACCTTTGTGGCCGAGTTTGCCCCTGTGAGAACCCGTTTTCGGACCCTCGCCTTTTGGACGGACAATCGGTTTATCGAGAGTATGGAGTATGATCTTGCTAATACCGCTTGTGAACAAGTCCTGGCTGGAAATCTGATTCACCACCCGGACAATGTGCAGAAACAGTTTCCCAAAAGCCATGACTTGGCCAAGTTGGAAGCCGTTAGCTATTTTGGCATTCCGTTACGGGATCACCAGGGCACAGTGATGGGCCATATGGCCATGATTGATGATAAGCCCATGCCGGTTGCTCCCCTTGATCTTTCCTTTCTAAAATTGTTTGCCGAGCGGGCTGGGTCAGAATTAGAACGCGGCCGTACAGCGGAAGATCTCTTGAAAGCCAAACAGGCGGCGGAAACAGCCAATCGCGCTAAGAGCGAATTTCTTGCCCACATGAGCCACGAATTACGCACTCCTCTGAATGGCATTTTAGGGTATGCTCAAATCCTCAAACGCCCCCAGAATCTAACCTCGGACCAATCTCGTGCCGTAACCGTGGTGCAACATTGTGGAGAACATTTATTAAACCTGATTAATGACCTGCTGGACCTCTCAAAGATCGAAGCGCAAAAACTTGAGTTGAGTATCAGCGATTTTTCGTTAGCCGAGTTTCTGCAATTGATTGCAGAGACGATTCGCGTCAAGGCAGAAAGTAAGGGCCTCGCTTTTCGCTATGAAGCGATGGATGGGTTACCACAAAGCGTCCAGGGTGATGAACGGCGACTCCGCCAAGTATTGGTTAACTTATTGGGAAACGCCGTTAAGTTTACTGAAACCGGGGCTGTTTATTTTCGGGTGCGTTATCGTCAACCTCAATTATGTTTTGAGGTGGAAGATACCGGCTCGGGGATTCCGGCGGATCAAGTTGAAGACATTTTTCTACCCTTTAGGCAACTCAAACAACCCCATAAACAGCTGGAAGGGACCGGGCTCGGGCTTGCTATTAGTCAACGCTTAACCCAAGCTATGGGGGGAGCATTGCAGGTGGAAAGCACGCCGGGTCAGGGAAGTTTGTTTCGTCTTAAAGTGCAACTAGCGGCACTGCCTCGACTTGAATCGGGTAACGCAAAACCCACCTCTTATCAAGAGATTGCCGGCTATCGAGGACCCGTTCTGCGTTTGCTGGTGGTGGATGACAAAACGTCCAATCGGCATGTTTTGCGAGATATGTTGACCCCTCTAGGTTTCCAAGTGAGTGAGGCCGTGAATGGCAAGGATGCATTGGATAAGATGGCGACTTGTCATCCCCATGCTGTTTTGATGGATTTGGTGATGCCAGTCCTCGATGGCTTTGAAGCTACCCGTCGCTTGCGCAGCACCAAGGAAGGTAAAGATATTATTGTCATCGCCGTATCCGCCAGCGTCTTTGAGCATGATCGCGATAGTAGCGTGGCGGTGGGCTGCGACGATTTTCTTGCAAAACCAATCCGTACGGAAGCACTGCTGGACTGCCTCAAAAAACATCTGCGGTTGCAGTGGCTCTATGCACCGCCATCGTCCATGGGTGCGCCTTCAAATCCAGATCTATTTTCTAAAAAACCGCCATTCGCCCTCCCCAAGGAAACCATCAAAATCTTGCGCGAACTAGCTGAGATTGGCGATCTCTATGGCATCGGGACCTTTATTGATCAACTTGAGCAAACCGAGCAACACTTACAACCGTTTACAACCCAGTTACGCGAACTGGTGCGAACCTTCCAAATTAATAACATTCGTGATTATTTGACCGACTCAACCCAAGCGGAGCCGTAACTAATGGTCCCTAACCATGACACAACGGTCATGATCGTGGACGATACGCCAAGCAATCTTGGGGTTCTTTTTGAATGCCTGCACAATGCGGGGTTTAAGGTCTTGGCTGCTCAGGATGGCGTGAATGCTTTAGGCCAGGCCGAACGGGCTAAACCAGACCTTATATTACTGGACATTCGGATGCCGGGGCTGAACGGTTACGAGACCTGTGGTCGTTTAAAATCTGCTGAGACAACCAAAGATATTCCGGTGATTTTTATGACTGCCCTCTCGGACACCCAAGATAAGGTCAAAGCCTTTGCTGTCGGCGGTGTCGATTACATCACCAAACCCTTTCAGCACGAAGAGGTGCTGGCTCGCGTCCGCACCCATCTCAATATTCAGCGTCTGCAACGGCAACTACTGGAACAGAATGCAAGGCTCCAGCAAACTATCGAAGCCCACCAGCAGGCCCAGGCCACAGTGCGGTATCTCCGGGATGAGATTAAAACCGATCACAATTTCGAAGAAATCATTGGTCAGAGCGATGCTCTTAGGCGTGTCCTCCACCAGGTGGACCAAGTGGCGAATACCGATAGCACCGTGCTAGTTCACGGTGAAACGGGCACCGGTAAAGAACTGATTGCCCGCGCCCTCCACCACCGTAGCTCACGGCGGGACCAGCCACTCATTAAACTCAATTGCGCCGCCTTGCCCTGTGAACTGATAGAAAGCGAACTCTTTGGACATGAAAAAGGCGCTTTTACAGGCGCTACCCAAAAACGCAAAGGACGCTTTGAGCTGGCCCATCAAGGCACGCTGTTTCTCGACGAAGTGAGCGAGTTGTCTCTAGAAGCTCAGGCAAAACTGTTGCGGATTCTCCAAGAGCAAGAGTTCGAACGGGTCGGTGGTGTGGAAACCCTGCATATTAACGTGCGGGTTATCGCGGCGACCAACCGAGATCTTGGCATTGCCATCCAACAGGGTGTTTTTCGCTCAGACCTCTACTATCGCCTGGCTGTGTTTCCTGTAGCGGTACCGCCGTTACGAGAACGAGAGGGGGATATTCCTTTACTGGCTGAGCACTTTCTCGATAAGCTGGCGCGAAAATTAGGAAAATCTTTTACCGGTTTTACGCCCGCTTCTTTCGATAAATTAGCCCAACACACCTGGCCTGGGAACATCCGAGAACTACACAATGTACTGGAGCGTGCCGCCATTCTCTCGCCAGGACCATCGCTAGAAATAGACCAAACCCTAGATAATCCTCTGAACCTAGGTGACCAACATACGTCACCCAGTACAACCAATACCAGTACGTTGGAAGAGGTAGAACGTACCCACATTGAACAAATACTGGTGGACACCCATTGGGTGATAGAGGGTCATCGCGGCGCCGCTGCGCTGCTTGGTCTTAACCCCAGCACGCTGCGTCATCGTATACGCAAACTAGGCATTCGCAAACCCATCCCTTCTTAACGACGTATTCAGTCACATGGGAAATGCGCTAGCCCTCCATATATGGTGGGGCCAGCATATACGACAGCCATCCACATCCCTCTCTCTATAATCCCCTTTATCATCCGTCAAAAATTCCACATAAATACATGTTTTTGCTAATTTAAATAATTTAAAGGAATAAAAAGACACTGGCATATGACTTGCTGATGTTGAATTACCATTTTGCGGTTTACCAAAAAACGGTTTTTTGCTTGATAGCGTGAATATTGCTTGCAATACCCTATTGCAGGGTAGCAGGTTTTTCTCACTCACCATTTAGGAGCAAATCTTCCCATGAGATTACTGCATACTGATGATTACGCCCTGTTTCGCGAAGGAGTTCATCACATTTTAAAACAACGAGATCCTAACGTTGCATTTTTCGAAGCAGGTAATATTCAAACGACTTTAGATTTTCTTTCAAAAAATCATGATATGGATCTGGTTTTACTGGATCTTTATGTATCCGGCATGAATAGTTTGAGTGCATTAAAAAACATTTGGAATTATCATCCAAACTTACCTGTGGTGATTCTCTCGGCTTCAGAAAACCCTGTCCATATTAAAATGGCCTTAGACTCTGGTGCAGCCGGTTATATACCCAAATCTTCCAGCGTACATACCCTCATAAATGCCCTTAGTTTGGTCTTAGAGGGAGGCACTTATGCCCCACGGGTTGCATCCCAGCACCATGTTCAAAAAACCATGTCTCCAGCAAAGACACCCCAGCAATTGACTAAACGACAATCTCAGGTTTTAGCACTGATGGCTCAAGGGTTACCCAATAAACTGATTGCCCGCAAACTATTTTTATCGGAAGCAACCATCAAGGGACATGTCACAGCCATTCTCGATATCTTTGGCGCAGATAACCGAGTTCAAGCGATAAACAAGGCTCGTGAAGTCGGAGAACGTGTCGGCGCTTTTATGACGTTGACATCGCTTCCTGCTTTCGAGTAGTAGCGCCTCTAGACGCACCCGTGCGTCCAGTTTCTGGCGCACCAGGGTCGCAAAATCAGGTTCTTTAAGTTCGGGG
>CAZGON010000210.1:0-7433 GCA_964527085.1 uncultured Candidatus Competibacteraceae bacterium
GGCGGTGTCTACCTCACCGCAAGCGTTATATGGCTCAATTGATGACACGCCCTAAGTATAGCCGCGCCCCTTTTGGGGAATATTATAGACCTACTAGGAATTAGATTTTCTGAGCCATTGGTATACTCTCTACTTTTTTTCTGATATTTCTCACAATTATTCAAATCTTCCACTTTCAGAAATGCATATTTTCCTCTATCTGTCAGGTCGTATCTTGATGGGCTAATACCACTTTTTATATCGACTAAATCACCAAGCTCTTTTAACTCCCACTCCCCCGCATCCCGAAACTCAGGAAAACGCAGCTTAGGCACCAACGCCTTTTTCGCTTGCTTACTCATACGCCGCCAACCCGGAAATCTCGCGGCCCTGCGCCAGTTTTTTCAGCAGTGGCACCAGTTCTTCCATCAGTGCCAATTCTGCCCTTGTACGCGCTTTCCAGCCCAGTTCCAGCGGCGCCATCAGGTCGCTCAATTGCTCACCATCGAAAATCATGCGGTCCATAATGCCGTCCACAAAAGTTTGCAGGGCGCTGGCCTCCAGCCCATGCTTTTCGGCCATTAACGCTAGTTCGTGGGCAGATTTTTCCGCCTTGAAGGTCTCATAACCTTCACGGATAGCTTTTTCGCTTAGGCCCTCGCCTGCCTTGAGGCTTTTAATATAATCGATGATGTCGTCGCGCTCTTCCATGAGGTTGGAACTGGCGCTGAGCAGCTTGATTAACTGCTCGCGGGTCATCTTCTGTTTGGCAGGTTTATCCTGGCTGTATTGGGCGATCAGCCCCATGATGTAGTCATAATCGATCACCGTCGAGGAAAAGAGTACAAATTCAAAATCGAGTTGCTGCACCGCCTTGCTGGTCTCACCATCACCCTTGCTTTGTTGGGCCTTGAGTTGCTGGGCGGTTTCCAGATACATGCCCTTAAAGCCGCGCAGTTGCTCTTCGGGAAGCCGCTTTTCGATGCTTTCGTGTTGGTCTTCGCTGAGATCAGTGTATTGGTCGAGTTGGGTTTTGAAGCGCTGTATTTCTTTAAAGCGGTTGATGAATTCGGCCCGTGCGGTATCTCCCTTGAGGTTGCTAACCGCTTCGGGGGTGCAGGGCAGGCCCTGGGCGTCCATAAAGTTTTCCAGGTCGGTCACGGCGCCGTCGAGTTTTTCGATTACTGCCGGGGCCGGGTCCACCAACCAGATCTCTTTAGCGTGGCCTCTGTGTTCGCCGGAAAATAGCGTGATGGCCTCATCCACGGCGTCTTGCAGCTGGCGAAAGTCGAGGATATTGCCATAGGGCTTGGTATCGTTGAGTACGCGGTTGGTGCGCGAGAAGGCTTGAATCAGGCCGTGGTGTTTGAGGTTTTTATCCACATACAAAGTGTTGAGATATTTAGAGTCGAAACCGGTGAGTAGCATATCCACCACGATCACAACATCGATCTTGTCTTTGCGCGGGTAATCGCTGTTGGAGTATTTCTGGTCTTTGATGCGCTGCTGTATATCCTGATAATAGAGATCGAACTCGTTAATGCTGTGGTTAGTGCCGTACTGCTTGTTGTAGTCGGCGATAATGGTTTTTAACGCCCGTTTCTTTTCAGCAGGCAGCTCCTGATTATCAACCTTCTCCTGGGGCAGGTCTTCTTGTAGTTGTTTCACGTCTTTATTGCTGTCCGCTGGTGGCGAGAAGACGCAAGCGATGTTCAGTGGCTCGAAGTGCTCGTCATCTGCCTGGCGCTGTGCCTGAAGGGTTTTGAACAGTTTGTAGTATTCAATGGCATTGTTAATAGAGGCCGTGGCTAACAACGCATTGAAACGGCGCTGGTTGGTGGCGGCATCATGTTTAGCCAGAATCGCTTCGACCACGGCCTGCTGGGTAAGGGTTTCACCGGCCTCAGCTTTGCCTTCGGGCTTAAAATAATCGATATGAAAGCGCAACACGTTGCGATCATCAATGGCATGGGTGATGGTGTAGGCGTGCAGTCGCTTCTGGAAAATGTCTTTGGTGGTTTTGAAAGAGCCGACGGTGCCGTCGATCTGTTTGAAAGTGGCGTTTTCATCAAAAATGGGGGTACCGGTAAAGCCGAAGAGCTGAGCATTGGGAAAGAATGCCCTGATGGCTTTATGGTTCTCGCCAAATTGTGAGCGGTGGCATTCGTCAAAGATGAAGACGACACGCTTGTCGCGCAGCGGTTCCAGACGTTCTTTGTAGGTTTGTTTGCCCTGTTGTTTGTGGCTTTCGCTGCGTTTGCTGTTTTCATCCAGCGCCAGGCCGAGTTTTTGGATGGTGGTGACGATCACCTTGTCGGCGTAATCTTCCGACAGCAGGCGTCGCACCAGGGTTTCTGTGGATGACGATCATCAAGAAATAAACAAATGATACTTAAGCAACCCTCCTCGAAACCACGTTGACGTCACGCCTAGTCACAAAAAATAGCAACCGCATTTGAAAAATTAAACGACAACTTTATTCAATCAACCCCCCTATCCGCGTTAGCCAGCTATCAAAACCTAAACACATTTCTCGCATTTTTTTAAGTCCAATTTCTTTCGCAATATTAGGACCATGGGTAGTTTTTCTATAGCTAGTATCCTGCTCCAGACGCTTAGAAGGCGCGCTCTGAGGAGAATCATTGATCATCTCTGGGCTGTGTTTAAATTTTTCAAGTATTTGCTCTCCCCATCTCACTAATCTTGGATCTTTGAGTACAGAAGCAATGGCCTCTGGAGAAGAAAAAAGCAGCCCCTCGAACTCGTGCATCTGAATATAGGGAATAATCTTATCTCTTACATTTTCTTTTAAAGCATTTTTAATTTTTCTTTCCAAACTATCTTTAGTCTCACCGCTTTGCTTTTTCTTAAATCCATAAAAGTCATAAAAAGTAGTTACATAGTCAAAACTATACACCAACCTTTCAATCTCATGTTTCGCACGATCAACGCTAACGTTTCCACTCATCGAAACGGGCTGAACATAGATATCCATTGGCAGAAAATACGCAACTAATATTCCTTTAATAAATCTTTCTTCTGTAAGCCCTTCCACAGAAATCCCAATCCTTACCATTCAGGACGTCCTCCAATGAGGTTTTTCGTCCAAATATCTCCCATACCGTAGTCTTCTAACCAATACTCAAGGTCTTCTCTGTTAAGTCGAGCAAAGGTAGAAGCACCTTGCTCCTGATCAACGACAATGAAATCATTAGGTTCAAATTGATTGGCAAAAGCAATCGATTGAGTTGAGCATATCACTTGATTAGATTTTGAAACGGATTTTACTAATTCAGCTAAAACATCTAATGCTGCGGGGTGTAAACCAAGTTCGGGCTCATCCAGTACAGTGGTATTGGGTTTTAGATCCAGTGGCTGCAGAAAAAGCACGGCCATACAGATAAAACGTGCAGTTCCGTCAGAAAGCTGATTTGCTGAGAAAGGTGTATCATGATCACGATGAATCCATTTCAGAATTAATCGCTCATTACCAGTCTCACCTCTTGGCTCTAGATAGAAATCGTGAAAAAAAGGAGCTACAGTCTGAATTGCAGAAACGATATCTTGATAACTGGTCTGATAATCATGTTTTAGACGATATAAAAACGCAGCAACATTACTGGCATCTTGATAAAGATAATCCGAAGCATTTATGTCAACAGCCTTTTTAAAGCCTGCGCTTTGACTTGTATCATGAAAGTGATAGACACGGCATCCCTGCATATATTCGCGTGTATATTTTCTTACATAATCGCTTTTTGCTTCAGAATCCGGAAGAAGCCCACTTTCTCCTAATTTTCCCTTCACTGGCCATATTTTTGGCGATTCAGAAAACGTGCAATATTCTTTTTCAAAAACTAACGAATCCTCGTTTTCACCATGTACAAAATCAACGTGGTACCCATTATTACCAACTTCTAAGTCGATGGAAATTTTGGCTGTTTTTTTAGCACCAAAATGAAAAAACGTATTTGCAAATCCCTGCTTCTCGACATAGGTTCGCAATTTACCTTCTGACAAGTTACGCAGAAACGTAAATAGTGAAATAAAATTTGATTTACCCGATCCGTTAGCACCAATTAAAATGTTAATAGGATTCATTTCCAAATCGAGTTGTTTGATAGATTTGAATCCCTCTATCGCCACATGCTGAAGATGGATATTTTGTTTTTCGGTCATTACATTTACCTACAAGCTTCGTACTTGGGTAATTCCATTTTTCTCCAGGAGGTCGGCCATATCTGATAAATTGAAAATATTACCAATAGTCCCTTGCCGATAGCGTGAAACGCTTACTTTACGGTTAAATCCCACCTGCAAAACCCAATTGACGCCACGCTTCATAACTCACAATAGCCACCGCATTGGATAGATTCAAACTCCGACTGGTCTTCAACATGGGAATCCTCAGGCGATGGTCGGCAGAAAAACTTTCTAATATATCAGCCGGCAACCCCGCCGTTTCCGAGCCGAAAAGCAGCACATCGCCTTCTTGGAAGCGGGCTTGATCATAGGGACGACTGCCTTTGGTGGTACAAGCGAATAAACGGCGTCCGGCAATCGCTTTAAGAAAGGCTTGATAATTGATATGCCGGTTTACCTTAGCTAGATCCTGATAATCTAAACCGGCGCGGCGTAACTTTTTTTCTTCCAGGTCGAATCCTAATGGCTCGATCAAATGCAGACAGCAACCATTATTGGCGATTAACCTAATAATATTACCCGTGTTGGGGGCTATGCGAGGTTCATGCAATGCAATATGGAACATAGAATTTTTTTGCTAACTAAACCTGAGCTTAATCTACAAGCGCCTATTCAGCATGAAATAAAAGCTTGACGACGGTAAGGATACCGCCGTCAAGGGTACAGGGAAATAGGAACGTGTTGACAGCGTTTTGCAGATAGAAGCACCTACGGTGCTGCTTGTGCAGCCTTGAAAACTTTGGTAGTCCCCAAAGGGTAAGGATACTATACTCATCTATTTATCCCATCGAACAGGAGGTACTGAATGCCCTAATGTCCAGCATGCGGTTCATCGAACGTAGTCCACAATGGCAAGATTCATAATGGTAAACAGAATCACAAATGCCATGGCTGTGGGCGACAGTTTGTCGAGTCGCCGCAGTGGCGTAAGGTCAGCGACGAGACCAAGGCGCTGATCGACAAGCTGTTGCTGGAGAAGTTGCCCTTGGCCGGTATCGCCCGTGTGGTGGGGGTGTCAGAGCCGTGGTTGCAGGGCTACGTCAATGAGAAATTTAGTCAGGTAAAGCGCGAGGTAACGGTGAGAAAAAAAAGGCCCCCTCACGCTTCAGTGTGATGAAGTGTGGTCCTTCGTAGGTTGTAAGGCTGACAAGCAGTGGGTATGGCTAGCCTTGGATGTGGAGAGTCGAGACATCGTGGGCGTTCATGTAGGTAGTCGTGATGAAGAGGGTGCTCGCCAACTGTGGGCCTCTTTGCCTGGGGTGTATCGCCAATGTGCGCTGTGTTACACCGATTTCTGGGCTGCCTACGCGCAGGTCATTCCCGCTCAACGTCATCGCGCGGTCGGTAAACAAACCGGCAAAACCAACCACATCGAACGCTTTAATTGCACGCTCCGCCAGCGGGTTGGACGGCTAGTTCGTAAGACCTTATCGTTTTCCAAAAAGCTGGACAATCATATCGGCGCTATCTGGTATTTTGTTCATCACTACAATGCTACTCAATCATTACCTTTTTAGGACTACCAAAACTTTTTATGTATCAGCGGTATTTGACTAACTTAAACGTCGGTAAGATCCAACCAACGGGCTAATCGGCTCCATTTTTGGGATGTTTCACAGCCTTTTTTTTGGTGGAGCCGCTCTTGAATTAAGGCAAGCACGGGCTGGCGAAATTTAACGTGCAGCTCGCGGGGAGCAAAAATTACCCAGGAATGGCGATCCAAATCAGAAACGGCTTGGCCCCAAGACATCCATTTAACGTCCGATTGTGACGGTTTACGGCTTTTTTTGGCGGCAACCTGTTGCTGAGCTTTCTCTTGGTGGCTTACCGTGTAATCCCATTGGCCTTGGCTAAAGCGTCCTAGCAACGAAATACTGCCATCTTCACCATCAACTTCCAAGATCTTGATAATACTATTTTTTTGAGTCATTGCCAGTTCCCTTAAGCTCATTTAATACGTAGAGAACGGATTAGTCCATCACTAGCCGCGCTCTCGATTTTCTCTACTTTGCCATCTTGTCTCTACGGTTTTGTAGACTCAAGGAAGGTTTTGTAAGATTTCTGAGGCTGATATGTTTTACATTAAAAGCCTTACTTTAAAAGAAGCAATGAGAGTGCCAAGATTTTTGGGAGATGATTGCGCCAACTGCTGTGGCGTTGAGACAGTTAGGCCATTTTTTAAACTTTAATGAGCTCGGATTTTCGGATCATATTGGTCCGGCAGCTCAAAATTGGTATTAATTTGTATGTACCCTAAAGACTAAGGATCAGCGGGGGGATATTGACAAGCCACGATAAATAACTGGTAACGGAAGGTTGAGATTGATTGATTGTAAGTGGACGCTATCCTCGTCCCGATAGAGAGTATAAGTCCAGCCGTCCGCCTCACGTCGGTAAACTTCGATGATAGGTTCTTCCTGTGCTACCAGCACGTATTCCTGCAGGCTTTTGAGCTGTTGATAATTGCGGCGTTTTTCGGTTCGGTCTAAGCTAGCCGTTGAGGGAGACAGCACTTCAATCACTAAGCACGGCTGCGTTTCGGTATACTCATCCGGTTCTTCAGCCGGATCGCTGCAGCTAACAACCAAATCCGGATAATAGGCACGGTTGACCGCTTTAATATATACCTTCATATCGTTAACGCTAAGCCGACACAAAGTATTACCCAAATGGGGCTGCAATGCTACCGTCAAGTTAACGACCAGCCGATTGTGGCTGCGCGACGCCCCACCCATGGCGACGATTTCGCCATCTAGATATTCGTGACGCACGTCGACTTCGCGCTCAAAAGCGAAGTACTCCTCAATACTGTAAAGCTGAATTTTTTGGGCAGTGCTCATGGTTGCAGTATAGCAGGAGCAGTACTAGCGGGTCGCGCCTAATACGTAGTCCAGGGACTTGTTACTTACTACTTACGAGAGGTAACGCAAGTAAATTCCAAAAATGCCAAGATAGTGGTGTTGTTCGTCTACCACCGGTAAATGCCGCAAATGATGGCTTAAAATGTTGTTGGCAGCTGTACCCACCGTGTCCGTTGCACGTAACACAAATGGTTTTGGGTTCATAATCATTCGTGCATTCATAGTGTTATCTTGAGGGTTTTATAGTTGTTTATCGGTGATAATAAACCATAAAAAAAAGCGGGTTAGGCATTAGCCATGACCCACCTTATCGCTTTAAACGTAGCAAGAATAACCTTCCCGCCTGGGCAACAAGTTAACTACTCTATATAGAACGCGGTTCAGCTTGAG
>CAZGON010000211.1:0-7415 GCA_964527085.1 uncultured Candidatus Competibacteraceae bacterium
AGGCTTGACGACGGCCATCCAGGCCGTCGACACCTCTTTCACGAGCTACGCAAGTACGCAAGTCCTTTGTGCGTAAGTCCTAATTTTATGTCGCTATAAAGGCCAAAAATGTAAAATCAGTGGGACTGTGGTCATCACCACGAGAATACCTAACGGCAGTCCCATACGCCAGTAATCGCTAAAGGCATAGCCACCCGGCCCCATGACCAAGGTGTTGGATTGATGACCAATGGGTGTCAGAAACGTGCAAGAACTCCCGACGGCTACCGCCATCAAAAAAGGATCGACGGGATATTGCAAAGTAGTCGCCACACTGGCTGCAATGGGCGCCATGATCACAGCTGTGGCTGCATTGTTGATAACATCGGACAATGCCATGGCGGTTATTACTAAGATGGCGAGAATAGCCCAATTAGGCAACCCAGCCGTTATTGCCACCAATTGCACAGCAATCAGATTGGTGGCGCCGGTGGTTTCTAACGCTTGACCCACGGGGATCATGGCGCCCAATAAAACAATGATAGGTCCTTGAATACTGGCATACGCTTCCCGTAGGGAAAGTAGATTGGTTAATACCAACACCACAGCAGCGCCGGTAAAGGCCAAATGCGCCGGTAACAGCCCCAGCGCTGTCAGTAGAATCCCTACACCAAAAACCACGCTAGCCGGTAACACCCGACGGCGTTGACCTAATTTAATATTACGCTGAGCAAGCGGCAGACACCCTAACAAAGCTAGGGTTTCGCCCATGGTTTTTACTTCGCCCTGAAGTAGCACCACATCACCGACCCGAAAAATAATCCGGCTGATACGTTGCCGCATGGATTCTCCTTGGCGAGAAATGGCCAACAAGTTGACTCCAAATCGCTCATGGAGCTGCAATGCGGCTGCGCTACGCCCCTCGATCCGAGAACCTGGACTGACCACCGCCTCAAACATACCCACCCGTTCAGAGCTTAGATCCTCCGCGGTAACCGTCTGACTACCCACCATTTCTAACCCGGTGTCGTCCACTAGGGTTTTTAGGGCATCGGAATGGCCTTCCAAAATCAGCAGGTCGTCTAATTTAAGCAACTCAAAAGGACCGGGCGCTAATAAACGTCGTTTACCACGCACCAGCGCCAGGATAGCTACGTCGCCTTTACCTAGCTTTTCCAGTTCTCTAAGGGCTTTGCCTACTAATTTTGATTTTTCAGGTAACCGCACTTCGGTAATATAGGCATTAATATCGAACATGGTGCCTTCTTTGGCATTGGTGAGGCGAGAAGTGGGCAACAATCGCCACCCCACCAGGGAGATAAACGTTACGCCAACCAAAGCCACACCGAGACCAACCGGCGTAAAATCAAACATACTAAAAGGCTCACCGGTTATTTTTTGGCGGTAAGTGGCAATCAAGATGTTAGGGGGTGTCCCAATCAGCGTAATAAGTCCACCAAGTAAAGAAGCAAAAGAAAGCGGCATCAAAATTTCCGATGCGGGGCGATTCGCTTTTTGACAAAGCTGTAAAGCTATCGGCATAAAGAGCGCCAAGGCACCCACATTATTCATAAAACCAGAGCAAAGGGCAGTCATCCCTGTCAAGGTCGCCACTAGCAAAACCGGTCGATCCTGAATCGTACTGAGCTGCTTACCGAGGGTATCTACTGCGCCAGAATTGGTCAGTGCTTGACTGATGATGAGTACGGTGGCCACTGTTATGACAGCTGGGTGCCCAAATCCTGCAAAGGCATCCTCGGCCGGAACAAGACCGGTAATGGCTACTACCAACAAGGCTAGTACGGCGACAATATCATAACGCCAGCGGCCCCAGATAAATAAACCTAGAGCACCCACCAGCACCGCGAAAATAATCATTTGATCGGCTGTCAAAGGGCATTTTTCCTGGTCAGTGGGTGGGCTAGCTGGCGCTTATCAACATGCCGATTAAGTTTAGCTTTTCTGAAACTGATTAACCGATATAGCCTATAACTGCCATTGCGACAACGACTAGCTTGCTTCACAGGGTTTGGATAAGCGTTGTAACTCGACGCAACAGATGTTTGACTTTGTCCATACCAGTCACCAACTGGCGCTGAATCGCTTCCATGGTTATCTCACCTTCGCTTTTGCCTGCTGCCCAATTGGCCACAACGGCACAAGCGGCATAGCAAAGTTGAATCTCGCGAGCCAAAGCGGCTTCCGGCATACCGGTCATACCCACCACATCACAGCCGTCCCGCTCAAGTCGCTGGATCTCTGCAGCAGATTCCAAACGCGGTCCTTGAGTTGCCCCATAGGTGCCTTTTTCCTGCGCACCGAGTCTTGTCTCGCGGGCTGCTTGAATCAATATATGGCGTAGTTCCTCACAGTAAGGATGGGTAAAGTCAATATGGGTAACCTGGGCGAGATCATCCTCAAAAAAGGTATGACACCGGGACCAAGTGTAGTCCACAATTTGATCTGGGAAAGCAAGGCTACCGGGAACCATGGTAGATGTTATACCGCCGACGGCGGCAATAGCGATGACCTGATCTACGCCAATGTGCTTTAACGCCCAAAGATTTGCTCGATAGTTTACCTTATGAGGAGGAATCGTATGGGCATAACCATGACGGGCAAGAAACACCACAGGTTTACCCTCTAACTCACCGTGGATCAACGGAGCGGACGGTTCTCCATAAGGCGTGGAAACCATCTCTCGACGCTTGATGGTCAAGGTTTCTAATGAGGTGAGGCCGGTGCCTCCGATGATTGCCAGAAGTTGCGCCATAGCGTTTTTAGTCTTGGTTGACAGAATATATATCAGGCAAATTTCGCCAATATTCTTTGTAATCCATTCCAAAACCAAACACATAGCGGTCTTCTACTTCCAAACCGATAAAATCCACACACAACCCTGGTGCCTTGCGATTATGCTTTTTATTGACCAATACAGCGCTATAGACTTCCTGGGCTTGGGATTGCCGAAGGTAAGCAAGTATGGCTTGCAGGGTTTTGCCTTCATCAAAGATATCGTCAACGACTAGCACTACTCGTCCTCGCACCGACACATGGGGACTAACCAACCAATTGAGTTCTCTACCCTCTGTTGTATCACCATATCGCGTCGCATGCACGTAATCGATCTGAAATGGAAAATTTAGTCGGGTAAACAAATGTGCTGCTGGAACAAGTGCGCCATTCATGACCACTAAGATAAGAGGATCGTCGTGTTGAAGGCGATGTGTAATTTCTAAAGCCATTTCATCAAGCGCCTTTCCTATACGTTCATATGAATGAATGAGATCGGCATCTTTTAGCAACTTCTTGGCTTGTTCGGCATTGATGGCAGCCATAAAAAAGTGGCCACTCCGTTTAATAAGTAAATGTCACCGTGTCGTCATCCATAGCTTCACTGATAAGATAAGCTCCGCCTACGGTTTCTTCGATTTCAGGAATCAAATGATCGCCCCATCGCTCCACTGTGGTGCATACTTTAAATTTAACGCCCGCTTCATGTGCATCCTTGATAAGGTCATACACGGTTTTTTCTTCTCCCTCCTTAGGATGTATCCTTTCAGCCACACCTTTAATGGCAAGTTCACCGGACCGACCTGTCATTACAATTTCCACATCATACTCCATGGCAGCGGCGACGGTCGCTTGAAAGAAAGGCACTTCGACCTCAGAAGGGCTATTGGGATCAGTATTGACCATGACGATCAAAAGTTTGTTAGCCATCACGGTTCTCCAGATAAGGGAGCCACAGATTATAGGGATAGACAACAAACAAACCAACCCTCGAAAGGGGCGCAAGCAGGTTTTTCAACCGCGAGAAGCAAACCATCTATGAGTAGAACAGCTGGACTAGGGTCGAAACAGATCACAGATGAATTTTTTTTGATAAGTTAGCGCGTTTCCTGGGGCGAACTAAAACTATGGAAAATATTCCCGTCTAGACTGATCAAAGCGCCTGGACTAACTCTGCTGCACGTTGCCAAACTTCACTTTGCTGCATTGCCATCAGACTTAGCTGATTACGGCCTCGAAGATGAGCGCAGCGCACTGGAGCACTTGTATCTATAGGCGGTTTTAAATGATCCAAGATAGTAACCGCTGCTTGCCGATCATTACAGGCTAAGACCATATCGCAACCTGCAGCCAAAGCCGCTTGGGCGCGTTCCGGTGGCGACCCCATCACCCATGAACCCTGCATGTCTAAGTCATCGCTAATGATGACACCGTGGAAACCCATACGCTGACGCAAAATCTTTGTTAACCAGCAAGCAGAAAAACTGGCTGGCGCCACATCAACTTGGGGAAAAACCACATGGGCTGGCATAATAGCGGCTATGCCATGATCCACTAGGTGTTGAAAAACCAACAGATCTTCTGCGATAAGTTCTGTCAGGGAACGGCCATCTACGGGCAACTCGACGTGAGAATCGGCCACCACCCCACCGTGCCCAGGAAAGTGTTTGCCGACGGCGGCCATACCCGCTTTCTGCATACCCTCTGCATAAGCACTTGCAAGCTGCGTCACAACGTCGGGGTCACCATGGAAAGCCCGATCTCCAATGATCTGACTCAACCCTCGATCAAGATCCAGCACCGGCGCAAAACTGAAATCCACACCCACCGCACGAAGTTCTGTGGCCATTAGCCATCCGGTAAGGTAAGCTGATTTTATGGCGCGGCTTGGAGACTGTTCATAGCTTTCCCCAAAACATCGCAGCGGAGGCAATTGGGTAAATCCTGCCCGAAAACGTTGTACGCGTCCACCTTCTTGATCAACTGCGACAAGTAAACTAGGCTGACGCAACTCATGGATAGCGTGTATTAACTCTGCAACCTGCTCAGGTGATTGATAATTACGAGCAAACAGAATCACGCCACCTACTAAGGGATGGCGCAATATTTCTTTTTCCTCGGTACTGAGTTCTAGCCCTGCTAGGCCGAGCATGATGGGACCTAAAAACATGTTATAGCGAACCTTTCTACAAAGATGACCTATCTAGCAAAATTGTTATTTCTGGTCCTAGCAGCAAGCAAATTTCCTCAACCATATACCCATCCAAAAGTTTCGAATCCTTGATAATTTTAGAAGGGTTTTAACAAAAGTATTAATTTGGCGCGAAGCTTGCTGTGATTTTCTTGTCAAACTAAAAATTAACCTTATATTTGCCTAAATTTTAGCAAGCTAAGCTTGGGTAACCGTTTGTGAAATGTAAAGTATTTTTTATTGGCTATGGTTCAAACGAAGGCTTTCTGGCCTTACTAAACTGTGTCACCTACTGAGGGACCCTAATGCAACCCAGGGTACTTATTGTGGACGATGAAGCTATGGTTCGTGAAAACTTACAAGCGTATTTGGAAGATGATGGAATGATGGTGGTTGCTGTAGAATCCGGTGAAGAAGCCATCGGCCGCATCCAGAAAGACGGATGTTGTTTTGCTGTATGTGTCATGGATATGCGCTTACCGGGCATAGATGGCAACGTCTCGATTCGCCATATCCATGACTTATGCCCCACGATGCATTTCATTATCCACACCGGTTCGTCGGACTATACATTACCCACTGAATTACAGAACCTTGGCCTAAACAAAGCGCAGGTTTATTTAAAACCCCTACTGGATATGGCGCCGCTAGCGGAAACTATTCGTACCTTGGCAAAGCCACATTGAAAGAGACCATGGGTTAATGACGCAGAGGCCAAAAATACTTATTGTTGATGATGAAAAGCTGGTGCGAGAGTCTTTTGCAGTCTATTTGGAGGATAGCAATTTTCAAGTGTTTGAAGCAGAAAACGGCCGCCAGGGCATTGAAATGTGCCGCCAGACATCACCTGACCTAATACTCTGTGACCTGCGTATGCCTGAATCAGACGGTCTAGATGTGCTAGCAACTGTCACCCAAGAATTTCCTGAAATGCCAATTATTATGGTCTCAGGTATGGGTAGTATAAGCGACGCCCTCAAAGCCCTTAAGCTAGGCGCCTGGGATTATCTTAGCAAACCTATTGAAGATATGGCCGCCTTGGAGCACGCCGTTAAACAATCTCTTGAAAGGGCCCATTTACTGCGAGAGAACCGCGAATATCGGGAACATTTAGAGACTGTCAATGCACAGCTACAGCTAAGCTTACGACAATTACAAGAAGACGAAGAAGCGGGTCGGCGAATACAGTTTCAACTTCTTCCAGAAACAGACCGGCGCTATGGATCCTATGCATTCAGCCGCCATCTGTTAACTTCTCAGTACCTGAGCGGTGATTTTGTTGATTATTTTGCCATCGATGCGCAACATTTAGGATTCTATATGGCAGATGTGTCTGGACATGGCGTCTCGTCGGCTTTTGTCACTGTACTATTGCGAAGCTATATCAATCGCTGTTTGGAACGGTACTGGCAAGACAACCATGGGGAAATTCTTGAGCCTGGTCGCCTGCTCAAACATCTCAACGAAGAAATTATTCAAACACAGTTGGGTAAGTACCTTACTATGTTTTATGGGGTAATCAACTGCACAAACAATCAACTAAGTTACTGTAACGGTGGTCAATTTCCTTTTCCACTTCTTTTTGATAAAGTCCATTCGGACTATATAGCGGATAAGAGCTTTCCTGTAGGGTTGTTTGATTTTGCCGATTATCATACCAAAGTACTAGAATTACCACCGGCTTTCGCTCTAACCTTGATCTCCGACGGAATTCTTGAGGTATTGTCTCAGCCTGACTTAGAAAAAAAACTAAATTTTTTATTGTATGCTGTTAAAGATGTAGATATCAGCATCGAGCTTCTCATTCAAAAGCTTGCTTTAAGCCAAAACAATAGTCTACCAGATGATATTAGTATTTTACTCATCAGAAAACAGGTTTGATGTATGAGCGAAACCGCAATACTCTATACTAAACAACACGATATCTACATTATTAAGCTTGTGGGCGATATTCGATATACCATGGGCTGTGCCTTAGACGAATTTCTCAATCAACTATTTCTGGATACGGATTACAACAGTATTTTGCTAGATCTTACTGAAGCAACGGGAATCGACAGTACAGGTCTTGGACTTTTGGCGAAAGTCGCCAACTTTGTGAGAGATCGTTTTACAACTCAGGCTACACTTGTGTCTACCAATCAAGACATCAATCGTATATTAGATAGTGTAGGCTTTTACGAGATTTTTCACATTTGCGATACGCCCTCCTTCAAGGCAGAAACGTTACAGCCTATTTCTAGTAAACACCTTAGCAAGTCCGAGTTGAGCAAAACACTGTTTGACTCCCATAACACACTCAGCCAATTGAATGATAAGAATCGGGAAGCTTTTAAAGACGTTATCAATATCTTGAAGCATAAAGTAGTCAATCAAAATTCGCCTTGATATTAATAACAACGTGAGTTCTGGATAAGCCTGGGGTTAATGGGTACCTCCTGAAGCCGAACTG
>CAZGON010000212.1:0-7381 GCA_964527085.1 uncultured Candidatus Competibacteraceae bacterium
TCAAGCCCACAGGGAAGTGTTCACGGCGTCTTCTGGAACGAGCTGCGTAAGTCCTGTTAGCTTTGTGTTATTAAGCGAATCTCTTATCTTCGTACACTGCGAGAGTGGCGGAATTGGTAGACGCGCTGGATTTAGGTTCCAGTGGGGTAACCCGTGAGAGTTCGAGTCTCTCCTTTCGCACCACTATTTCCAATGATCTGTTTTTTTGTCGAAGACCTGCGGGCAACTGCGGCTCTTTACTACAGGAATACAGGTGCTAATACTGCAGAGGTATTTAAATGCAGGTTTCAGTTGAAGAGCTTGATGGTCTTGAAAGGCGCATCACAGTGCAAGTTCCCGCTGAAAATATCGACCCAAAAATCCAGGATCGGCTAAAGTCTCTTATACCCAAAGTGAAATTGTCTGGTTTCCGGCCTGGTAAAGTTCCTTTGAAGGTCATAAAGCGTATGTACGGACCACAAGTCCGTCAAGAAGTGCTGGAAGAGGTGTTGGAAAACAGCTATCGCGATGCTTTATCCCAAAGCAATCTGCGCCCGGTGGGAAGTCCAAAAATCGAGCCACAAGCTTTAAAAGAAGGGGAGGATCTGCAATACACCGCTACCTTTGAAGTCCTGCCAGAATTCGAGGTGGTTGGTACAGATGGAATTGAAGTAGAACGGCAGGTGGCGGAAGTCACCGAAACTGATGTGGAAAATATGATTGAAACGGTACGCAAGCAGCGTACCGAGTGGCTAAACGTAGATCGCCCTTGTCAAAAAGAAGACCGCGTAACGATTGATTTTGAGGGTCAGATTGATGGTCAAGATTTTCCCAACAACAAACGGGAAGATGTGCCCCTGATTCTAGGATCGGGAACTATGCCCGAGGCTTTTGAGAATAGTCTTATAGGTTTAGAGAAGGGCGCTGAAAAAGAATTTGACACTACTTTTGTAGAATCCTATCAAGTGGCTGACTTAGCTGGCAAAACAGTGCATTTTACAGTTGAGGTAAAAGCAGTAGCCGAACCCAAATTACCGGAGGTCGATGCTGCCTTTGCGGAGTCGCTTGGCGCAGACAGCATCGAGGGTTTGCATGACTTAGTGCGCACCAATATGCGCCAGGAATTAGAAAAACGTATCGAGGCAAACATCAAAGATCAGCTCTTGCAAAGTCTCCACAAAGCTAATGATATTAAGGCGCCGCAAGCCTTGACGGAGGCAGAGATTGAACAAATGGCGCATCGGGCGGGTCTTACGGATCATGAAAACCATAATGAAGAAATAACCGAACTAAAAAATAAGTTTTTTGCAGAACCGGCCCGAGAACGGGTAGCTCTAGGGCTAATACTGTCTCGCTTGGCCGATACCCATAACATCGAACCAGACGAAGCACGCGTGCGGGATAAAGTGAAAGTAATTGCTGCAAGTTATGATGAGCCTGATAACGTTGCTCGGTGGTACGAAGGTAACCCACAAGCCATGAACAGCGTTCGTAGCCTTGTTGTTGAAGAACAAGTAATTGGTTGGTTGTTGGAGCGGGCAAATGTTACTGAAAAAAAAGTTACTTTTGACGAAGTCATGAAATCCGGCAAGGCAGCTACTGAAACCTCCGAGGAGGAAACTTCTCACGACGAAAACATGAAATCCGGCAAGGCAGCTACTGAAACCTCCGAGGAGGAAACTTCTAATGATTGACAATTCTTCCAATCAAACCAGGGCGCTCAATTTAGTGCCTATGGTGGTTGAACAAACGGCCCGCGGTGAACGCGCCTACGATATTTACTCGCGGCTACTTAAAGAGCATGTGGTATTTTTGGTAGGCCCCGTCGAAGATTACAGCGCTAATGTCATAGTGGCTCAACTCTTGTTCTTGGAAGCCGAAAACCCAGATAAAGATATACATTTTTATATTAATTCCCCCGGTGGGTCAGTGAGTGCAGGTTTTGCTATTTACGATACCATGCAGTTTATTAAACCTGACGTAAGCACCATGTGCATCGGTCAAGCCGCCAGCATGGGAGCGCTTTTGCTGGCGGGTGGCGCAGCAGGAAAACGTTACTGTTTACCCCATTCTCGCGTAATGATTCACCAACCCTTGGGAGGATTCCAGGGCCAAGCCACCGATATCGATATTCACGCCCGGGAAATATTACAAGTCCGTGATCGGTTAAATCGAATATTGGCTAAGCATACGGGCCAACCTTTAGAAAAGATCGCAGCAGATACAGACCGCGATTACTTTATGAGCGGCAGTGAAGCCGCAGAGTATGGACTAATTGATGCTGTGTTATCTCATCGTGGTGCTGCATTGAGTCTAGATAAATAAACGGTGTTGACGGGTTTTACAGTTGCTACATCCTTAAACCCGTTAGTTACGCAGAGTGAAATTTTGTGGCATCGGTAAGTTGGTCCTTGCAAAATTCTGAGGAAAATAGTTGAATTTACGGCAATAGGTCAAATCAGTACTTACCTCTGGTTTAGAGGAGGATTCTCTGGGTTTTGAGCGTATTTAAGAAATAACTGGCAATCGCTCATCCGGTCAAGGAGTGTGTGAAAGTGATCGTGTGACTCGCGTTCCGTTCCGCATCTTTCTTGGGAGGTCAGCGTAAAGTCTTAATGGCTGATAGATCACCTGTGCTAACAATGACATATTACGGAGATTTCCATGGCTAAAGATCGAAATGGCAAGAGTAGCGATGACAAGCTCTTGTACTGCTCTTTTTGCGGTAAGAGTCAACACGAAGTACGCAAACTGATCGCTGGACCAAACGTATTTATCTGTGATGAGTGTGTTGAGCTGTGTAATGACATCATTCGTGAGGAAATGGAGGAAAACACCCACGTAGCGGGTCACAAATTACCAAAACCCCATGAGATTAAACAGGTGCTTAGTGAATACGTCATCGGTCAAGAGCAGGCCAAGAAAATCCTGGCAGTAGCGGTCTACAATCACTATAAGCGGCTTGATTTGAAGCAAAATCGGGGCGACGTTGAAATTAACAAGAGCAACATATTGCTCATTGGACCCACGGGGTCAGGAAAAACCCTCCTTGCAGAAACATTAGCACGGTTGCTCAACGTTCCCTTTACCATCGCTGATGCGACGACCCTCACCGAAGCTGGGTATGTGGGCGAAGACGTTGAAAATATTATTCAAAAACTCCTCCAAAAATGTGACTACGATGTTGAGAAAGCCCAAACAGGCATAGTCTACATCGACGAAATCGACAAAATTTCCCGTAAATCTGATAACCCATCTATTACCCGCGATGTCTCCGGCGAAGGGGTCCAACAAGCATTGCTTAAGCTTATTGAAGGAACAATTGCCTCAGTACCGCCTCAAGGAGGCCGTAAACATCCGCAACAAGAGTTTTTACAGGTAGATACCTCTAATATCTTATTTATCTGCGGCGGCGCGTTTGCAGGGCTTGATAAAGTCATTCGCAGCCGGTCAGAACAAGGAGGTATTGGATTTTCTGCTGAAGTAAAAAGTAAAAATAACAGACAGACTCTAGGCGAATTACTGGCAGGGGTAGAACCAGAAGATTTGATTAAGTATGGACTTATTCCTGAATTCGTAGGGCGCTTACCAGTAGTGGCAACCTTAGAAGAGCTAGACGAAGCTGCTTTAGTTCAAATTTTAACTGAACCAAAGAACGCCATTGCCAAACAATTTACCAAATTGTTTGAGCTTGAAGGATGCGAGTTAGAGTTTCGTGACGAGGCGCTACGGGCCATATCGCGCAAAGCTATGGAGCGTAAAACCGGGGCTCGAGGGTTGCGCACTATACTTGAACATATTCTTCTCGATACCATGTATGATCTCCCTAGCATGGAAAACGTCAGTAAAGTCGTGATTGACGATGCTGTTGTCCAAGGAGAAACAAATCCTTATTTTATTTACGAGCAAACAGAAAAACGGCGTGTGGCTTCTTCGGATTGATCTTATGAGCGGGAAATCCAAGGTTATATAACTAAGGATTTCCCGCTTTATGTATTAGGTTTTGATTAATTTTGCTTACCGCTTTTATTCCTTACAAAAAAATAAAATATATCTTTATATCGGTAATGAACAACAAGTCGTTATCGATATGATAACCACTCGGCAAGTTACTTCCATTTATTTTTTTATCATCAGGTTGCTGCGATTCGTTAAAACCTACCATGATGCAGCATAATACTAAGATTTACTTTTCGAGGGTAACCAAATGCTTACGCCCGTCCTGCCTCTTCGTGATGTCGTTGTCTATCCCCACATGGTTATTCCATTGTTTGTAGGAAGGGAGAAGTCGATTCGTGCTCTAGACATAGCCATGCAAAGCGACAAACGCATTCTGTTAGTCGCGCAAAAAAGTGCTGAAGTTGATGACCCAGGAGTGGGTGGCATTTATTCCATGGGTACCTTGTCAAATGTATTACAGCTACTAAAACTACCTGATGGAACCGTAAAAGTATTGGTGGAGGGCAGTCAACGGGCCGCAATCGAAAACTTTACAGAAACCAAGGACTGTTTTTTAGCAAATATCACCGTCTTAAGTCCTGCGCCTGGCAGCATAGATCGTGAGACTGAAGTGCTTATGCGCTCGCTTTTAAATATTTTTGATCAATATGTAAAGCTCAATAAAAAAATACCTTCAGAAGTACTAACCTCGTTAGCAGGCATCGACGACCCCGGTCGTCTGGCGGACACGATAGCCGCTCATATGGCCTTAAAATTAGAGGAAAAACAAAAAATTCTGGAGATTCAAGCTCCCCAAGAACGACTTGAAGGTCTGCTTCGCTTGGTAGAAGGCGAAAACGATATCCTGCAAGTAGAAAAAAGGATTCGTAACCGTGTTAAACAGCAAATGGAAAAAAGCCAACGGGAGTATTACCTTAACGAGCAAATGAAGGCCATCCAAAAGGAATTGGGGGATCTTGAAGACGCCCCTAACGAACTGGAAGATCTTACCCAACGTATTGAAAAAGCAGGGATGCCAAAAGATGTTAAAGCAAAAGCCACCGCTGAGCTCAATAAGTTAAAGATGATGTCCCCCATGTCTGCGGAAGCCACGGTGGTGCGTAACTATATCGACTGGTTAGTGAGTGCGCCGTGGAAAAATCGCAGTAAAATCCGTCGCGATCTAGCGGGTGCGGAAGCTATTTTGGAAGCTGATCATTATGGATTAGAGAAGGTTAAAGAACGTATTCTTGAGTATTTAGCTGTGCAGCAAAGAGCTCGCAAGCTTAAAGGTCCTATTTTATGTTTGGTAGGTCCTCCTGGGGTAGGTAAAACTTCGCTGGGTCATTCTATTGCCCGCGCCACCAACCGCAAATTCATTCGTATGTCCCTAGGGGGTGTTCGAGACGAGGCTGAGATCCGTGGTCATCGCCGCACTTATATCGGTTCTATGCCGGGTAAAATTATTCAGAACATGGCAAAAATTGGCACCCGAAATCCATTGTTCTTACTCGATGAAATCGACAAAATGTCCATGGATTTCCGCGGCGATCCTTCCTCAGCATTACTTGAAGTATTGGACCCTGAACAAAATAACTCATTTAATGATCATTATCTTGAAGTAGATTTTGACCTTTCCGATGTGATGTTTGTAGCCACCGCCAATTCTTTGAATATTCCTCCTCCTCTATTAGATCGAATGGAGGTCATTCGCCTGCCGGGCTATACGGAAGATGAAAAATTAAATATTGCCCTGCGTTATTTGGTGATGAAACAAATTAAAAATAATGGTCTTAAAAAGGGTGAATTAGAAATCGATGAGTCTGCTATTCAAGATATTATTCGCTATTATACTCGGGAAGCAGGAGTGCGTAATTTAGAGCGCGAAATCTCTAAAATTTGTCGTAAAGTCGTCAAGGAAATCACTCTACAACCCACAGAAGAGACCATTAAAGTTTCCTCAAAACAGCTAGAAAAATATCTCAGTGTACGCCGCTTCCGTTTTGGACTTGCTGAAGAAGAAGATGAAATCGGCCAGGTTAAGGGGCTGGCATGGACGGAAGTAGGCGGTGAGTTATTGACCATCGAAGCCGCTTTGATGCCTGGTAAAGGAAAGTTAACTCATACCGGTCAATTGGGCGAGGTCATGCAAGAGTCTGTGCAAGCGGCCATGACGGTGGTTCGAAGTCGAGCCGAATCATTAGGAATCGATCTGGAATTCTATCAAAAATATGACGTGCATATTCATGTTCCAGAAGGAGCAACTCCTAAAGATGGCCCTAGTGCAGGGGTTGGTATGTGTACAGCGATAGTCTCGGCTTTAAATCATATGCCAGTGCGGGCAAACGTCGCCATGACGGGAGAGATCACACTCCGCGGTGAAGTATTACCCATTGGCGGACTTAAAGAAAAGCTATTAGCAGCCCATAGAGGGGGCATTGGGATTGTGATAATTCCAGAAGAAAACCGCAAAGATCTTTTGGATATTCCAGAAAATATTCGCACTCAATTGGATATTCGACCGGTAAAATGGATAGATCAAGTCTTCGACATTGCATTACATCAATTAACCTCTTCACCGGTTGAAGATGAAGCAGCACTTAATGAAATAAAAAACAAAGGAGAGGCCACAAAAACGACTAAGCAAGAGGATAAAGTACGTGCCCACTAAAATATAGTTGACACTTCCTTAAATGCCTTGTTATAAGAATCAACCGTTTTCAATATTTAAGATAAAAGGTTTATCTATATTATTTAGATAGACTTAAAATATTAAATAAGGAAGGTGAAAAAAATGAATAAGTCCGATCTAATTGAAGCTGTTGCTGATTCCTCAGAACTATCTAAAGCAGCAGCAGGAAAAGCGGTGGATGCAGTATTGCATTCTATAATCGATGCCTTAAAAGATGGTGATCAAGTCACATTAATTGGCTTTGGTACTTTTTCAGTGCGTGAGCGAGCCGCCCGCACGGGTCGCGATCCCCGAAGCGGGAACCCTATCGATATAAAAGCGTCCAAAATTCCTGCTTTTAAGGCTGGTAAAGCACTTAAAGATGCAGTAAATTAGTGGATTGTTTTTGCAGGGTGCTTAGCTCAGCTGGGAGAGCATCGCCCTTACAAGGCGAGGGTCGGGGGTTCGAACCCCTCAGCACCCACCAATTTTTTTGCATTTAGGAGCGGTAGTTCAGTTGGTTAGAATACCGGCCTGTCACGCCGGGGGTCGCGGGTTCGAGTCCCGTCCGCTCCGCCAACTTATTGTAGCAACTTGAGTTAATTAAATAGCTATTTGCAAGCACTGCATAAGCATGAGTAAAGCTTTTTTATGTAAATTAAACGAGTTTTTTATTGCTCAATTATAAGTTTCATAAACAACATAAGCTTATTAACTTTTATCGTTGCTGATGTTTTGGAGCGGTAGTTCAGTTGGTTAGAATACCGGCCTGTCACGCCGGGGGTCGCGGGT
>CAZGON010000213.1:0-7331 GCA_964527085.1 uncultured Candidatus Competibacteraceae bacterium
CTTGCGCACTGATGTGTCGGGCATGCCGCTAGAGTGGATCAATTATCAGGAAGCTGTCAGGTTATATCACTTGGAGCAGGTGGTCTATACCTGCGGTACTCTACTCTACCGGGTTCATGGCGGCACTAACGCTATTAGCGGACGCCGCAGCGTGATTGAAGTCAATTCCATCATCGCTACCCAGGGCGGGGCTTATGCGTATCTGAAAGCACGCCAAAACTACATTCCTCCACTAACCAATGCAGCTTTATTTCGACGTGATGTGAACTTATGCCTTTATTGCGGCAATAATTTTGCGCCCCGAGACCTATCCAGAGACCATGTAACCCCCATGGTGCAAGGCGGTAGCGATACCTGGAAAAATGTAGTCAGCGCCTGCAAACGGTGCAACCACCATAAGGGTGGACGCACTCCGGAGCAGGCGGGTTTGCAACTTCTGGCAATTCCTTTTACACCCAACCATGCGGAGTATGTATATTTGCAGGGGCGCCGGATTCTTGCCGATCAAATGGATTTTCTATGTGCGCATTTTCCCCGCACCAGCCCGCTGCGCGAGCGTCTAGCGCGGTTTGTATGAGCCTCGCTTGCCACGCTGAGAAAAGGGCGGTTTTTTAGGGTGATTTTGGGGAGATGCCGGTAATTTTTCTGTTGTCATACCGACGGTATTTAACAGTATATCGATAGCGGCACTATCGAGCTCATCCCAACGACCCGTATGCAAGCCCCGCCGCAAGCTTATGGGACCATAACGTATCCGCAACAGACGGCTGACCACAATTCCTTTTGCTTCCCACAAGCGGCGCACCTCGCGATTACGCCCCTCTCTGAGCACCACATGATACCAGTGGTTGACGCCACTACCGCCCGCATCAACAATAGTCTCGAAACGCGCAACACCATCCTCTAGTTGAACCCCTTTTTGTAGTTCTGCCAACAGCGCGGACTCCACTTCTCCCAATACCCGCACTGCATACTCTCGCTGGATTTGCGAGGAAGGATGCATCAGGCGATGGGCCAATTCACCATCATTGGTCAGCAGTAATAATCCTTGGGTATTTAAATCCAATCGCCCGACGGCAATCCAACGCCCTTCCCGAAGGGATGGTAAACGCTGAAAAACCGTCTGTGGGTATTTTGGGTCATTGCGACTAGTGACTTCACCGACAGGTTTATAATAGGCCAATACACGTCGCCGTGTTTGGTGAGGAAGCAACCGCACTGGCTTGCCATCCAAGTGAATGGTTTCGGAACCACTGACTTGTTGTCCTAACATTGCCACAGTTCCACCAACGGCAATACGGCCCTGGCGTATCCACTCTTCAATTTGACGCCGGGAGCCCAACCCTTTACTGGCCAGAAATTTTTGTAAACGTTCGCCCATAGATTCGTGGTTACCTTGATTTAGCTTTCTGACGAGGACTTGCGAAGCTCGTTCCAGAGGACGCCGTGCGTAGCATACCTCCCTGTAGGCTTGAATGCGGCCATCCAGGCCGCATACACCTCTTTCACGAGCTACAGCAAGCCCTTTTTGCGTAAGTCCCACGGATAACAATTTGCCTATACACGGACTAGATTCCCGTCTCCGCGGGAATAACGGAAAATACCATATAAGCGCCCCGAGCAGGTGCTCTTGGCGGAGCGCTGTTTAGCGTCCGCGCAGGCCAGGAGCCGAAGCGGGCGATAGTCATGGGGGCAACGCAGGACAGCGTTGACCGCTTGCGCGAAGACAAGCAGTACCTGCTTAAAGGGGCGCTAGGTCCCTGCTGAGGAAAGAGGCGAAGCATCACTGCCCTCCAGAGCCGCACCCACCGCTTCAAGATCTCTTAACTCCGCTAGCGGCGGCAAATCCGCTAAGCTTTTTAAATTAAAATAATCTAAAAATACCCGGGTAGTGCCGTATAAGGTCGGCCGTCCTGGCACGTCCCGCTGGCCAAGCGCCTTGATCCAACCACGATCTAGCAGTGTTCTTAAAGTAGAGCTACTGACACTAACGCCCCGTATTGCTTCGATTTCACCCCGGGTAATGGGTTGGCGGTAAGCGATTAAGGCCAGCGTTTCCAAAACAGCCCGGGAATAGCGGGTGGGCCGCTCTCGCCATAGACGGCCTATCCAAGGCGCTAGCTCCTGGCGCACTTGGAGCCGAAAACCACTGGCCACTTCCACCAATTCAATACCCCGGTCTGCATAGTCTTGACTCAGCTCCGTTAAGGCGGCGCGAACAGCCTCGCGTTCTGGCCGCTGTGCTTCCTCGAATAAAGTCAACAATCGATCCATAGACAAAGGCTTTGGAGAGGCCAACAACGCTGCTTCTAAAAGCACTTTCAAAGACGGCATCGACGACATCAATTTATCAACTGCGCAAGCGCACATGAATCGGCGCAAAGGGCGCTGCCTGCACTAGATCCAACAGCGCTTCCCGGAGTAATTCTAATACTGCCAAAAAAGTAACCACGACACCTAAGCGCCCCTCTTCTATGGAAAAAAGTTCAGTGAGGGGCGTAAAACTCAAAGTATCCAGAGTTTCCAACAGTTGGCTCATACGTTCCCGCACCGAGAGTGGCTCTCGCTTTATATGGTGATGACTGTAGTGAGCAGCGCGCTGCATAACATCTTGCAAGGCATCCAAAAGCTCGTCAAGCTGTACCGTTGCGCTGGCTCGAACCACAGGAGCAAAGGACAGTTCGGCAGCAGCCGTAAACAGATCCCGTTGCAATCGCGGTAGCTCATCCAACGCTTCCGCAGCCACCCGGAAACGTTCATATTCTTGGAGACGCCGCACCAATTCAGCCCGAGGATCTTCTTCAAACTCATTCTCAACGGTGGGACGAGGGATAAGAAGGCGGGATTTTATTTCCGCCAGCATCGCCGCCATAACTAAATATTCCGCTGCCAATTCTAATCGCAGTCCCTGCAACACAGCCAAATAATCCATATACTGGCGGGTAATATCGGCAATGGGAAGATTGGTAATATCCAAGTTTTGGCGCTTGATAAGATACAAGAGCAAATCCAAAGGACCTTCAAAGGTCTCTAAAAAAATCTCTAACGCATCAGGGGGGATATACAGATCTTGGGGGATAGGTAGGGGCTCGCCGTTGACTCGGGCAAACAGATTGGAAGCAGGGCAGTCCATTTAGTAAGTAACGAGACTTATAAGTTAATTAATAGGTAAGTGGCCGAATACCAACGGCCTCGCGTATCCGCTGCAAAAAGGGTGCGCTGTAAGCACGGGCCTGTTGGGCACCTTCTTGAAGCACTTTTTCGATATGATCTGGGGAACGTAGCAAGGCTTCATAACGCTCCCGAGGTTCTGCCAGCAAGCCGTTCAAATAATCAAATAAAAACTGTTTCATTTCTCCCCAGGCAATCCCTTCTATGTAACGCTGACGTAAGGCCAGCGTTTCCTGCTCACTGGCAAAGGCTTGATAAATACTAAACAACGTACAGCTGTCCGGGTCTTTCGGTTCCCCCGGTTGTAGGGAGTTGGTTTTTATTTTCATAATCAACTTGCGCAGTGTTTTTTCCGGTGCAAACAAAGGAATCGTATTATTGTAACTTTTGCTCATTTTGCGGCCATCCAGCCCGGCCAATACCGCTGTGTTATCGTCGATGACGGCTTCCGGCAGTACAAAAAGGGACTGATAATGATGATTAAAGCGGGCCGCCACGTCGCGAGTCATTTCTAAATGTTGAATTTGATCTTTGCCCACCGGCACTTTAGTCGCGTTGAACATCAAAATATCCGCTGCCATCAGCACCGGATAACAAAATAAACCCATGGTAACTCCCTGATCTGGGTCTTTTGCTTCTAAGGTCTCATTGTCAGCCACCGCTGCTTTATAGGCATGGGCCCGATTCATCAAACCTTTCGCGGTTAAACACGACAATATCCAGTTAAGCTCAGTAATTTCAGGGATATCCGACTGACGGTAAAAAACCGTTTGCTGAGTGTCTAAACCCGCTGCCAACCAAGTGGCCGCCACTTCCAGGGTAGAACGACTCACTCGCTCGGGGTCTTGACACTTGATGAGGGCATGGTAATCCGCCAGAAAATAAAACGTTTTGACATTTTCTCGACGACTGGCTGCAATAGCCGGCAGGATAGCGCCCACATAATTCCCCAAATGAGGTGTCCCCGTGGTGGTAATACCCGTTAATACCGTTTCTGTTTGCATAGTTCCCTCAATCATCAACTGCCAAACACAAAATACACGATATCCTGCAACCAAAACACCACCGGTCCCACGACGGTACTCAACACGCCCGTTGCCAGCAGCAGCAACAAAATCACTAAACCAAAAGGTTCCACTCTCGCCAAAAGCATACCCATATGATTAGGGAGCACGCCCATTAACACCCGCGAACCATCTAAGGGCGGTACCGGTAACATATTTAATACGCCAACTATAATATTGATCAAAATACCCGCTTGCCCCATTAGATAGAGAGGTAGCCCTAACCCAGGCATGACTTGGTAGAGCGCCTTACCCAACAGCATAAGCAACGCCCAACCGATCATCATGGCCAGATTAGCGCCAGGTCCCGCCAAAGCCACGATGGCCATATCTCGTTTGGGATGGCGCAAGCGGTGAAAATTGACCGGCACAGGTTTTGCCCAACCAAAGATAAATCCGCCTAAGAAAAACAATATAGCGGGGACTAGTACGGTTCCCACGGGGTCCACATGACGCAGGGGATTGAGACTTAATCGACCCTGTGACCAGGCTGTCGTGTCGCCCAACCGAAGCGCGGTCCAACCGTGGGCAACCTCATGAAAAGTAACAGCTAAAAGGACAGGGGGAACCCAAATAATCAGGCTTTGCAAAAAGTTAAATTCTTCCATTGGAGCATTATACGTGGAGTGATGAGTGGGAGACAGGGTTGCTAGGAGGAATAACGCAAGTTTTTAAACGGCTTTTTACAGAAATGCGCTGGCATCACCTTTGCCTTGGCGAATCAACTGCGGAGCACCATCCACAAAATCTAAAACGGTGGTAGGCCACTGATCACAAGGACCCGCATCGATAATAAGATCCACATGATGTTCCAGTTGTTCCCGTATGGCATCAGGATCATTTAGGGGCTGGTCCTCTCCTGGCAAAATCAAGGTGCAGCTCATAATAGGTTCTCCTAGTTGCTCTAACAAAGCCGCTACAATGGCATTGTCAGGTACACGAATACCGATGGTCTTACGTTTCGGATGTTGTAGACGGCGGGGAACTTCATGGGTCGCTCGCAAAATAAAGGTAAAGGGACCCGGTGTCGCTGCTTTGAGCAATCGATACTGTTGGTTATCTACCCGAGCATAGGTGGCGATCTCTGAGAGGTCTCGGCACACCAGGGTAAAATTATGATGCTTATCGGTTTGCCGAATACGACGAATACGATCCGCCGCTGACTTATCGTCTAAATGGCATCCCAAGGCATAACTGGAATCGGTGGGATAGACAATCACACCCCCTTGGCGAAGAACTTCCACAGCCTGGTGGATTAACCGCAGTTGCGGATTGTAAGGATGGATGTGTAAAAATTGACCTATCACGATAAACAACCCAAGTTAAAATGAAGCTTCACTGCTCGTTTAAAGATGAACTCTTGGTAAAATGAAAGCCCACTGTCGCCAACTGCTTTTTTTGTTGAGTTTTTTTGTGACTCAATGGATTGGGGTTGGCAAAAAAATCTTCTATGTAGTGTATCAATTCAATCCAGACACTTGGGTTAACTTTAAGCTGTTTGGTATGCTGGGCTTAACATGGGATTTGTTTTAGGACAAGCCTTTTATGTAGCTCAACATTCAAACACTGATGTCACACCGAAGGAGTAATCTCAATGCTTTACGCTATTATTGGCCGCGATGTACCTGACAGTCTAGCCCAACGCTTAGCCGTTCGGCCTGCTCATTTAGAACGACTTGAGTCATTGCAGGCCGAAGGTCGTCTCGTGCTGGCAGGACCGCTACCGGCCATCGATAGTCCTGATCCTGGACCTGCGGGGTTTACCGGTAGTTTAGTGGTGGCGGAATTTCCTTCTCTAGATGATGCCCAGAGCTGGGCAGAGGCGGATCCGTATATGAAAGCAGGGGTCTATGCAAATGTAGAAGTGACCCCTTTCAAGAAGGTTCTACCTTCATGACAGATCGTGTTACGCTAATTGAAAAACACTTGCGCGATGCTTTTGATGTGCAGGATGTGCAAATCATCGATGACAGCGCAGCCCATCGCGGCCATCCAGGTGCGCAAAGCGGGGGCGGCCATTTTAATGTCACCATTGTGTCCCAAGTGTTTGATGGCAAAACATTATTGCAACGGCATCGCCAAGTATACGCTGCGTTGCGTGATCTTATGCCAGAGGAGATTCATGCCTTAAGCATTAAGGCCCTGACACCCGCTGAGCTTTAAAACTATTACTATTTGGAATGTTGCTATGCCTATTCGTAAATCACTGATTTCTATCATCACTGTTGTGCCTGTTCTTTTTACCCTGCTAGCCACTGCTCAAAATGAGGCTGAACCTGAGCAGGCCCCTGCTGAAAAAACGCCACCCGCTGAAGTTCCTGATCCTGTAGCGGTGGTGAACGATGTGCCTATTCCTAAAGAACTTTATCAAGCTTATGCGCAACAGCGTCAAACTCAATTAGGCAATGTGGATACCCCCCAAGCCCGCGAAACACTCATCAATGAACTGGTTATCCAAGAATTGCTGGTTCAACAAGCCAAAGACATGGATTTATCCGAGAATGAGCAAATTGCCACGCAACTCAGAATCATGGAGCGTAATCTACTCGCTGAAGCCGCGGTACGTAAAATGTTAGAGGAAAACGGTCCCAGTGCTTCAGATGTGGAAACAGCCTACGAAACCAACAAGGCGACCATGGATAAGGAATATAAGGCCAGTCATATCCTGGTGGAATCTGAGGAAAAAGCGAAAGAGCTTATTCAAGAACTTGAGGGGGGTGCCGAGTTTGCGGAATTGGCTAAAACCAACTCCAGCGACAGCTCCGCTGCCCAGGGAGGAGATTTAGGTTGGTTCACCACTAATATGATGGTGCCTGCCTTTAGTGAGTCTGTCAGTGAGTTAGAAAAGGGCAACTATACCGAGACACCGGTACAAACCCAGTTTGGCTGGCATGTCATTAAGCTGGATGACGTTCGTGATACAGAGCCGCCAACCCTAGAATCCATGCGCCCGGAAATTATGCAGCGTTTACAAGGTCAAGCCATCAATGACTATTTAGTAAAACTGCGCTCGGATGCAAATATTGAGGTTAAATAGTTTAGTCAGGACTTACGCAGCTCGTTCCAGAAGACGCCGTGAACACGTCCCTGTGGGCT
>CAZGON010000214.1:0-7302 GCA_964527085.1 uncultured Candidatus Competibacteraceae bacterium
TTCAACTGTTTTATCATCAACAATGAAATAATTATTTGCTGCGGTAACAATTCCAGCAACGGCTGTGCAATAATTGGATATAGGACTAAAGCGTTTTTTTAGGGTGGATAAGAGTCCGTCCGGAAACTTCATGTATGATTGCATAGTTTTCGCAACATGAGTCGAATGGAAGCGAGGCGCACAAAGGCCAGAGCGGAACGCGTCAGATTTTCCCAGTCTTTTGCGAGACGGCGGCATCGCCCGAGCCAGGCGAAGGTTCGTTCAACGACCCAGCGGCGGGGTATGACCTCGAAGCCTTTGGCGGTATCGGACCGTTTGACGATCTCGATTTCGATCTGAGGGAGGGCTTTGGTGAGAGCCTTTTGAAACTGCGGCCCCTGATATCCTCCATCGGCAAAAAGCTTCTTCAAGAACGGATACTGGCCAAACAACGTTGAGAGGACGAGGGCACCTCCGTCCCGGTCCTGAATATTCGCCGGATGCACAACGGTGTGCAGCAAAAGCCCTACTGTGTCGACAAGGATGTGTCTCTTCTTCCCCTTGATTTTCTTGCCCGCATCATAGCCGTTCGGGTCGATTTTGGCCCCCCTTTTTCTGCGCTTTTTACGCTTTGGCTGTCGATTACGCAAGCTGTCGGACTGGCCTCTCGTCCCATCGCTTCCCGGCACTTTTCGTACAGGACATGATGGATGCGCTCAATTGTCCCATCGTAATTCCAAAGGTCCAGATAATCGAAAAGCGTGCTTTTCGGTGGTAAATCTTTAGGCACCGCACGCCACTGGCAACCGGTGCTCAGCACATACATAATGCCGTTCACAATCTCCCGCATGTTAACGCGCCGCTTCCCTCCGCCCTTCTTCGCAGGCGGGATCAACGGCTCAATCAGTGCCCATTCTCCATCCGTCAGGTCACTCGGATATCTCAGGTGATCCCGGTTGTAACGCGCTCGGTTCTCAGCAGTCCACATCAGCAGCCCCTCCTTAATGGCTGCCTATTAATGAATCACAAATGATTCAGGGGAATCAATATGTTTTCGGACGGACACTTAAAGATCACCTATCAGGTCACTCGGGAAACAGAGGACTAAAAAATTACGCTCAGAAACACGCTGTCAGATACAGCTTCTATTCGAAAGAGCTTCTTCAGAACGTAGGAACAAAAAACTTGTTTGAGATAGAAAATTTGTTCTTGGAAAGCTTCATGTCAGAGTATGGCGCTTTTCCAATTTGCAACTCTCAATCAGGACGTACATTAGAAACAGAAGCCGCCGCTATAAAAGAAGTAGAAATCGATTGGGAATATTTCAGCTAGCCTAATCCTCATCTATACGAAAACCGCTATAATAGCTATAAGGGTATCCAAAATATTCATTTGGGCTGATCTTTATTCTCTTGTTTGGTACAACTTTATTTTTCGAAAGCTCTACCTTATGAGCAGATAAAACATGCTTAACTATTCTGATAGATTTTTCCCTAGATTTATCAAGAGATCTCAACTGCATATTTACGTAGGGCGTACTGTCTATTAATTTGAATCCTGTAGCCCAGCACATCCCATCAGCTAGCCCCGTAGTATTTGGATAACGTTTGCCTACTGCCATAGTGTATAGCTTACACTTTAATCTATGCAAAATTTGCTCTTCTGTCTTTTCAGTAATAACACCCCTATTTTTAATAGATCTGATAGTGTTTACAGCGATAGTTCTCTGCTTGTCTTTTTCTTTTTCAATTGATTGCTTTCTTATCCTTACCGTGCCGCCATAATTTACTTGATATCCAACAAACGAAACCCAAGGCACAGTATCTTTGGAAGGGCTTTGAGTAGTCCACGGATACGGCTTTTTAGATTTAACGTTATAAAAGCTCTTATCATACCGATAAAAATCCATGGGCTCATGAACAAGCAACTTTAAACGCTTCATAGCACACAAATAAGCATCAAGTAGTTTCGTACATACCTCACGATCAGGATGTACAATAATCATATCATCACAGTATCTTGCATAGAAAAGATCATCAAAGTCTCTTTTCCCATAAGCGTTTAAAATCGCTTCATCTGCAAAGTGTAGAACAATGTTCGCTATAACAGGAGAAAGAGCCCCTCCTTGAGGGATTCCAAATTTGCGCTTTAGAGGATTCCCATAAAACGAAGCTAGGTCATGTATGGATGGTTGAGCCAATTTAGCGGATGAATTTCCACGGCGCTGAAATATATGCTCAGCTTCAGGTACCGCATAGCCAAAGTAAGTATAGCACTTGAGATAATTTCTAAACGCTTGAAACACTCGACTATCAAAACGGCTACCTTTTACCTTACGAAGATCAGATACAATCTTTCTTAAACATTGATTAGCCACATCATGATTAACAATATCAAAAAACTTTTGAATGTCGCATTCGGCAACGTATAGTGTCTCTCCATGATGCTTTTTTCTGTAACGAACTAAATCTTCTATGGCATCGTGGTGAGTAGGGCATTTTTGGGTTTCAATATTCTTAGCTCTAAATGCGTACGAGTTAGAGTAAAGAAGTGGGTCTATTTTCTCCCTAATATAAGAGGCAGCGGCGCCAATTCTGATTCTGCTATCTAAATCAAAGCTAGTACCAAGCTTCATTTATATTGACGGCCAAGTGTATTGCTGATTCACTTTCATTGTTGAAAACGTAACAATGGAGGCGATTATGAGTGAGGAAGTCCGCAGGATTGCGAAATATGTTGTCTGTTTAAATTCTGAAGAAAGACAGTATCTTGAGGGCATAATCCGCAAGGGCCGGGAGGCTGCGGGCCGTCTTGGGAAGGCGCGGATATTGCTGAAGGCGGATGAGGGCTGGAGTGATGCGCGCATCGTGGAGGCTCTGGACACAAGCCTGCGGACCGTAGAGCGTGTCCGCAAGCGGTTTGTGGAGGAAGGTCTTGAAGCATCCATATGCCGCAGGGAACAGAAAAAACCACCCATTGCGCCGATTTTCGATGGCGAGAAAGAAGCCCGCCTTATTCAGCTGGCCTGCTCGGAGCCGCCGGAAGGTCACAGCCGCTGGAGCCTTCGCCTTCTGGAAGACAAGGTTGTGGAGCTGGGCATTGTGGAGAAAGCCTCTGACAGCACGATCGGGCGCGTTCTTAAAAAAACGAACTTCAGCCTCACCGCCGGAAACAATGGGTGATTCCGCCAAAGGACAACGCCGCGTTCGTTGCCGCCATGGAAGATGTTCTGGATGTCTATACGCGACCGCATGATCCTGCCCGTCCCCTTGTCTGCCTGGATGAGGCAACAAAGCAGCTTGTAAAGGAAACGCGCCCGCCCATTCCCATGGAGCCTGGCCGCCCTGCCTGCACGGACTATGAGTATGAGCGGAACGGCACGGCCAATCTGTTCATGCTCTTTGCGCCGCTGGAGGGCTGGCGTCATGTCAAGGTCACCGATCGCCACACGGCCCGTGATTATGCGCACCTGCTTAAAGAGCTGAGTGACGAACACTTTCCGCAGGCCGAAAAGATCGTGCTGGTACAGGACAATCTGAACACGCATTGTCCGGCCTCGCTCTACCGTACCTTCCCGCCCGAAGAGGCGCGGCGGCTCGTGGAACGGTTCGAGTGGCATTTCACGCCCAAACACGGCTCATGGCTCGATATGGCCGAAATCGAACTCAGCGTTCTCTCATCCCAGTGCCTTGGCAGGCGCATCCCCGACAAGCAAACCCTCATATCCGAAGTCGCCGCATGGCAAAAATACCGAAATAAAAACAATGCAAAAGCTAATTGGCAGTTCCGTACCGGGGCGGCACGCATCAAGCTCAAGCGATTATATCCGGCAATTTAGATGAATCTGGGCACTAGCTATGGGGCGATACGTATTCTCTTTTTTATCTTTCGGCACTGGGATTATTTTAGGCGCCGTTAATTTTTTTTGTTTAGTTTCCTGAATTAGCCTCGATATATCTTCCGACTTCTTCTCTAACCGAGCAAACCAGTTAGCTTGTCCTCCAGATTTTTTTCGCTCTCTCTCAAGCGCTATTGATAATGAACTAATGTTCCTGTCAATCGGAGATAAACGAGATCTCCCTTCTTTTCCAATGTGAGGCCATTGCCTTCTCGCAGGAAAAAGTTTTTCGATTTGAATATCTGCGACAGTATGAGGACTCTTTTGATTTCTATTTATATTGTGGAAGAAGAATAGATCATGCCTCTTCTTAGCCAGTTTTACTCTTATTTTTAATAGAGACCTTTGTATTACAAGAAGGTCAGCGTGTTTGTTATATAAAGGGTCGGAATAAGGAAAGAAAGCTTCGCAGCAGTAATGATACATACCTGGTACCAGGCTCATCCATTGTGGTACAATGGAGTTTGCCTTAATTATCAATCTAGTAGACTTACAGCGTACGCCAGCAATCCTAGACCTCAATGCAGACCTAAAGCCTGCGTGCTGCGAAGCTTCCTTGCTCACTTTAATACCCCTAAGCCATTTTGTATAATTGTTTTTGATTTATGCATTTTGGGAGCGTTGCCTAACCTTACATAAGATTGTATTGAGAGAGCAAATACAATCGTTTTGCAAGTGAAAGCGCTAACATAAAATTTAATCTTCTTCTGCGCCTAAGAGTCCGTCCGGAAACTTCATGTATGATTGCATAGTTTTCGCAACATGAGTCGAATGGAAGCGAGGCGCACAAAGGCCAGAGCGGAACGCGTCAGATTTTCCCAGTCTTTTGCGAGACGGCGGCATCGCCCGAGCCAGGCGAAGGTTCGTTCAACGACCCAGCGGCGGGGTATGACCTCGAAGCCTTTGGCGGTATCGGACCGTTTGACGATCTCGATTTCGATCTGAGGGAGGGCTTTGGTGAGAGCCTTTTGAAACTGCGGCCCCTGATATCCTCCATCGGCAAAAAGCTTCTTCAAGAACGGATACTGGCCAAACAACGTTGAGAGGACGAGGGCACCTCCGTCCCGGTCCTGAATATTCGCCGGATGCACAACGGTGTGCAGCAAAAGCCCTACTGTGTCGACAAGGATGTGTCTCTTCTTCCCCTTGATTTTCTTGCCCGCATCATAGCCGTTCGGGTCGATTTTGGCCCCCCTTTTTCTGCGCTTTTTACGCTTTGGCTGTCGATTACGCAAGCTGTCGGACTGGCCTCTCGTCCCATCGCTTCCCGGCACTTTTCGTACAGGACATGATGGATGCGCTCAATTGTCCCATCGTAATTCCAAAGGTCCAGATAATCGAAAAGCGTGCTTTTCGGTGGTAAATCTTTAGGCACCGCACGCCACTGGCAACCGGTGCTCAGCACATACATAATGCCGTTCACAATCTCCCGCATGTTAACGCGCCGCTTCCCTCCGCCCTTCTTCGCAGGCGGGATCAACGGCTCAATCAGTGCCCATTCTCCATCCGTCAGGTCACTCGGATATCTCAGGTGATCCCGGTTGTAACGCGCTCGGTTCTCAGCAGTCCACATCAGCAGCCCCTCCTTAATGGCTGCCTATTAATGAATCACAAATGATTCTGCGGAATCAATATGTTTTCGGACGGACACTTAGGTTTTTCAACAGCCCGTCTTAGCTAATACACCTAACATCAGTGGCGAAACTGCCAAACCCTCCCGCCCCAGAGCAGCTTGCACAAATACGCCCCAGTTATCAAAAGCTACTGGCTGATACACTACTGTGGCGTGTTTACTTTACTCGCGCTCAGCATCCAGGTCAGTGGAATAGTTATCGTTTTGTTGGACCAACCACGGCTCGCTTCGACCATCACCTGTTAAACAAAGCCAGACAGCCCCATGCGCAATCACGGGGCATTCACTATGCGGCGCTGGATGGTATCATAGCCCTAGCCGAGGTTTTCCAAACAACTCGCGTCATCAACCGTTCGGCAAAGGGACCTTGGATGGTGGCTTATCGGCCACAGAAATCTCTGCAGTTACTCGATCTCTCAGGCGCTTTTGCAACGCACGTCGGCGCATCGATGCTAATCAGTTCTGGACCGCGCACACGGGCGCGGCGCTGGTCACAGGCGTTTTATGAAGCTTATCCCCACATTGATGGGCTCTATTACGAATCGTCTATGCACGGCGGCCACTATTGTGTGGCACTCTACGAGCGCACCCAGAACGATGTGTTACCTCCGCACCCAGCGTTTCATCGCGCCCTAAACGATCCTACGATTATCGGCTTACTTCGTCAGGCCGCCGATCGGCTCAACTATAGCCTGATTTGATTGCAAACATAGCAGTGGATAAGTTTTTGAGTCAGTCTAAAAAGGATTTCGATGTCAACCAGGCCGTAAACATCGCTCGCTGAAATCGACCCATCAATGAATTGTGCTACAATGCTGTTTTACGTAGCACACCGCTGGTGAAATTCAGATGCGAGAGTTAAGTATTCGTGAGATGCGAGAAAAGCTGGGTAAACTTGACCAATTGGTCAAGATAGAAGGGGAAATTCTTGTCACCCGCCGAGGTGTCCCCATTGCTCGCTTACTACCGCTGCACGGTTCACAAACCAGACCAAACCATGCAGAATTACGCGCCAAGACCCAGTATCTTGCCATGCCCAGCCAAACCCTTGTGCGTGAAGACCGAGATGTGCGCTAATGTCCACTTACGTGGACACTTCTGCGCTGGCGAAATGGTATCTTAACGAGGCACGATCCGAAGAGTTCGCTGCCTGGATACAGGCTGAACTCGAAATTCACATTAGCACGCTCACCCTCGTTGAAATGCGTTGTCTGCTTGGGAGACGAAGACGCAACCACGAGATTTCTGGTGAAATTGTAGAGCAGATTTTTACCACTCTTCAGGATGATATCAATCAGGGATTCTTAACTCGGCATCGGGTTGACGATGAAAGTGTCCTAGGAGCGCTCACTTTATTGAACCTTGTCGCTGACCATCCCCTAAGGACTTTGGATGCGCTACATTTGAGCATCGCTCGGCGTTTGGGTCTAGAACGTTTAGCGACAGCAGATCGCGTCATGATCGGCGCTGCACACGCGGTCGGATTCCACGTTATCTCATTTGACTGACTCATTTACAGCTACATTTCGCAAACCTTCCTTCACGAATTAAAGCTGCATCCGAAAGCCCTGTTAGGGATTAACATCTCTTGCCTTAAATTTCCGCACTGAAAAGATTGAATTGCAAAAAAATTGGGCGAGCGAGCGATTCACAGCAATTAAAAGATCGACAGGCCTTATCGTTTTAAGAACGTAAATTAGAGTTTCGTCATGATTGATTTCACCTCGGTCCCACCTCGGCTCATCAACCTAACAAATTCGCGCTTCTCAGCGACCCCTTGGCGGTGGCTTAC
>CAZGON010000215.1:0-7249 GCA_964527085.1 uncultured Candidatus Competibacteraceae bacterium
CCTAATTTTGATCGCTGGTTTGCCGCCCAAGCGGAAGCAGCCGGGGCGTTCTTGCTAAATGCCTCGGTGGTCGACGATGTACTCTGGGAAGACGACCGTGTGGTGGGCGTGCGGGTACGTCGGGAACAAGGCGAAGTGCGCGGCAATGTAGTGATTGCTTGTGATGGGGCTAATTCTTTTTTAGCCAAAAAAGCGGGACTGCAACGGGAATTTGATGCCCATGAAATATCTCTCGGGATAAAAGAAGTGCTGGCGCTGGACGAGAAGACCATCCGCGAGCGCTTTCATGTCTCCGGTCAGGAAGGCATGGCCATGGAATTCCTCGGCGCCATTACCGACGACGTCCATGGCGGCGGCTTTCTTTACACCAATCGCGATTCTCTGTCAGTGGGTATCATCGGCCAGATTTCTTCCCTCGCCGAGAAACGCCGCAAGCCCTATGAATTGCTGGAGATCTTCAAAAACCATCCGGCGGTGGCGCCGCTGGTGCGCGGAGCAAAGCTGCGTGAATACTCGGCTCACCTGATTCCCGAGGCAGGCTGGAAAATGATGCCCAAATTATCCACCGGCGGTATGATGGTAGCAGGAGATGCGGCGGCTTTTTGTTTTGTCTCCGGACTTTATTTGGAAGGCATGAATTACGCCATGCAATCAGGACTGGCGGCCGCTGAGACCGCCATTGAGGCGTGTCGTCAAGAGGACTTTTCAGCGAAAGCCCTGTCCCGCTATAAACATTATCTTAAACAACGAAAAGTCTATACTGACTTTCGTAAGTTCCGTTACACGCCGACCTTTGTTAACAGCGAACGGCTCCAGAACCTCTACCCTGAGATTGTCGCCCACGGTGCGGAAACCCTATTTCGGGTTGACGGCTTAGGGAAACAGAAAATCATCCCCTTGGCCATGCGCACGGTGCGCCGTTTCCACATCAAACCCCAACATTTAATCCGTGATCTGTATCACGCAACGAGGGCTTATCTATGGTAATGACCACCCACGAAGAAAAGATGCTCACACCGCGTTTTCGGGTGGATGAAGAGACTGCACATATTACCGTCAATTCGGAAATCTGCCGCGAATGTTCTTTGAAGAGCTGCGTCTATGTCTGTCCTGCTAATCTCTTCGTGCCCTTGGACGACGGCAGTATTTTGTTCAATTATGAACAGTGTTTTGAATGTGGCACCTGCTATATCGCCTGTAATGAGGAAGGAGCTATTCAATGGACGTATCCCAAGGGTGGCTACGGCGTCACTTTTCGAGAATCCTAAGCAGGTGAGTTAATACTGATGCATATCACCGTTTGTCTTAAATACGTCACCGATCCGTCCACCGTTGAGGTAGATCCTTTGACGGGTGCTATCGATGATGTGCGCACCCTCTACATGACTAATTTAGCTGATGAGACGGCATTGGAGATGGCGCTTCAGTTATGTCCTGAATCAGGCACTGTGGAAACCCTGACGGTGGGTGATAAAGCAGCCGAGAGAGTCCTCCGGGATGCCCTTGCCGTGGGCGCTGACAGCGCTTGCCGGCTTTGGGATGACGCCTTCACCGAGACCCACCCGGCGATGACCGCCCGGCTAATGGCCGCCGCATTACGCACCGGCCAACAACTTCCAGACTTGATACTGTGTGGGGCTCGCAGCGTCGATCGAAGTACGGGAAAAGTCCCTGCTTTGTTAGCGGAAAATCTGGATTGGCCGGTGATAACGGATGTCACGGCGTTGCAGATCCAGGGCGACTGTGCCCATGTACAGCGCCGTCTGGCCCGCGGCGCCCGGGCTGAGAGCGAGGTGCGCTTGCCTGCTGTGCTGGGACTAGAACCTAGCATCCACTTGCGGCAAGCCAGTCTTCCAGGGTCCATGGCGGCAAAACGCGCTGAGATTCCAGTGCGACAATTAGTGGATCTGGGTCTTTCTATGCAGGATCTTGACTTTCCTCGTGCTACGCTTTACGGGGTTATGCCACCCCGGCCCCGGCCACGAGAAATTTTTATTCCCGACAGTCACCTAGCGCCTGAAGAACGTATTTCGCAAATTATGTCAGCGGGGGTGACCGGTAAATCAGGTCAAGTTTTAGAAGGCCCTCCGGAGGCCATGGCCGATGCCATTATTGCCTTTTTAGAGAAACGTGGTTTTCTCGATCACCTGTCATGACACAACAGCTCAGCGAGATGACTTGGCCGGAGGTAGCTGACGCTATCTCGCGGGGTATCACCACGGTGATTCTACCGCTAGGGGCCACCGAGCAACACGGACCCCACTTACCCCTAGGGACTGATACCTTTCGGGCGCAAGCTCTGGCCGAAGGGCTTGCCAAAGAGCTAGGAAATACCCTAGTGGCACCCGTCCTAGCAGTGGGCTGCTCTGATGAACACTGGGGTTTTCCAGGTCTTTTGAGCCTTAGCCATGAAACATTGGCCCAGGTAATTGTCGATTGTGCCCAGCGTATGGCGGCTTGGGGCGTGCAACGGCTTATCTTGCTATCCGCCCACGGTGGCAATGGACAAGCCCTAGAGCTTGCCGCCCAGTGGCTACAAGAACGTTTACCTGATCTAAGGGTTTATATTCCTGAAGATTTGACCACGGTCTCCAATCGGCTGCTCAAGGCTGCGCAAGAGGATCAAGTATCCCCGGAAGCGGTAGGTCTCCATGCGGGGGAAGGAGAAACCTCTGAAATGCTACATCTGCGACCCGACCTGGTGCTAATGAGCAAGGCTGCAGCGGGGTACACCGGGAACATGACGGAAGTTATCTCGCAATTACAGGCGTCTGGTTTACAACCCTTGACCGCCAATGGCGTGTTAGGGGATCCACGCCCTGCCGAGGGTCAACGCGGTGCTCGCTATTTGGCTATCGAGGTTAAAACCTATAAACAACATATCCAAACACACGACCATATCCTAAAAACTAACCGGTGAGCGTGGCATCGCCTTCCCTCGAAACAGCTCGCTACGTACTGAGCCCAGGCTTAGAGCTGATTCCCGACCACAATGGCGGCTTGTTGCTATCCCTGCGCCCGCTCATGGCCCTGCGTCTTAATCCCCAGGCTTTCGCTCTATTAGCGCAACTGGATAGGGAACGTACCGCCGACGAGGTGGTGCAACAAACTCCCGGTCTTTCCGCAGCAGAAGCGACAGCGTTTTTTGATAGTCTCGCCCAACGCCGTTTGGTTCATCGTAGACCCCCTGAAACAGCTATCTGGCCTATGGTCTCCATTATCGTACCGGCTCGTGGACGAGAGGCGGCGACGCGAACCTGCGTGGAGTCTCTATTAGCCCTCGACTATCCGGTGGAACGCCGGGAAATCATCGTCGTCGATGACGCCTCCGAACCGCCCCTAGCAGCCTGCTTGTCGGACCTCCCTGTGCGTTTGTTACGCCAAGACCGTAACATCGGTCAATCTGCCGCCCGCAATTTAGCGGTAAAAGAGACGCAAGGAGAGTTATTGGCTTTTATCGACAACGATTGTGTAGCAGATCCCGCTTGGCTCAAAAGACTAGCACCTTACATGAACCAATCCCAGGTGGCCATTGTCGGTGGTCGAGTAGTCGCACCCACTATAACAGGCCCTATTAATGCTTTTGAGGCTGTACGATCTCCGCTGGATATGGGGCCAATAGCCGCCGAAGTAGGTCCTCAACAAATAGTCCCTTATCTCCCCACCTGTAATTTTATGGTGCGGCGTCAGGTGCTATTAGAACAAGGCGGATTTGACGAACAACTGCGCTTAGGAGAAGACGTGGATTTTATCTGGCGCACCCTGCAAAGCGGCGCACGCGCTTGGTATACGCCTGCAGCCCAAGTAATTCATTATCATCGAGTACGACTACCTGCCCTATTGCGCCGCCGGGCGGACTATGCCTCATCGGAAGCACACTTGCAGACACGCCACCCGCAAGGCCGCCGGATTATGCCACTGCCCAGGGTGGGTCTATTGCTGCTTGCCACATTCATGGCTTTTCCCTTAGCGTGGCCAGTCGGGGTTGTCTTAGGGGTTATTTTACTGTTCCTGATGCTGCTAGAAGTGACGCAGAAATCTCAACAATTAGAAAAAGCGGGAGCTATTGTATCTAAGGGACGAATTTACAGCGCAGTATTACGGGAACACATCGCTTCCTTCCATCACTTAAGCGCCGATATAACCCGCTACTACAGTTTACCTCTACTGTTTATCGTATGGCTGGCCCCAGCCTGCGGGCCTGCCATAATTATTCTACTACTCACTGCACCCATCGGCGACTATTACCGCCTGAAACCACACCTTCCCTTGGCGAGTTTTATTGGTTTGTATGGATTAGAAATGGTGGCTTATCAACTCGGGTTATGGCGTGGCTGTCTGCGGGAGCGGACGCTATTGCCGTTGCTGCCCCTGCTGCGGTGGCGACGATGAAATTAAGAAATGATGAATTCCCTGATATTAGTCAAAAGTTATTAAAACCTTTGCTGCTTACTATGCTGTCATAAGGTACCTTGTAGATATGATAGTTATGTTATTGACCGTTTAGGTCACTAAATCGTCACTCTGACGAATACAGATGCCAATAAAAAGGAGGCAATCAAAATTATGGCTACACAAACTCAACCCGTGACCACTTCCGTCGCACCGCAAACCCCTTCTCAACCACAATCGGCAGAGGTTATAGCCTTGAACCCCGAGGCGCGTACCAAAGACGCTAAACCGTCTACCGAGAAACCGCAAATTGTCGAAGAGCTGCTCATCGAAGAGGTCAGTATCGACGGCATGTGTGGCGTTTATTAATCCTCAGCTTTCTGCGTAGGCAATAAGTTGGCCATCTTACAGGACTGGATTCCCGCCTGCGCGGGAATGACGGAGAAGGGAAAAGGTGTGGCGGAGCCAAAGTAGCTTTCCGCGTAGGCAGTAAGTTGGCCATCCTACTTAGTAGCAAATCCTCGATCGATGCGGTTCGTTTCTCACTGCATCCTACATGGGCTAACAAAGGTAGTAGGTTGACGGAGTGGACCTACCCTTGTAGCGTGGTCACGCTCCGAGCGGGTGCTGTTGGCAGAGCGCTGTTTAGCGGCTGCGCAGGCTAGGAGCCGAAGCAGGCGATAGTCATGTGGTCAATGCAGGAAAGCATTGACCGCTTGCGCGAAGACAAGTAGTACCCGCTAAAGGGGCGCTATATCTTTAGCAAGTGATCAACTTCTCAAGCAAGCTTTCCGCGTGGGCAACAAGTTGCCCACCCTACCTAAAAATCACGTCAAAAGGCAAAACTTAGTACTGCAAAATTAACCTCATAGCCTACACTTTGATTAACGCGGTTATTCTCCTAAGCGCTGATACCGATAGAATAAATTTTGCAGAAGGGCTTGATGATTATGGCAGGCAAACTAGCAGGTAAGGTTGCATTTATCACCGGTGCGGCCCGCGGCCAGGGTCGCGCTCACGCCGTCACCATGGCCCGGGAGGGCGCTGATATCGCGGCGCTTGATGTCTGTACCGACCTTCCTTATCCGCGCTATTCTCTTGCCTGTCAAGACGATTTGCATGAAACCGCCAACCAGATCCGCGCCATGGGTAGAGGCGCACTGGAAATCATGTGCGATGTCCGCAAAGCAAAAGACATGGAAGAGGCAGTAAAAAGTGCGGTGGACATGTTCGGTCATATCGATATTCTGGTTTGTAACGCGGGCATCGCCGATATGGCTTTAACTTGGGATATCACCGAGGAATGGTGGGATATCATGCTAGACGTCAACCTAAAGGGATACTGGCTGGCCGTCAAATACGTAGTGCCCCAGATGTTAGCGCAAAACACCGGCGGGCGTATCATCATGACCTCTTCTGTAGCCGGTTTACGCGGTGAGTCAGGCATGGCTCACTATTGCGCGTCTAAATGGGGAGTGATTGGGCTGGCAAAATCCCTAGCGCAAGAGCTTGCGCAATACAATATTACTGTCAACACATTGCATCCTACGGGCGTCAATACCGATATTATCACCGGCATGGCTAAGGCATCCAAGATAACCAAAGACGAACTGATTGATTTTATTTTTCATGGCCATTCCATGCCAGTAAAACTTATTGAAGCCGAAGATGTAGCCAATGCGGCCCTCTGGTTGGCCTCCGATGACGCCCGTTATGTGACTGGCCAAAAGCTAAAAGTCGACGCCGGAAGGATGATCAAATGAACCCTAACGCCAATTATTGCCTTGCCCAGGGAGTGGCTATTCGCAACGAACGGTTTGGTGGTTTGGTCTACCGCCATGACAATCGCCGCCTATATTTTCTCCATTCCCATGAGCTGGTAGATTTCGTCCGTGGTTTGGATGGGCAACGCCCACTGGTTGAAGCACTAACGCATTTCATGGGATCTCGAACCCTTCCGGAATCAACCCGCGACACCTTTCTCAAGGCTCTTACGCAACTGGAAACCCTAGGCGTGTTGCGTCAATCCGTTGAGGAGAACTGCTAAGCCAAACATCTATGGATTTATTTCCTATAGAACTTGCGCAGAGAGGAATTGCGTAGCTCGTGAAAGAGGTGTCGACGGATAGGTAAGGCCGTCGTCAAGCCTATAGGGATATATTCACGGCGTCCTCTGGAACGAGCTGCGTAAGTCCTAATAACATATGCCATTGCGTCAATGATGCCTATCCAACAGAAGTCTTAAGTTGAATGTCATAGACCGCAGCACCCGTCAGGAAATGCCCCATCGAATATACTTCGATGCAGTCAACTTTTGATTGCACTTCGGAGAAATCATGAAACGCGATTCGAAACCACTGTGTTGTTGCCTAAAAAAAATGCTTTTACTAGGTATGCTAACTACAGCAAATTGCGTCAATGCAGAGGAAACCAGCGGCACTTGGAACATTGTTGTGGAAAACGACAGTTTTACTGATACCGACCGCCATTACACCAGTGGTGTGCAACTCTCTTATCTGTCGGCTAGAGACCAACTACCGAGTTGGCTGCGGGTGGCGGCGGATCTGTTACCGGGTATCCATGAAGCGGCTAGATTACGGATTGGTTTTCAACTAGGTCATAGTATTTTTACGCCAGATGACACAACAACAATAGCCTTTTTGCCTGATGAGCGTCCTTATGCTGGCTGGTTGTACGGCGGTGTGGCAGTGGTGGCTGAAACCGACCAAGAACTAGACACTTGGTTATTAAATCTCGGTGTTGTTGGCACTGTGGCGCAGGGCGAGGAAGTGCAAAATGGTGTCCATGAACTGATCGGTTCGCCGGAAGCGGAAGGCTGGGACAACCAGGTCGAAAA
>CAZGON010000216.1:0-7238 GCA_964527085.1 uncultured Candidatus Competibacteraceae bacterium
CCTTCTATCTCAGCGGCGAAGTCGCCGATTGGCGTCAACTGGCTCACCGCAGCGCCACAGACATCGAAAATCAAGGCATCACTCTGCTCACCCAGCATCGCGCTCAGCATATCGATAGCGCCCATCAGCAGGTGACCGTAGTCGATAGTCGCACCGGGCAGCCACATCGCCTCGGCTATGATCGCCTGATCATTGCAACTGGCGCGGTATCAACAACGCCTCCCATCCCGGGCGTTGATCTTCCCGGGGTTTTTTTTCTCCGTTGGATGGACGATAGCCTGGCAATACATCAATTTCTGCTTGAACAGCAACCCAAGTCGGTGGTCATTACCGGCGGCTATATCGGCATGGAGATGGCGGATGGGCTTTGCTACCGGGGTCTGGCGGTGACCTTGATGGAAACCGCCGAGACGGTACTGCAGACGGTTGATCCCAGCCTGGGTCAGCTGGTTCAGCAAACCATGCAGCGCCACGGTGTCACGGTGATGATCAATACCGCAGTGACAGCTATTGAGCATAAGGGAACCAACTTAACTCTCACCGGTTCTGATGGTAGTCGCTGCCAGGCCGATATGGTGCTGATAGCCGTTGGCGCCCGGCCCATGACCGAACTGGCCGAAGCCGCTGGCATCAACACAGGCATGGGCGGTGCTATTCGTGTCACCCGCGCCATGGAAACCAATATACCCGCCATCTATGCCGCCGGCGACTGTGTCGAGACCTGGCACCGGTTGCTCAACTGCCCCGTCTATCTTCCCTTGGGTTCCACAGCCCACAAACAGGGTCGTATCGCTGGCGAGAACGCCGCCGGCGGCCAGCGGGAATTCGCCGGTTCTCTAGGTACCCAGGCGGTCAAGATCTTCGATGGCGTCGTGGCGCGCACTGGGTTGAGAGACAGCGAGGCTATCGAGTTTGGCTTTCAACCCATGACCGTCGAAATCGAAACCTGGGACCACAAGGTCTATTATCCGGATGCCCATAAATTACGCATCCGTATTACCGGTGATCGTCGCGACCAGCGCCTGCTCGGTGCGCAAATCCTCGGGCATCGCACCACGGAGGTGGCAAAACGCATTGATGTGTTCGCCGTAGCGCTGTTTAATCATCTGCAGGTCGATGAATTAAACGACCTTGACCTCAGCTATACACCTCCTCTGAGCAGTCCTTGGGATCCTATTCAAATGAGTGCACAGGCATGGTGCAAAGCCATCTGGTCTCTCAGTCATCGTGCTAGCGTGTAATCGTTATGACAAAACAGAGCTTATCAACCACTCACATTCCGGAAACATTGACTCCCTGGTTCATGCACCTGAGGGATATCCTCCGGCAGAATAGCCACGAAGCCAAAATTCTGCTGATAATTGTTGGCGTTTTCCTAGCGGTGTTCTTTATGCCGGTGGGAACGCTTCGATTTGACGGCGCGGTGTTGGAAGGCTTTTACTTGGTACACTGGTATGCCCGGGAGCATGTCATCCTGTGCCTGCTACCGGCTTTCTTGATCGCCGGGGCCATCGCCGTCTTCATTAGTCAGGGGGCGGTGATGAAGTATCTGGGTCCAGCGGCCCATAAGATCACTGCTTTTACAGTATCCGCTGTCTCGGGAACCGTGCTAGCAGTCTGTTCCTGCACAGTGCTGCCCCTGTTCGGTGGTATCTACAAGCGCGGCGCAGGCTTAGGACCGGCGATTGCTTTTCTCTATGCGGGACCCGCCATCAATATTCTGGCTATTGTCATTACTGCTAAAGTTTTAGGGGTAGAAATCGGCTTTGCCCGCGCTGTCGGCGCGGTGGCCTTTGCGGTGGTCATTGGCGGGTTAATGCAGCTGATCTACCGCCGCGAAGAGGTGGAGCGAATTGCTAGCGCCAAACAAAGCATGCTAGCGATACCCGGCGATGATAGCAAACCGGCGGTAGAGGTGGTCGCATTTTTTGCGCTGCTAATAAGTATTTTGGTATTGGCCAACTGGGCGCCAACCTCGGCTGCGAGCAGCGACGTCTGGAATACAATTTTTACCTGGAAATGGCCGCTGACCAGTTTGCTGGCTGGCGCTTTGGCTTTGCTGTTGATTTTTCGTTGGCATTGGCCTGTTCGTTGGGTTACCACGGTGGCTGCTATAGTCGCCGGACTTGCCCTGGCATTCCCCCAAGCACCGCAATTGACTTTTGCCGCCGGTATTGCGGGTTTATTCATTTTGGCGGCGACCCAGCCGGAAGACGGCGTTGAGTGGGTTAGCCAAAGCTGGTGGTTTGCCAAACAAATTCTTCCCCTTCTTTTACTAGGCGTGCTGGTCGCTGGGTTTCTGTTAGGGCGGCCCGGTCATGAGGGGCTCATTCCGTCACATTGGGTCAATGCCGCCGTCGGTGGCAACTCCTTGACCTCCACATTTTTAGCTTCGTTGGTAGGCGCCTTTATGTATTTCGCCACGCTGACGGAAGTGCCGATTGTACAGGCGTTGATGGGCGCCGGCATGGGTAAGGGACCGGCGTTGGCGTTGCTGTTGGCTGGACCAGCCCTGTCGCTACCCAATATGCTGGTGATCCGTAGCCTTATCGGCACGCAAAAGACGCTGGTCTACTGCGGACTGGTGGTGATCATGGCCACACTCACCGGTCTCATGTATAGCACTTTCTGGCCCTAAGTTGGAGGAAACGCATGATGAAGTTACAAGTGTTCGGTACAGGTTGTAGTAAATGTCAAATGCTCGGCAAACATGCCGAAGCCGCTGCACAAGCGCTTGGTCTGGACTATGAACTGGAGAAAGTGACCGACATGAACGCTATTGTCGAGGCAGGCGTCATGACCACACCTGCCCTTGTGGTGGATGGCGATATTAAAGTCTCTGGACGGGTGCCCACAGTGGAAACCTTGAAGTCTTTGCTCAGGTAAGTCTTTATCCATGGCCAGTTTACCGGCTGAATAGCCCTAGGGGGGATTTCTTCCAGGGCTACTCACCTTCTAAACTGGCCGGTGAATGGAGGAATGCGCTGGGCGGAGGGGCGCCAGGTCAACGTTAGGTTTCTACTAAAAATATCATCGGAATTGAGAGGAAGGTATCAGCGGTTTGAGCCTAAATCCCAGTATCGGCAAAGTAATTGCTCACCCGTCATTCTGATAGGGATTGCCGAAATCCAGTTGCATAGGCCATCAGGATGCCTGCCAGCGTAGAACGATCTGCTCGGCGAGGTCAGTTAAATCTGCTGCAGTAAAATTTGGTACTGGCACTCCTGCTGCAGGCAGGATGGCGTTGTGGGGACGTGTAATGAGTGCGCCATTGCAGCCAGCGGCCTGGGCGCCAATCGTATCCCATAAATGACAGGCAACGAGGCACAGGTCCGACGTCTCCACACTCATCTCCTCTGCCACATGGCGGTACGTTTCGGGGGCCGGTTTGAATTTTCGAACCGCTTCGACACTGAAAGCGCCTTCAAAGAATCCACCAAGCCCGGCGCGTTCAAGCGGCGTGGGCGAAGAAACGCTCGCCGAGTTCGTTAGTGTCACAAGCCGAAAGCCTGCATCCTGCAGCCGAGTGAGAGCCGGGACGACGTCGGGATGCGCCGGCATGGTATTCATCCGTTCCTTTAATTCATCGATGTCGCTGTCAGCGACGGTGATGCCGTGGATTGACGCGACCATACGCAGGATTCCCACGGCCAACTCGCCGAACGGTGTATAAAGGCCAGACAGGGTCATTGTCTGGGAGTAGAGGATCAGTTGCGCGAACCACTCTCTCAGAACGGACCGGTCGCCGAAGACGCGATTAAACAAAGGTTCGAGGGTGGTGATATCGAGAAGCGTCTCATTTACGTCGAAAACGATGATCGAAGCGGGTTTATCTTGGGACATGGGTCATCCTTTCTTGGTAATTGCCGGTACCTGTCGCGTCATCTGGAATGTTGATTCCTGACAGCTTTATTCGATACGGCAGGGAGAAGGGCCAGAAGTATTAAAACAGCGTTGTCTGGCAATGACCGAAGCATACTATGTACGCAACAAACAGGCCACGGTGCTTCCATTCCCTTTCAAGAATTTGGCACAAAGTCGCGAAATGGTGTAGCTACGAAGCCTGTGGATGACAAATGACATAACGGGTACTGCGCCCACCGGCGTCAGTTTTGACTAAACAGCCCATTTCAACTAACTGGGCCAGATGACGTGTTGCCGTAGCCCGGCTCACCTTCGCTACTTTTTGATAGTGGCTGCTACTGATCCCATGCTCGAAGTCACCATCCAGTAAGCGATTCAGCACCTTGACCTGCTCTGCGGTTAATTGAGTTTGATCGATCCAACGCCAATAGACAGTTTTTGCTACCGTCTGTTCAATATCGCTCAGGGTGTTTAGAAAAGTGTCATTTAAAGTATCGAGGAACCAAACCAGCCAAGAAGTGATATCCAATCCGCCTTTTTGCGTGCTTTCCAAAATGTTATAGTAGATCTTGCGCCGCTCTAGGATAATGACAGACATAGCGTAAAAGCGGATCGACTGGCTCTCCGCTTGCGCCAGTGCCAGATCTGTTAATAAGCGGGTAATGCGACCATTGCCATCATCCAAAGGGTGAAGCGTTACAAACCACAAATGGGTAATAGCCGCGCGAACAAGGGGATCAAGTACGTTGTCTGCTCTAGACCCGTTAAACCAATCGATAAATTGGCACAGCTCCTGTTCAAGAACGCTTCGAGGCGGCGCTTCAAAATGCACCTTGGGCCGGTCAATACGCCCAGAGACCACTTGCATAGGCGCTTCACCTCTTAGCACGCCGCCTTGTACTGGATTAAAAAGAGTATAACCTTCTGGAAACAGCAATTTATGCCAGGTCAAAATGCGCTCTAGTGTCAAGGGTGAATCCCAATTGCTGATAGCATCCACCGTCATTTCGGCCAAACCATCGGTTTGAGCTGTTGTAGGGTATGGCCTCTCCTCGGATACGCCTAACTTATTTGCTAATGATGAACGCATTGAAAACGCATTGAGTTTTTCGCCTTCGATGGCACTGGAATGGATAATATTCGCAAGTAATGCATCTAATGTCGCCTGTACAGAATTTTCGCCTCCCATCTTGCCAAGCAATTGTCCTTGGTTAAAATGGACTTTACGCAGTCGTGACGCGATGGCATCTGCATCCCAGCGAAACTTTGGCCAGCCTTGTTGTTGCCAAATCCACATCTTTATCATCCTGCCATGAGTCAAATAGCACCTTTATTCTACTCATTTTATGACGCAAATACGAAGTTTATTCGGCCTTTATGAGGATGCAAATAGCCTAAACAATTGACTCATAGGACTCAAATGACATTGGCCACTGCCTATCAACTACCTCAAGTGATACCCTAGTTGATGGTATGCAAAGGTAGAAATATGTGGATGCCATCGGCATATATTGAATACATGTCGCTAGTTCTTTACTTTATCGACATGATGAAGGCTGTGCTTATTGGTCTATAGGGCTTAAAGTTTTACAGCGTTCTCTAAACGAGCAGCAATAAGTCTTAATCTTCATAGACAACGCAGGGAAGCGTGTTTGCAACTTCACGGAAGTAAGGCTTTTCTTGCCAGACTGCTGGGTCACCGACAACAAAAATATGCTTTTTAGCACGAGTCAGCGCCACATTCAGCAAGTTTGGCTTACTGGAGGCCCATACCGCACCACCTTGGTTGATAGGATCACACCCCAGCACGAGGATTACGATGTCATTTTCCTTTCCCTGGAAGGTATGTACTGTGCCTATATGTTTGTTGCGCCAAGCATTAAGTTCAGCAGCGTTAGGTTTAGCTATCCCTTTATCAAACAATGCCATAGGCTGCGCTGTAAAAGCATTGATTAATCCGCGTTTTACTGCCTTGAATGGTGTTATGACATAAATAGACGATAAATCGTAACCTGCGTTCAGCAGCTCACATAGCAAGGCGAGAGTATCTCGCTCCAGTTCGGGCTTATGCTGCTTGACGCTGCAATACCCAGCCGATGGGCGCCAGTGATTTTCATGACCGTCCTTGAGAGGACGACTGCGAATAGCCTCCGGGGTACCATGGATCATGCGGTTATCATAGGCAATTTTATTGGCCAGACTGAACATGGGTTCATGACAACGACGATGTACCCAAAGGGGAATGCCTACCCATATCGGTTTGTTCATCACCTCTAGCACACAACCGTATGGATTTGCTCGGTCTGCTATCTGCTGCACTGACCAGAGGCTAGGATTCCAGTCATCAGCGTCGTTATGGAGTACAGCCTCGCAAAGGTGTTTGACCAGACGAGGCGGCGTGGTAAAGACCGGCTCAATCTGCAAAGGATCCCCCACCACTAAAACCCGTTTGGCCCGCCAGACCCCCCCGACAGGCGCTTGCGGAATAGCCTGCCCGGCTTCGTCAAGCAGCAGCCAACCCAGCTCAGCAGTGGATACACCATGAAACATGCGCCCTAGAGAAGCAAAGGTAGTGGAAACCACCGGCACCATCATAAACAAGCTGCGCCAGCGGGCGGCGATATGATCAAAGTTGGTTGTGTTCCTCAGAAACTCTTTCATATCAATTATCATCTTTCTGAACGCATTGTTCTCTAGTGCCTCCTTTAGCCAAGCCTGATGTAAATTCATGGCGGCCATAAAAAGCGTGGAGCGCAGCTGATTAATTTGCCTGTTTTGCCAGAAGGCATGGCGTTGTAGATCAGGGTCATCTATGGGTCGGTGACTATCCGGTAGGGTGATACCTGGATAGCTTTGTTTTAGCCGCTGAAGCTGGCTCACTATGTCTCTATAATCTTCCTGCGCCTTGGAAAGTACTTCTTCGGCCTGAAGTTTAGCCAGCTCCAGCTTTTGCAACCTCTGGGCTGTTTTTGAATGAGCTTGAGTAAGTGACAAACGCTGTTCCTTGAGGGCCAGTCTTGCCGTTTGGTTTTCACTGACCTTGGCGCGGTACTCCCTATAATGGCGACGCTGAAACATGCGTGCCAAAAAGCTAGGTTTTTGTTTGGCCAGTTGCTCGGCTTTTGTTTGTTCAATGTCCAGTTGCGTATTGATGGTTACCAGTTGCTGGTCTAGATCGGTGAGTGCTTTGGTTGTATGGGCATACAGCGCTGTCTTCTCGGCGAGTGCCTGCCGATAGCAGTTAACAAACAATGCTTCACTGGTGTGTGACAGAAATGCCAACAAGCGTACCATCTCTTTCAGTTCAGCTTGCTGTCGCTGCAGCAATTCCCGCTCTAGCCCCCTTCTACATCGCCGGAGGGTGCCAACGGTGG
>CAZGON010000217.1:0-2750 GCA_964527085.1 uncultured Candidatus Competibacteraceae bacterium
CATACCCATGCAGGGGACGCAAACCCTCGCCTGGTGGGTCAATGCCCAAAAAGCAACCGGTTTACCGCGCCGTCGAGCAGCCCTAAAACGTTGATTGTGTTTCAGTCAAACCTCTGTCTTTTTCCTAAACTGCTTTTAACAGGCATTAATTTGCCCGCCGTTGCCAGCCGAACAGACAGAAACCCTTTTTCTGGTCGAAACACTATTGCGGCTTTTTTGGGCAGTCTCGTTATGCTCATGTTGGCGGCCTGTTTACCGTCTCCGCAAATCGAGCGTCCCCACTATCCCCTGCCGGAAGACGTGGATATCACCGAAAGCCAACCAGGTCACTATGGCGGTATTTTTGTCCGCTCCAATTCCCAGGAACCCAAGACCTTTAATCCTTTGGTATCCGAAGATGCCGACTCCAGCCGCACCATCGATCTCCTCTTAACTGGGCTAACCAGCTATGACTACATGGCAGATGAAGTCATACCCGCCCTGGCGAAACGCTGGGATATTTCCGCGGACAATAAAACCTACACGTTTTATCTCCGCGAAGGGGTGCGTTGGAGCGATGGTGCACCGTTTACCGCCGACGATGTGATCTTTACCTTCGACGCCCTCTTCTCCCCCCGCTATCCCAACCGTTATGCCCAGCAATACACCATTGCCGGCGAACCCCTCGGCTATGAAAAAGTGGACGACCACACGGTGCGCTTTACCATGGCGGCTATTTATGCGCCGTTTCTTAACGATATCGGTTTTATCAACATCCTGCCCCGCCATAAGTTGCACACAGCTTTCCAAGACGGTTCCCTGCAAAAACAATGGACCAGCCAAACGGCGTTGCTAACCCCAGAAGCTATCGTCGGCACCGGCCCCTTCCGCGTCTTTTCCTATCGCCCCGGCGAACGGCTGATTTTAGCGCCAAATCCTCACTACTGGCGGGCTGACAAAAACCGTCAGCGCTTACCTTATGTGAATTTTTTAATCAATAAATTCGTACCCAACCGCAATACCGAAACCGTCCTCTTCGCCACGGGTCAGACCGACGCCATCGATGAGATCAGCGTCACCGATGTGGCCTGGGTCAACAAAGCCGCCGATACTTACGATTTTCAGGTTTACGACCGGGGTCCCGACGCCAGTATTTCATTTATCTGGTTTAATCAGCATCCTGGCCGCAATAAACGAGGCCAGCCTTATATAGAACCCTATAAACTCGCGTGGTTTCAAAATCCCCAGTTTCGCCAAGCCATCGCCTATGGCATTAACCGGCCTGGCTTGGTGCAGGCGGTTTATTTTGGGCGAGCACGCCCCTTAAACACCATTATCAGTCCCGGCAACCGCAAATGGCATAACCCTAATACCAAAACCTACCCCTATAATCCTCGCAAAGCCATGGCGCTCCTAGAAGATCTAGGTTTTCAGCGTCGTCCCAATGGCTTATTGGAAGACCCGCAAGGCCATTTAGTGGCCTTTGAATTACTGCTGGGCCAAGGCAGCGACACCGCCCAAGAAGTGGCCACCACGCTTATCGAAAATATGCGCACCCTAGGCATTAAAGTCACCCTGCGGGTCATGGATTTTGGCGCTATGGTGGGTAAGATCTCCGACACCTTTGACTACGAGGCCGCCATGATGCGATTTACCGGCGGTGGCGATCCTTCCGGCGGCAAAGCCATTTATCGTAGCGATGGCCGTCTCCATGCCTGGTATCCCGAACAACCTGAGCCCGCCACAGCCTGGGAAGCACGCATCGATGCTCTGATGGACGCCCAGGAACGCACTTTAAATGAACAGGCCCGCATCACTCTTATCCATGAAATGCAGGCGATCTTTAGCGAACAGCTGCCGTTGATCTTTCTGGTTACCCCAAATGCCTATTCCGGCATCCAAACCCGCTGGCAAAATGTCCGCGTGCCGCCGTTGGGGTTGATCACCTGGAATATCGATGAACTGTGGCTACAGGACGACGACGCCTCGTGATCGCTTTTATTCTGCACCGCCTATTGATTCTGATCCCCATGCTGTTGGGTATCGCCCTACTGGTTTTTCTGCTCATGTATTGGACCCCAGGGGATTTCTTGAGCCAAGCTCGGGTAGATCGGGAAATCCCCCAAGCCTTGATCGAACGGATGGAAGAGGAATTTGGGTTAGACAGGCCCTGGTATGTGCAATATGGACGCTGGCTTGAGAACGTTTTTTGGCGGGGCGACTTTGGTTATTCTTGGACCTATAAAGTGCCGGTGACTGACCTTTTAGCCCAACGCTTACCGGCGACCATCGTACTCTCATTTACGTCATTATTGTTTGCTTGGAGCATCGCCATACCTCTAGGGGTATTATCAGCCATTCACAAAGATTCCCTATTCGACCGTTTAAGCGCCCTGTTGGCCTATGCCGCCCTGTCTATACCGGAATTTTTTTTGGCCCTATTGGCCGTGTTTTTTGCCGCCTCCACCGGCTGGTTTCCCACCGGCGGCCTCACCGCCATCGACCATGAGTTTATGTCTCCTCTAGGTCGTCTATTAGACTATGCCCATCATCTGATACTACCTTCCTTGGTGTTAGGGGTGGGTATGGTGGCCAGCGTGATGCGCATCATGCGGGCTAATTTTCTCGACTATATGCGCGCCGAATTTGTCAATACCGCTCGCGCCAAGGGGCTTCCCGAACAAACCGTGATGTTTAAGCATGTGCTACGCAATGCCATCAATCCCCTTATTACCAGCTTTGGCTTTGCTTTTTCCACGCTCTTATCGGGG
>CAZGON010000217.1:2766-4550 GCA_964527085.1 uncultured Candidatus Competibacteraceae bacterium
AATTATCCCGGTCTCGGTCAATTGATATTTGAGGCGCTACTGAAACAAGACCAATTTGTGGTGCTGGCCGCCGTCATGATGGGGTGTGTTATGCTGATGTTAGGCAATCTACTGGCCGATCTTCTGCTCGCTTGGACCGATCCCCGTATTCGTTTAGAGGAATCCCCCGGTTGAACAAGGGACTCTTTAAAGAACTGTTACGCCGACCCGCTGGACTAATTGCCTTATTAGTATTGAGTCTGCTTTATAGCAGCGCCCTGTTAGCGCCCTTTTTAGCGCCTTATCTGCCTTCTGCGCAAAGCCTTGAACACAGTTTTCATCCTCCCACCCGGCTTTTTTGGAAAGCGGGGCAACTTCATGGGCAAGTTTACAAAAACGTCGATCCGTCGTCGGCCCGTTATGAGCCGGTAGCAAACCAATCGTTTCCAATAAAAATTTTTGCGAAAGGTTATGAGTATCGTTTGTTGGGTTTTATTCCCATGGAACGGCATTTATTATTGCCGGACACCGACAATCCCAATGCCCGCCTTTATCTGCTGGGTAGCGATAGCACCGGACGGGATGTATTTTCCCGGCTCCTTTATGGGGCGCAAATTTCCTTGAGTATCGGTTTGATCGGTATCGCCATCACCATGGTTATGGGGTTTACTGTGGGTGGTCTCGCCGGGTATTTTGGCGGTCGGGTCGATTTTTTGGCCATGCGTGGGGTAGAATTTTTGATGGCGATTCCGGGTCTTTATCTACTGCTTGCCCTACGCGCCACTTTAGCGCCGCATTTTGAATCGGCGCAGATGTATCTCCTTATCGTCGTTATTCTGGCCTTGATCGGTTGGGCCAGCACCGCTCGGATTATTCGCGGGCTGGCCCTTTCTTTACGCCATCGGCCCTTTGTATTGGCGGCGGAGAGTATGGGTCAATCCACCGCTAAAATATTATTCAAACATATTCTTCCCAATCTCACCAGTTATCTGCTGGTGGCGGCCACTTTAAGCATCCCCGCCTATATTCTCGGCGAAGCGGCGTTAAGTTTCCTCGGCTTAGGGATTCAAGAACCCTCGGCGTCGTGGGGTTTAATGCTCAGCCAAGCGCAGGGCGATATGAAGGTTTTTATGCTTAATTTTTGGTGGTTATTAACACCTGGCGCCGCCATTTTTATTACCGTCATCGCCTTTAATGTGCTGGGCGATGCGCTGCGGGACATCGTCGATCCGCAAATGAAGTTTTGAGTAAACTAACCTATGACACCGCTTTTACAGGTTCACGATTTACGTATTCGTTTTCAAGGTCGCCATGGCTCAGAACAAGCGGTGGACGGTATCAATTTTTCTCTGGAAGCGGGCGAGACGCTGGCGGTGGTCGGCGAGAGCGGCAGCGGCAAAAGTGTTACAGCCCTGGCGCTGACCCGCCTGTTACCGCCCTCCCCCGATTGTCAAGTAAGCGGTCGAATTCTCTACCAGGATCGCGACATTTTGCAAGCCAATGAGCAAACCCTGCAAGGCATTCGGGGCAAACATATTGCTTATGTCTTCCAAGAACCGTCCTCGGCCCTCAATCCGGTTTTTACCGTGGGTGATCAAATTGCCGAAGCCATCAAACAACATTTCCCCAGCGAGACGCATATTACCCAACGGGTCATCGACGCCTTGCGCCGGGTGGAGATCCGGCAACCACAACAGCGCTACCGGGATTATCCTCATCAACTGAGCGGTGGTATGAATCAGCGGGTGATGATCGCCATGGCGTTGGCCTGCCAACCCCGTATTCTGATCGCTGACGAACCCACT
>CAZGON010000217.1:4560-7235 GCA_964527085.1 uncultured Candidatus Competibacteraceae bacterium
CAAACGAGAACTCACCATGTCCATTATTCTTATAACCCATAACTTTGGTCTGGTGAAAGGGTTTGCCGATCGTGTCGTCGTCATGTTTCGCGGTCGCATTGTGGAGACAGGTCTCACCCAAACCATTCTGGAAGCCCCTCAACATCCCTATACCAAAGCGCTGATTGCCTGCATTCCCCGGCTTCGCGAAAAACACCGCCGTTTGACAACCATTGATTACAGCATCTTTGAAGACTAATACCAACAATGCAAAAGAACAGTTTTTGCGGATTCGCTTGATGCGAACTATGATACATAATGTCATCAATAGCGATTCGGAGTGATTAGTAAGTATGCGTACTACAGTGACGATTGACGATGCCCTCTACCAGAAGGCCCTGGAGATGGCGGACCCAGATATGAACAAAGCAGATCTATTTCGGGAGGCAATCAGTACCTTTGTGCGGGTACAGGCCGCTAAACGCCTTGCCGCGCTTGGTGGAAGTACGCCCAAAATGAAAAATATTCCGCGCCGTCGCGCGGAGCCTGCCGCACCATGAGTGTGCTGATCGACACGTCAGTATGGGTAGATCATTTTAGACGAGGTAACGAAGCATTGGTGGCGTTGATCGTTCAGGATGAAGGATTAAGCCATCCAATGGTATTAGGCGAGCTTGCCTGTGGTACACCACCAGCGCCACGAAGCCAAACGCTTAACGATATTGGCCTGTTGCAACTTGCTAGGCAGGCGAACTGGGACGAGGTAATGACGTTTATAGAGCGGGAACGACTCTACGGCCTAGGCTGCGGTCTGGTGGATATGACGTTGTTGACCTCAACGCTGATAACACCGGGAGCTAGACTGTGGACACTGGATAAGCGCCTCATGGCATTGGCGCAACGCTTCGAAGTGGCCTTCGAGCAAAAAGGGTGAACCGGAGACCGTCAGGAACCGACTCGCTGTCGCGGTGCAAGCAGGCGACGTCAAGGTGGTGCTTAACATATTATCAACTACTTATATACGAGTTCAGGTTAATCCATGGCCGCTAAAGCACTCCTAGAAATCCAAAACCTGCATGTTTATTTTCCCATTCGGGGAGGATTGTTGCGCCGTACCATGGATTATGTACGGGCCGTAGATGGGGTGAGTTGCATAGTTCGAACTGGGACGACGATGGGTCTTGTGGGCGAGAGCGGTAGTGGAAAATCCACCCTCGGTAAAGCCATTATTAAACTAGTGCCCATTACCTCGGGTCGGGTGCTCTATCGGGGTCAAGATATTGCGACCCTGACACGAGAAGATTTTTTCCCCCTCCGCCAAAAAATTCAAATGATCTTTCAAGACCCCTTTAATTCCTTGAATCCCCGTATGACAGTAGCCGCTATTCTCGCTGAACCCATGCAGATACACTTTCCTCACCGCTCGTGGTCGGAACATCGGGATCGGGCTAGCGAACTTCTCAAAAAAGTGGGCTTAAAACCTGAACATCTGGATCGCTATCCCCACGAGTTTAGCGGTGGTCAACGTCAGCGCATCGGCATAGCCCGCGCTTTGGCCGTGGAACCTGAATTTATCATTTGCGATGAGCCGGTCAGCGCGTTAGACGTATCTGTTCAAGCGCAGATCGTGAACCTTTTACAGGATCTGCAAGAAGAATTAGGTTTAACCTATCTGTTTATCGCCCATGATCTCGCCGTGGTGGAACACATCAGCGACGAGGTGCTGGTGATGACCAACGGCAAAATTGTGGAACACGCTTCCGCTGAGGATCTCTATCGAAATCCTCAACATCCTTACACTCAACGCTTATTGGCAGCCGTTCCAACGCTGGACTAATGAATACTAAGCCTTATTAACTCATCACTTTCGTTAGTTACGGTAAATTTGCCACACCAGCGATCCTAGAAAAACTTAAGTGATGTTCTTTTCTCTAAACCCTAAAGGTCCAACTTTTTTGGGAAATGACTAATGAAAATATTTTTACTTTCTTTGTCCATCAGTCTCCTGAGTAATTTTGCCGTCGCAGAAGATAACGGCATCTTGCGAAAAGCAAGTCCACATTCTGTCGAAACAACCCGTCAGCGTTTTGAGGAAGCAGTTCAAGAAAAAGGAATGAAGGTTTTTCCGCCATTTGATCACGCAGCCGCCGCTCGTGAGTACGACAAAATAATGAAACCTACCGTAGTTATCTCCTTCGGTAACCCTGCGTATGGAACACCTATTATGGCTAAAAACCCAGAATCCGGTATTGATTTTCCGCCTAAAGCAATCATCTATGAGGATCAAAAAGGCCAAGTTTGGATTGCCTACAACAGTGCGTCATACTTGTATGAAACGATTTTCCAAAGACATGGAATCGATTACAAAAATTCTGAAATTGAGTCCTATGAAACGGTCTTAGAGGAACTCACCGACTACGCCGTTGCTGCTGAGTGACAGATGCATACACTCAATCTGTGCTTTATAGTCTCTTTACATGTACCCTTCGTAGAAGCGGGCTAGGGCACGGCAGCTGGCACGCCTATTGGTAGCGTAAAGATTTATTGGTTTATAAAGTGTCAAATAGCGTTACCAAAACATGCAAACCTTAAAACATGGGTATTGAGTTCGCCGTATACGATTAGCTAGTGTCTCAACCCTGCAGCTGTTAAGTTAAGAAGCTGTTTCAAAACCTGCTCATGTCCGCTGACTTGGC
>CAZGON010000218.1:0-7220 GCA_964527085.1 uncultured Candidatus Competibacteraceae bacterium
GGCTAGGATACCATGCTTTTGGACAAGGCTCCAAAACCACTTTCGCCCACATCCGTCCTAAAGTGCACTGTTGACGGGGAAACCGCCGGCCCTTTTCAATGCGAATGGAATCTCCCGAAATACAAATCACTTCGCATTCGTAGCAGCGGCAAGCAACCATGTATAGACCGGCGCCTAAAGCGATCATTTCCAAACCAGCAAACGGCAATACCAACCAAAATCCCATCACGGTCAAACTCACCGCAATAAAACTAGAAATCGTAAAAAGACTTACGAAAAATATCAGCGACCCACGCCATGACAAGGAACGGTTAGGGCGCAGAACAAAACGCCACTGATCTTCAACACCTTGCTGTTGCTGAGTATCAACCATCACCGTGCACTCAATTTTTGCCTTTTAATCTTCTGCTATGACAATTAAAAGCAGTGTTTGTCACCGTAGCATTAAAGTATCCTTGTACAGTCGTTGACGCTTGTCAATAACCTATTCGAAGAGAGCCGGTACTTAATCAAATCGCAAGTAATGAATCTAAATGCAGACAAGCCGCTAGATGCTCTGGTTCAAAAGTAGCCAGGTAAGGTGTAACACCCAGACAAGGCGCTGCAATACCGACCCGCAGGGCTTCCAAGTTGTCATCTAAACGTTCTGTATTTGGATCTACAATGTTAGCCACCCAACCGGCCAACGTTAACCCCGTCCCCTGAATGGCGTCGGCCGTCAAGAAAGCATGATTAAGACACCCGAGACGCACGCCAACCACCAAGATAATAGGAAATTTTAAAGCACTCGCCAAGGCGCCCACATCTCCCTGCTTACCCAAAGGTACCCGCCAACCGCCGACGCCCTCGACCACCAGGTAATCCGCGTGTAGGGTCAATGCCTCAGTCATTTCGCAAATCCATGAGAAATCCATGTCCCTCCCCACCTCGGCAGCGGCAATATGAGGCGCGATGGCCGGCTCAAAGGCATATAGATTGATGGACTCATAGGGGATTGATACGGACGATGCCGCTTGTAATAGCAACGCATCTTCGTTGCGTAAGCCCTGCGGCGTCTGCTGACAGCCACTGGCAATGGGTTTCATGCCGATTACCCGTTGGCTATGTTTTTGCAGTGCCGTGATGACCCCACAACTGACCCATGTTTTACCGATACCGGTATCGGTTCCAGTGACAAAAAAACCTTTTAATGGATTCATAAACGCTTATCCTGAGGTCGCCGTCGCAATTGCGAGATGGGGAATACAGCTAGGCCATCGTCACGTTGCAAAGATACATTCGCTTGGGGTAACCAAGCATGACCATAGACCACCTCATAGGTAGCCGGCAAGAGCCCATCAGAGCCACGGAACCCTTCATAGGCGGTCTGTAGCACCCGCAAACGTCCTTTTCCCGTTAGGTTTCGTGGCCGACCCGCCGATAGATTATGCGCCCCTAATGTTTTTAAATCCCGCATCAGTGCAAAAATATCCGGATAGGTTAAGGTAATCATCTCCATATCCATCACGGGATCGGCAAAGGCGGCGCGCACCAACGCATCCCCCACATCGTGCATGTCTGTAAAGGCATTAACGTGATTATAGCTGTCAACTGCTTGCCAACTATACCGCAGCTCTTTGAGGGTATCGGGTCCTAATGTACTAAACAACAGCAAACCACCGGGCTTGAGGACCCGCCGAAATTCTCGGAAGGTCCGATCCAGATCGCCGCACCACTGTAGGGTTAGATTGGAAAACAACAAATCACAGCTAGCATCGGCGAGGGGCAGCGCTTCCGCATCGCCACACACACAATGGAGTTTGCGTAACCACGGGGTGCGTTTGCGAGCCATGGTCAGCATATTTGGGGCAATATCTAACCCGATAACCTGGGCCTTACGGTATCTTTTCAGCAGAGGAATGGTGGCGATACCGGTACCACAACCCACGTCCATCACGACTTTAGGAATCAGACGCACTAAATCAAGGCGCTCTACTAAACGTTGGCCCACTTCCCGCTGTAACACGGCCGCTTTATCGTAGTGGGCGGCAGCCTCATCGAAGGATTGTCGAATGCACTGCTTTTCAAGGTAAAAAGGCGAAGGGTTATGCATGGATAAAAACCCGCAGATGATCTATAAATTCCTGCTTATGAGAAAAAAACGGAGCATGGGCAGCACCCGCGAAAACCTGCAAGCGCGCATCGGGTAACAGGCTTTGCACAGCTTTTCCAGCCCTGGCTGGGACTAGGTTATCGCGACGGCCCATCAGGAGCAGGGTGGGACATTGAATATGCTGCAGTTCAGGGCGTAGATCCTCGCTTTCTAAAAGCTTTAGGCCAGTACGTAACCAATCAGGATCGGGATCGCCATGTTGAAAAACCAGCGCCCGTAAGGCTCGTAGTTGCGCCACTTCGTGTTCTCCCCCATGGACCTCAAGGGCCAGGAAACGCTTTAGCGTAGCGCGGTAATCCTGACTCAAATTCTCCGCAAACTGACGCAGCACCCGGTAATCCACCCCGTCAGGCCAATCGGAACGCCGCACAAAACACGGCGAAGCGCTCACCAACACAAGTTTACTGACTCGTTCGGGGGTATCGATGGCTAACCGTTGCGCAATCAACCCGCCCAGCGACCAACCGATCCAAATCGCCTTGGCAGGCCCATGGGCGGCAACCCGCTGACTCAAATCACGAAGCGTTAAAGTGGATTCGCTACTCGCGTCTAAACCTGCTCGAGTATTTAAACGATTCCGACCTGAAGGCATCTGTGAAGCAAGACGGTTATAGCCGTGACCGGGAAGATCAATCAAGGTAATACGATAGTCATCCACCAGCGCTTCCACCACATCTTCCCACACCCCAGAATGCATTCCCCAACCATGGAGAAATACCAGGTCAGGACCTTCTCCAACCTGTTGTACATACAGCTCTGCCGCGTCCATCAAATCCGCGCCGCTAAAGGTATCTGAGATCTTTCCCGTTTCATTACTTTTGTCAGCGCTTCCAGCAGAACATCGATATGGGCTTCTTGATGCACTGCGGAGAAGGTAATACGCAAACGAGCCGTTCCAACCGGAACCGTAGGTGGGCGAATGGCGCTGATCAAAATACCTTGTTTTCGCAGCCCTTCGCTCAAGGCTAAAGCAGCGCCAGCGTCACCCACCATCAGCGGTTGAATGGGTGTCATAGAATCCATTAATGGCAAACCCAGTTGTTCAGCCCCGCGGCGAAAGCGCTTTATCAAAGCTTGCAGATGGTCACGTCGCCATTCTTCCTTACGCGCCAAGCTCAAGCTCATACGGGTTGCTGCCGCCACAGCCGGTGGTGTCGCGGTGGTAAAAATATAGGTACGGGCTTTTTGAATCAAGGTCTCGATCAGTGGCTCACTGCCAGCCACAAAAGCCCCGGCAGTGCCAAACGCTTTACCCAAAGTCCCCACGATAATGGGTACCTGGTCCAGGGTTAAACCAAAGTGCGCCAATGAACCTTTGCCTTCGGGCCCTAATACGCCAAAACCATGGGCATCATCCACCATCAACCAAGCGCCTTGGGTGCGGGCGATTTCCGCCAACGCGGGCAAGGGGGCTAAATCACCGTCCATGCTAAACACCCCATCGGTTATGACTAAGGCTCGCCCCCCGGCCGGCCGGTTGACCAAACGCTGGTTTAACGCGTTTACATCGGCATGGGCGTAACGCCACAAACGAGCGCCGGACAGTAAACCGCCATCTAACAAAGAGGCATGGTTTAGGCGGTCTTCGAATACACCATCACGACGCCCTAGCAACGCCGACACCACACCCAGGTTTGCCATATAACCGGTGGAAAACAACAGCGCCCGGGGCCGACCGGTAAACTCAGCTAACTCTTCTTCTAAGGCATGATGCTCTAGGCTATGGCCATTAACCAGGTGAGCCGCGCCACTGCCTACGCCATAACGTTGCGCAGCCCTTTGTAGGGCATTGATAACCTGGGGATGGTTGGCAAGCCCCAGGTAATCGTTGCTACAAAAAGCCAGATAATTTTCGCCGTCGATGCAAACCAGCGCCCCTTGCGGACTACTGAGCACATGGCGCACCCGGTAAAGCTGTTGCGCTTTGATTTGCTCAAGTTGAGGCTCAAGTTCAATCATTTAATCGTCTAATCGTCGTCGCTGGGGCTTTAAGCCGACAGTGGAGCCGAGCTGGCGCTACGGTCTTTCTGATCCGCGTCTTCGGTGGCTTCAGCATTGGCTACCAACAGAGGCTTTATGCCTAACCGTTCCATCAATAATTGATCATGTTGGGCGCTGGGGTTTTCCGTGGTGAGCAATTTTTCCCCATAGAAAATGGAATTAGCTCCTGCAAAGAAGCACAAGGCTTGTAGTTCATCGCTCATGTCGGTGCGTCCCGCCGATAAACGCACAAAGGATTTTGGCATTGTAATACGCGCTACCGCGATGGTCCGCACGAATTCCAAACCATCCAGCGCTTCGATGCCATAGAGAGGCGTGCCTTCCACCTGCACTAACATATTGATGGGGACACTTTCCGGATGCTGGGGTAGATTCGCTAAAGCCACCAACAATCCTGCTCGGTCTTGAACATCTTCACCCATGCCGATGATGCCACCGGAACATACGTTGATACCCGCTTCCCGCACATGGGCTAAAGTATCCAGCCGATCTTGATAAGTACGGGTAGTAATGATTTCACCGTAAAACTCAGGCGAAGTATCCAGGTTATGGTTGTAATAATCCAACCCGCCCTGTTTTAGGCGTTCCGCTTGGCGAGCCGTCAACATACCCAGGGTGACGCAGGTCTCTAAACCGAGCGCTTTAACACCCCCCACCATCTTTATAACGTCTTCCAAATCCCGATCCTTGGGATTGCGCCAGGCCGCGCCCATACAAAACCGCGAGGCACCCTTGTCTTTGGCAAGACGGGCTTTTTCCAGTACATCTTCTATGGGTAGCAAGCGCTCCCGCTCTAGACCCGTACTATAGCGACCGCTCTGAGGACAGTAGGCGCAGTCCTCGGGACACGCGCCGGTTTTTATGCTCATTAAGGTGCTAACTTGCACTGCATTGGGATCAAAATGATGCCGATGAACGCTTTGGGCTTTAAACAAAAGATCGTTAAACGGTAATTGGAACAGTCTGCTGACCTCGGATACCGTCCAGTCGTGGCGCAGATTCTCGGTGATTTCAGTGGATGTCATTCATGAACTCCATGGTTATCGATGGGCACATCAACCCATTCATCTTTGTAAATTCGTATTAGATCGACAATCGACCAGGGTATGATAATGAGCGCCGCTAATGCCCAAGCAACCAAGTAGTAAAACCACCCGCCACCCGGAATAAACGTCGCAACGACCACCAGAAAGCCGGTAATGGCGTAAAATCGTGTGGCTGCCCGTTGGGTGTAATAGCCAACTTTGGGATTAGGATGATGGCGATTTAACGCATACACCAGCATAGAAGCGCCGCACCATAACATAATCAGCGGAATCACTATCAGCGAGATGATATTGCCATAGTGCATTAAGGTGGCGGCATTGCGGGCAGAGGAGCCCCGGGCGACAGGACCAATAGCGGTTTTTTCTGATCTTTCCAGCATGGTGGGATGTAAACTTGCAACGTTTGCAAACAGGGCAACCAGTAGCCCTATAGAATAATCTGTGCATACTAGCAACTGTTAACAAACTGTCAACTCAAAGCTAATAAAATGGTTTACCAATGGATAAAAAATCTACAATTCCATCTTTTTCCAGCCACCTGCCTGGTTTGTGGCGCATCTGGCGAAGGCATTTTGGATCTCTGTGGAGGGTGTCATTCTGAATTGCCACGCAATAACCACCCCTGTCAGCGTTGCGGCATCCCTTTATATGGGGAAAACCCACTAGTGTGTGGGCAGTGTCAGCGACATCCCCCACCTTTCGAGAGAACCCTAACCCCATTTCTCTATGAACCACCCATGGATCATTTAATCAAAATGCTCAAGTTTCAAGGGCAACTGGCCGCGGCGACTTTGCTGGGTCACTTGCTACAGGAGGCCCTCGCCCACCGCACAACGCCTTTACCGGAAGCGCTGCTGCCAGTACCGTTACATTCAAAACGATTGGCTGAGCGAGGTTTTAATCAAGCCCTGGAAATTGCCCGGATAGTGAGTAAAACCCTGAGTATTCCGGTGTTAGTCAACGCCGTGCAACGCAGCCGTGCCACGCCGCCTCAAGTATCCCTGGATGCCAAAGCACGCCGTGGTAATGTACGCGGCGCTTTTCGGCTTCAGCAATCCTTGCAGGCAAAACATGTGGCCATTATGGATGATGTTATTACCACCGGTAGCACTGTAGCCGAAGTGGCTCAGGTGCTTAAAATGTCAGGTGTGGAGGAGGTTGAAATCTGGGCTTTGGCGCGCACGCCGACGGATGTTATTCCTAATTAAGGTAATAGACTTACCACATTGCGGTCTAAAATCCTAGGTTAAGATTAAAGGTATAGAAATTTTTACTACAGACTTAGGACTTACACAAGTCCTAAGTCCTATGACTAAAGAATCAGAGAGTTATTCCGACTTCGAAAACTTGCTACCGACGACAAACATATAGAAGAGAGGTGCATAAACATGGAGCAATTAATTGTTCAGGTAGAAAATAAAGAAAAAGCAGCAGCGCTGTCGGAGATTCTTTCAGCATTAGATTTTGTTAGCTCTGTTGAAATAATTAAAGAAGAAGTAGCGACACCCGAAAAAACAGAGGATTTCTTTTCATTGGCTGGATTATGGGAAAATAGAGATATAACCGCTAAATCTATTCGTCAAAAAGCATGGCCGGAACCAATTAAATGATTCTTTGCGATACAAATATTTTGGTGGAGTTCTACAAAAATACGCCTAACGTTGTTCAAGAGCTTCATTAATATTGGGCAAAACAAATTAACAATTAGCGCTATTACTCAAGCAGAATTGTACTTTGGCGCCATTAATTAAGCAGAGTTAAAGAAAATTCAAGAACACTTAGCCTTGATCAGCACCTTAACTTTGAATAGTAGGATATCTCATAAATTCATTCAGCTTATGGAAACCTATGCGTTAAGTCACAAACTCAGTATTCCTGATGCCCTAATTGCGTCAACAGCATTGGTTCATCAGATGGATTTGTATACGTTGAATAGAAAAAATTTTCATTTTATGACCAAATTAAGTTTATCTGGCTTTCCGCACGTCTTGCTAAGGGATAAGGAATTTTGTTATGTCAGA
>CAZGON010000219.1:0-7212 GCA_964527085.1 uncultured Candidatus Competibacteraceae bacterium
CACGCTGTTATCCGTTTCCGGACTAAACGTGGTGAATGTCTCCCCAGTAGACGTTTTTCCCTGAATCGTGCGGCCATCGATGGAGGCTTCGGCAATGGACCCCTGTTTCACGTCTGCCAAAAATTGTGAATAAGGTATCTGAGCTGTTGGTGCAGTGCGTGGTCCAAAGCTATTGAAGACAGCCATTAAAACCACTGCAATGACAACCCAAAGAAGAATGTTTTTTACCATATCGTTCAAAATGAACACCTCTATCCAGTGCTGTAGGCTTCCCTAAGCCACCCGTCGCACTATAACGAATGGCTCAATACAAAAATTTAAAGTTTAGATGTTACTGGACGCTCGATAGTTCTTGGCAAGCAAATAAATCTCTGGACTTTGTGGTCGCGACGACTTTGGTTTGCGGACCGCAACCGTTGCAAAGCGGTTCTGCAACTCTCGTCGCAACGCATCGAAACCTTCCCCTTGAAACACCTTCACCAGCAAATTACCTCCTTTCTTAAGAGATAGCTTAGCCAAATCCACCGTGAGTTCCGCCAAATATAGACTACGGGTTTGATCTACTGTTTTTATACCACTGATATTGGGAGCCATATCCGAAATAACAAGATCTGCTGCACGCCCTGTAAGTGCAGCGAGTAACTGATCCAAAACCGCCTGATCTCGAAAATCCCCCTGAATAAACGCGACACCTGTCACCGGTTCCATCGGTAGTATATCAACTGCAATAATCATGCCATCATTTCCAATGATTTGGCTGATAAGTTGCGACCACCCCCCTGGTGCTGCGCCTAAATCAATAACCGTCATGCCTGGTTTGATCAAATGATCCCGGTCGTTTATTTCTTTTAACTTATAAACCGCTCGCGAGCGATACCCCTGGTATTTTGCACTTTTTACAAAGGGATCTGAGAGGTGCTCCTGGAGCCAGCGGGAACGATTTTTTTTTCGAGTGACCTTGAGCACTGTTGTTGATTACCGATAATTACACCGAAAATTAAGTTTAGTCGCGGCGCAGGCAAACCTCCACCATCCATTTCTAACAAATAACGCTTTGGAGAGTTTGCTTATCTTTAATGCTGTAAACGGCTAATATCTATTTTTTGATGGTTAATTACAAAAAACTGTTTGTCTGACCTTGTTTGATTATTTTTTCAGAAAAATAACCGATTTGATAGTTATTTAATGCAGGCCCAAGGCTTTATTAAGGTGTGTGTTGAGGGCTATCAACACAATAGGCTATAAATTAGCGTTATTTTTTATATGTTAACTGACCATGACAGATCCTCACAAAACGTCGCCTAATCTTTATGCTGTCAAAAGCCTGCTACTATTATTGCTATGCGGCTTGTTGCTCGGCATCTACGTATGGCCTTGGCTCACCCAGTGGTTTTCGGGCCTCGATGCAGAGCCCCGCGCCATTGCGCCGCGGGGTAATCTCGCTGAAGATGAACAAAGCACTATTAGGCTTTTTCGGCAAGCAAGCCCGACAGTTGTCTATATCACTACCGTCACTCGGCAAATAAATCCTTGGACACGGTATGCGCAAGATGTGCCCCGCGGTACAGGGTCTGGCTTTATATGGGATAAACAAGGCCACATCGTTACCAATTTTCATGTTTTACAAGGCGCTAGTGCTGCCCGCGTCACCCTTGCCAATCAACAAAGTTTTCGAGCATCGCTGGTGGGCGCGAGTCCCGATCACGACCTTGCTGTATTACGCATCGATGCCCGCGCTGCTTTGCTGTTTCCTGTCCCCGTGGGCACTAGTGACGATCTACAAGTCGGCCAAAAGGTGTTTGCCATCGGTAACCCCTTTGGACTGGATCAAACCCTCACCACAGGCATTATTTCTGCTTTAAATCGAGCTATCGATGGCGTCGGCGGCCGCAAAATCGAAGGGGTTATACAAACCGATGCGGCTATTAATCCGGGCAATTCCGGTGGACCTTTATTGGACAGCGCGGGGCGGTTGATCGGTGTTAATACCGCTATTTTTAGTCCTTCAGGCACCTATGCGGGAATTGGTTTTGCGGTGCCTGTCAGTATCGTTAACCGGATAGTGCCGCGGCTTATCGTCAATGGGCGTTATATTAGACCCCGCCTTGGCATTATTATTGATGCACAAGTGAATCGCCAGATTACCCAGCAACTCGGTATAACAGGGCTTATTGTGCTGGATATTGAAGCCAATTCACCGGCCGCTCGCGTGGGTTTACAAGGTACTTTACAAAACCCAGACGGTTCGCTGCGTCTCGGTGATATTATTCAACGTCTCGATGGACGACCGATTGGTGATCCGGATGATTTACTCAATGCTTTAGATCGTTATCAAACCGGAGACACCATAACGTTAACTATTTTGCGGGACAACAAGCCGCGAGAAGTGACTATCGAACTGGAATAAGTGCTAATCTTCTTTCAAATTGTAGAGGGTCTTGATAGCCTGCACCAAATCCCCCCTGCCTTCAATACTCGCTTCTCGCAACGCCACACTAGGCGCATGAATAAGCTTGTTCGTCAACGTGTTGGCCAAATAGGTCAAGACGTCTTCTGGATCTTTTCCTTGCCGTAATTGTTGTTGCGCATTGGCGTAAACATCATTGCGTAGTTCTACAGCTTGCTGACGGAGGGCGCGGATAGTACTGGTGCTGTTCTGGCTGCGTAGCCAAGCCATAAAATTATCTGTTTGCCTGTCCACGATTTCTTCAGCTTGTTTTGCCGCCTCCTGTCGAGAGCGCAAATTTTCTTGAATAATCTCTTGTAGATCATCCACGGTATAAAGATAGATATCCTGTAAGGTAGCCACAGCTGGATCAATATCACGAGGCACAGCAATATCGACCATCAAAATGGGGCGATGTTTGCGTTTTTTGAGGGAACTCTTAACCTGCTGGCGATCCAAAATGTAAGTTGGGCTTGCGGTAGAAGCAATGACAATGTCAACTTCGGCTAAATGGGTTGGGATTTCAGCGAGGCTGATGGCATAGCCTTCCGTAGCAGCGGCTAAATCGTAGGCGTGGGCTAAGGTTCGATTAGCGATCATGAGTCGTCCAATACGGTTTTCGCGAAGATGTCGAGCCACCAGATCAATGGTATCGCCAGCCCCGATTAACAGGGCCGTATGCTCGGCAAAATTAGCAAAAATTTGTTTAGCGAGGCTCACTGCAGCAAAAGCCACCGATACAGGGCTGGCCCCTATTTGGGTATCTGTGCGAATTTGTTTGGCAACCGAAAACCCATGTTGAAATAGCCGTTTTAAGAGTTTACCTAGGGTACCTGCTTGATAGGCGGTTTGATAGGCAGCTTTGACTTGACCTAGGATTTGCGGCTCACCGATCACCATGGAATCTAAGCCAGAAGCCACCCGCAAGATATGACGAACCGCTAAATGGTCCCAATGTTGATAAGTATAAGGCTGCAACTCAGCGTTTGGCATGGCTTGATAACTACTCAACCAGGTGGAAACACAAAGATTTTTTGGTTTTTCTAGATGACAATAAATCTCTGTCCGGTTACAGGTGGAGAGAATGGCGACTTCATCGGCGCCACTACGATTTTTTAAATCGTGCAAGGCGGCGTGGAGTTGCTCTACTGTAAAAGCAACTTTTTCACGGATATCCAGAGGTGCTGTTTTATGGTTTATGCCTAGAACCAATAGGTGCATGATAGAATCAACGCGTTGTGCGGCAGGCAAATTGTGCAGGATGAAAAGTGTAGCGATATAGTTACCAACTAATCCTCCTACACTACGTAGAAAATAACAAGGGAATGGCACTGCCGCGCAAGGTTTTCATATTATTAGACAGGGATACGAAACAATGGGATCGACAACTACAGCGTTTAAAATGGCGATAATTGTAACGGCCGTTATAATCTTTACTAGCTATGCTGGGTTTGCTTCAACGCCAGTATACAGTGACAACCATCTAACGCAGGATGCTATAAAAAGCTATAACGAAACCAGCTCCCGTTCTGAGGTGTTGTACCATATTTTAGTAGCGGAATTAGCGGGTAGACGGGGCCAAACCGATGATTCATTAAAACATTATCAAATTGCAGCACGAACCAGTAACGATCCGAAGCTTTTAGAATATGCCTTTGGTATTGCATTACAGGCGAAAAACAACACAGTGCTTTTACAACTGGCGCGGCACTGGTACGGTCTAGCTGCCAATGAAGTTCGGGCTCGTCAAGCATTGGCGCTGGCACTGTTGCGCAACGATCAACCGCAAGAAGCCATGCCCTATATTGAATCCATCCGTGCGGAAGCGAATGGCGACGGCCAGGAAGGTTTTGCTTCCATAAATTTATTCTTAACTAGAAGCGGCAGTCCAGAAACAGCTTTTTCGACCATGGAAAAGCTTCGAGCTTTGCACCCTAAGTCACTGTTTGCTCAGTATTATTATGCCAGCAATGCGGTGGAAGTTGACAAAACCGAGCAAGCCTTAAAAGCCCTGCAGACAGCATTGCAACAAGATTCAGACTGGACGCCAGCCCACTTATTGCAGGCTCGTATCCTGGTGGATAAAGGTAGCACAGATAAAGCATTGGACAATTTACGACAGGCAGTGGTTGCCTCACCAGACAATCAAGCGTTGCGCAAAGGTTATGCGCGCTTGCTGACGGATACTAATCAGCTTGAAGATGCGTTTCAACAATTTCGAGTGCTTAGCCGACAAAACAGCAAAGATATGGATGCCCTGTTTGCTTCCGGGATACTGGCGACAGAGCTAGAGCGGTTTGAAGAGGCGCAAACCTACCTTGAAAAGGTACTGCAAGCGGACCCGCAAAATACCGCTGTGTATTTCGAACTGGGAAAATTAGAAGAACTGCGGGAAAACTATCGCAAGGCGGCGGATTGGTATGCCCGGGTTACCGACAATGAACGCTATTTGAGTGCGCAAGTGCGGATTGGGGCTATGTTGGTCAAGCTAGGCAATCTCTCTGAAATGACCCAACACTTCGTTCAGATACGCCGGGAAAACCCCAATCAGCTTATTGATTTGTATGTGGCTGAGGCGGAAACCCTCCGCGAAGAAAATCTTTATAACAAGGCGTTCGATCTTCTCTCTCAAGCCCTGACGCAACATCCTGACGATGAGAATTTGCTCTACACTCGGGCGCTAGCTGCAGAACGTCTTGATCGTGTTGATTTGTTAGAGCAGGATTTGAAGCAGGTTATTGCCGCCAATCCAAACAACGGTCATGCCCTCAATGCCCTTGGCTATACCCTTGCTGACCGTACCGATCGTCATCAAGAAGCGTTAGGTTATATAAAGCGGGCCATCGCGCTTCTGCCGGAAGATGCGGCTGTTTTGGATAGTATGGGTTGGGCCCTTTACCAACTAGGTCAATACGATAAATCCCTAGAGTATTTACGGCGCGCTTATGCGTTGAGTAACGATGACGAGATTGCAGCCCATTTAAGTGTGGTGCTTTGGGCGGTAGGGCAACGGGAAGAAGCTCGCAAAACCTGGGAACAAGCGGTACAGAAAGTGCCTGACAGCGAACACCTGTTAAAATTTAAAGATCGCTTTGCGCCGTGAATAACCTGGCAATCTTTTCGGACAATGGCTGCTAAGCCTTAAGGTAAGTAACCCCGTGAAGCCTATAGGGACACGCTTTATATTATTCGCTGGGCTGCTGTTAGTGACCGCCTGCGCCACCTCACCGTCGGCACAATTTTTGACCAACTCACCTTGGCAAACACGCAAAGCTGCCCTTAACACTCTGCAAACTTGGCAAATAGCGGGACGTGTCTCAGTCACTTCCGAACAAGACGGTTGGCATGCCACCCTTAACTGGGTGCAACAGGGTCCCGCCTACACCATGGATTTGATTGGCCCCTTGGGCCAGGGGCGATTACGCATCTCGAGTGATGGTGAAACCGTTTATCTGCGCACTAGCGACGGAAAAGTTTTTTATGCAACCGATCCTGACCAGCTGGTGGAAAAAACCTTGGGCATTCGTCTTCCTGTTAACGGCTTAGTCTACTGGGTGCGAGGCTTACCGGACCCACTGCAAGCGAGTGTATTAGCAGGCGACCCCCAGGGTCGTTTGACTCGACTCGAACAAAACGGTTGGATTATTAACTATTTACGCTATGATCAACAGGGGCAATGGGAACTCCCGACCCGTATTCGCGCCCATCAGGATGAGTGGACAGTACAAATGGTTATCAAAAATTGGAACTTGGAACAATCAAAAGGCGCCATAGAATCTATTTGATTTAATCACCTTTAAACTTCTCATTAAATTTTAATTTCAAGAAAAAATAAATTAATGACTGAAAAGCCATGGCCTGCGCCTGCCAAACTCAATCTTTTTCTTCATATCGTGGGGCGTCGCGCAGACGGATATCATCTTTTGCAAACGGTTTTTCAATTTATTGATCGCTGCGATTATGTAACTTTTACACCACGCCTTGATGGACAAATTTGCCGTCATAAGCCCATCCCTGGCATTTCAGCAAAAGATGACTTAACGGTTAAAGCGGCCTGTTTGCTGCAGAAAACCTGCGCTAGCAATCAAGGCATTACCATCGAGATTGATAAACGCTTGCCCATGGGGGGTGGATTGGGTGGCGGAAGTTCCGATGCGGCCACCACCCTGGTGGCGCTAAATTATTATTGGGGTACAGGGTTGACCGTGGATGAATTGGCGCAACTTGGCTTACAACTTGGGGCCGATGTGCCTGTGTTTGTGCGCGGTCAAAACGCTTGGGCCGAGGGTATAGGTGAACAACTCACACCGCTTATTCTCGATGAAACATGGTTTTTAGTGCTAACGCCTGTTTGTTCAGTGGCCACAAAAGATATCTTTAATGATTCAAAATTGACACGCAATTCACAACCTATCACAATAGGCGACTTTAGGAGGAAGAAGACAAGCAATGATTGCGCAGCGGTTGTTTATAGGCGTTATCCAGAGGTTGCAGCGGCAGCGGCTTGGCTTTCCCAATACGCCAAACCTTGTTTGACCGGGACGGGCGCTTGTGTATTCGCAACCTTTTCGGATTATCATACCGCTGAGTGTATTGCTGCAAAGATTCCCAACAATCTGGCAGGGTTTATAGCGCAGGGTCTACAAATGTCGCCTTTGCGGCAACGTTTAGAGCGTGCGGAAGGTAATATTTAACGTAATCAACCAGTTTCTTGGGCCGTAGCCAAGTGGTAAGGCACGGGGTTTTGATCCCCGCATTCCCAGGTT
>CAZGON010000220.1:0-7210 GCA_964527085.1 uncultured Candidatus Competibacteraceae bacterium
GGTCAAACCTCGGTGAGTCCCCCGGCAGAGCCGGGGGCTTACCTCACTGAGTTACACCACCCTCAGCGCACCCTTTGGCGGTCGCATTATCGACCGCTTCGCCGATCCCGGCGATACCGCCATTGCCGGAACACCGCTGTTGCGACTTTATGACCCACAACAACTACGCTTAGAAGCCAATGTGCGGGAATCTTTGGCCTCTCGTTTAGAGCGAGGTCAACCACTGGTAGCCCGCATCGATGCACTAGATCAGCAATTTGACGTGACTGTCGATGAAATCGTACCCTCAGCCGATCCCGGCTCGCGCTCCTTCGTCGTCAAGGTGACCTTACCGAATCGACCTAACCTTTATCCTGGCATGTTCGGCCGCTTACTTATCCGCACCGACCGCCGAGAAACATTGTATATCCCCCAGCAGGCCATTGCCCAATTCGGCCAACTCAAATTTGTGCAATTGGTGACGGATCAGGGGGTTGTCCGTCGTTATATTCGAACTGGGCACGAGGCTAAGGACCGTGTGGAAGTACTGAGTGGATTGCAGACAGGAGAAAAAATCGTAGCGGGAGGTAAACGCGACGAGAGTTGAGTGATATTTTGAACGGTGTAAACGAGGTTTCAATCTTACAGAACGGAAGGCTATTATTTTGATAGCATATAAGTTTGTAAAGGATACAAAATAGTTCAATTACTCGTTCGAGATCTAGATGATGACACTATAAAAAGGCTCAAAGCACGAACCATAAGCCAGATACGTTCCTTGCAGAAGGAAGTAAAACTTATCATTGAAGAAGCGGCACAACAAAATCACGCTGAAGCATGGGAAACAGTCAACCGCTTTCGCAAACGTTTCGAAAAGACAGGGCGGTCATTCATTGATAGCGTTGAGCTGATTCGGGAAGATCGTGATCAAGCTAAAACGGATGATTGAAGCCCTTGAAAATACCCAATGCTAAAAGAGCCATCGTAGATATCAATAAGCTTCGCCACTACTGCCTAAATCCAGCTCATCCTAGAGGCAAACACAAAGCCTTTGTTTTTACTTCAGCTTTAGACTTTAGCTCAAAAGATGCTGTCACTTTGCAGCGAGCGATCCTTGAGGCTATTAAAACACACGAGGCCAAGTCTGGAGAATCAGATAATTACGGACAACGTTATATCCTCGACTTTCCAATAGCGGGCCCCAAGGGAGATGTTATGATACGTACTGCATGGATTATTTTATGTAAAGAAAACATCCCGAGGTTGACAACGTGCTATGTCCTTTAATCGATGAGTTAATCTGAATCATGATTGAAAATGTTCAACTTCTTGACGTAGTCGCTCTGCTCAAAGACGTTCCTGAACGTGGTTTACAGCGTGGACAGGTAGGTACTGTCATAGAACAGTTGGCGCCCGGCGTTTATGAAGTCGAGTTTAGCAATGATGAGGGTCGTACTTATGCCATGGCCACTTTGCCCGCAGACCAGTTGATCGTGCTCCACTATCACCCGATAAAGGTGGCTTAACAACCGATACGGGTTCAAATCTTACGGCCAGCCATATTGACCTGTAGGGTAAAAAACTTATTGTTTGTTAAAAAACCTTTCGTTGCCAAAATCTGACCTTCAACGGCACTCTAAAGACCCTCTCTGTCATCCTTTATATGTAGCGATGGTTTAATCCCACTGCCTCGGGGTTTTCCATCTCAATTGAGTCAGCGGCTCACTATATTATCCTTACTCTTTTAAAAATACTGTCGTTTTGACATAACGACCCGAGACTGGGCGCTGTTTGACAACCTGGATCACGAAGAGCACTTTGCAATCCGAATCGACACTGCCGTACGCCATACAAAGAAATCAGGCTGGCGAGGCAACCGTATCAAGGAGCGGGAGGTCAAAAATATTATTTGAGAGGAAATGGGGAGCTATACTGTTGATAAAATCAAGGTGCAGAATATCTTTGGGCTGATAAAAAACCAACGTGAGTACTGACCATCACTATATCGAAGTCAGCGGCATTCAGGTGGAGGTGGTGCGCAAGGCCATCAAGAACCTACACCTGGGTGTTTATCCGCCCGCGGGACGGGTCCGGGTGGCAGCGCCCTTGTCGGTTAGCGATGAGGCAGTGCGTCTGGCAGTCATTTCCCGGCTTGGCTGGATCAAAAAGCACCAGGCCAAATTTGCGGAGCAGGAAAGACAGTCCAAGCGTGAATATGTATCCGGGGAGTGCCACTATTATCTAGGACGGCGTTTTCGCCTGAACGTGGCGAGTCACGCGGGACCTTCTCAGGTTGCTTTGCGGCGTGATAACAAGATCGATTTGTTGCTTCGTAAAGGCGTCGATAATGCCCAGCGTAAAGACGTGCTGCAATCCTGGTATCACAAAGAATTACGTGCGCTAGCAGCCCCCTTGATTGGTCAATGGGCCGAGCGGATGAAGCTACCTATGCCCGAATGGGGTATCAAACGTATGAAAACCAAATGGGGGTCATGCAATATCACCGACCGGCGCATCTGGCTTAATCTGGAGCTTATCAAAAAACCACCGCCATGCCTTGAATACGTCATCGTCCATGAGTTGGTCCATTTTTTCGAGCGTTATCACAATAAGCATTTCATGGCGCTGATGGATCACTACATGCCGCTTTGGCGTAGCCACCGGGACGAACTTAATGCCGCACCGCTCGATTATGAAAACTGGAATGATTGATCACACGGTACGGCTCTACCTACAAATCTTTGTAGAGATCAAATCATTTTACCCGGATTTCGTTGCACTCCATCTGCGCTGCTGGCTGAATTTTTTTAATCATCAGGAGCACTGCTAGCCAGACACGCACCGATTTCTTTCAGTGTCGCTAAGCCCCGCACATCATGGGCTAGCAGGGGTAAACGATAACGCTTTAGGGAACCAAATGTGTTCTCGATCTCAGCCAAATAGGCTGATTCTTGACGTCGCCGGGTTTGCAAGAAGGCGCCATCAACATCTTCGGGCAGCACCCGATTAATCACAGCGGCTACTACCGGTACTTTAAAACGCTGCAATACATCGAGGGCTTTTTTGCTCTCCAAAATGGGCAATTTCTCAGGGATCAACACTAAAACAAAAGCAGTCTTGTGAATATCCAGCATCAGTCGCCGGGCACGATGAAACTTACGCCGACGAGCCAGCAAAATCTCTCGAATTTGGTTATCCCGCGGGTTATCAGCAGGTTCCGATCCTAAGTAAGAAAGGTCTTCCGTTTCGCGACGATTTTTACCCAAATGCGCCAGCACCGCACCCAATTTTTGAGAGTTTTGCTGGTGTTTAAGCATCCCATCGGTCCAAGCCGCCATGATTTCCGGTAAAGTTAGCAAACGCAGGGTATGACCGGTGGGTGCGGTATCAAAGATCACCAGGTCGTAGCGTTCCTGGGCTGCGGCCATCAACTCGGCCACTCGTTCCAATAACGCGGCTTCTAAAGTGCCGGGAGCAAGCCGCGCAAGGTCCATCTGGCGGTGAATCTCTCCATACATGGCAGGGCTAACCAAATCCCGCAAATTCTCTTTAACGGTGGCGATATAATTCTCTGCGGCGCCATCGGGATCGATTTCTAAGCCCCACAGATTTGGCGCTAGCGCGACTTCTCGATCACCGATGGATTGCGCAAAGATATCCCCTAAAGAATGGGCGGGATCTGTAGAAACCAGTAGACAGCGTTGGCCACGCTCCGCCGCCAATAAACCTAAGGCCGCTGCGGTGGTGGTCTTGCCTACCCCACCCTTGCCGCCGACAAACAAAATACGGCGTTGTAGCAGGTCTAAAATCACTGTCCGATATTAATCCAATGAGCCAATGCCACCAGACACCTTAGGTAATTAGGACTTACGCAAAATGGCTTAGCAACATTTAAAATGATCCAACGGTGAATGATCCATACCCATACGTCTGTGCCAGTCATGAAAACGCTCTAGCAACAGCGGTTGTAGCTCCAATGTGTAATAAGTGGCTGGATTAGGCACTCCAAGTAATTCCGAAAAGACAAACAGCATAAATAGGTCGTCTTGATCACGTTTAGCGCGGGCTACAGCGCCCCGATAGGGCGCTGTGTAGAATTCCATTGCTAATTCTTGAAAATGGGTCCACAACGCCATCATCCGTAGCCAATCCATGTCATTCGGCTCCAGTGGCCGTTGCAGTCAGTTTCTGGCGATCCCGCTCCCGTAGAAAGGCGCTTCCCGCCTCTAAAACCACCGCAACAGCTGCTACAAAAATCAGTATATCCATAAACACCAGTAGCCAGTTTCCAGCGCTAAAAAAGCCCCACAGTTGATACAGTAAGGCAACGATGGTCATGGTTAGTAGAAAGATCATAGGCAACAAGGTAAACCACACTGGCCGACCCAACTTGAGCAGCATTAAACTGACTACCATCAAAGTCAGTCCCGCCAGCAATTGGTTGGTGGTGCCGAACAAGGGCCAAATGGTCATTCCCCCAGAGCCAGAAGCACCGCCAGCCCCAAAAGCTAGGGCAAGACAGGTACCCACGGCAATTAGAGTCGCCACGTAATTATTAGTAAGCAAGGGAATCCGATAAATATTTCCCCATTCCTGGACGATATAGCGTTGTAAACGCACCCCTGTGTCCATGGTGGTGCCAGCGAACAAAATGGCCATCACCGCCAGCAAAGTAGCAGAGAACTCATGGGAAAAACCTAAACCACCGGAGACGATATTTGCTCCACCCTCGACGAAAGCCGTGATACCGCCGCTGCCGAATTTCGTATAAACACCTTGCCAATCCCCTAACGTAGCAAAACCTGCCGATACGGCCACGATAGCTCCCAAAGCTAACATGCCCTCGCCCACAGAGCCGCCATAGCCGACGAAGCGCTCGTCGGTTTCTTTGTTGATCTGTTTAGAGGTGGTACCTGAACCCACCAAGGAATGAAAGCCAGAGATGGCGCCGCAAGCGATGGTGACGAAAAGGAGTGGAATGATCGGCGGAGTTCCAGCGGGCAAATTGGTATTAAAAGCAGGGGCCACCACCATAGGATTGAACAGTACAAGGGCCAGGTAAAGAATCCCTAAACCGACAAAAAGTTGTAAACCGTTGATATAGTCCCGCGGCTGTAACAGCATCCAAACTGGCAACATGGAGGCGATAGCCGCATAAATAAACATGATAATAATCCATTGCGCCCCAGGCTCTAGACCCAAGGCTTGCTCGGGCAACGCGATCGGCACGAACGGCCCTATATAAAGAAACAGATAAAGCGCAGCCAAACCACCTAACGAGGTCCACATGAGATTGACCTTATAACGATAGATGAGCTGACCAATTACCAGGGCGACCAAAATCGCGCTCCAAGCGGGTACCACGCTACTCGGAGTGTTTATAAAGCTGTTTGAAATGGCCACAGCAAACACAGCATTCACCATCAACAATAACAAAAAAATCACAATCATAAACAGGCTCTGAGCGCGGGTGCCTACCAGTTGACCCGTGCAAACACCGATGGATTTAGCTTTATTGCGAACACTGGCCCAAACGGCGCCAAAGTCGTGGACACCGGCAAAAAAAATAGTGCCGAAAACCACCCAGAGAAAGGCGGGTGCCCAGCCCCAAATGATTGCAATGGCAGGACCGATGATGGGAGCCGCGCCCGCCACCGACGTGAAATGATGCCCCCAAAGGACATACTTATTGGTGGGTACATAATCGACGCCGTCTTCTAACTCATGGGAAGGCGTAATAAAATCAGGATCGAGACGGTAGATGCTATTAGCAATAAACCGGGAATAGACAGCATAACCTAGCAAAAAAGCGGCCATACCAATAGCAGCCAATAAAATTGCGCTCATAACCGAGGTTCCCCACCGCAAGCAGCTTATGATTAGTTTGTGTGTTTTACTAAACTTTAGCAGCAGGAAAATTTTTTTCAATGGAACCGGTTATTGGCGACTTACTCTATAAAAGCTGAATTCAACGATAACAGGGTTTGCACAAACTTTATGTGGCTGGTTTGTCATGCCGCAATAAAAAACTCAGCTAATTGCTAGCTGAGTTTTTTTATTCAACAAATAAACAAAAATACTAGCGGATTGCTAGCACAGCCTCGGCAATTGTTTTTTGTTGACTTTCAGAGTTAGAAACCTCACGGAGTAATGCTTCACCCTCTAATCGTTGACCTGAAAATTTGAGAGCGGCTCCCAAAACACATTGCGCTATTAAATTTTGAGGATCGACGTTTAACACATGATGTTGCAGGAGGGTAATAGCTTCTTTGTAATATCCCATATTGGTTTTAGCAAGCGCTAAACCGGTTAAAACATAAAGATTGTCGGGATGGATTTCCCGAACTCCTTCCATAATACTGTTCGCTTCCTTGGGAAACCCTTTGACGCTAGCCATTACACCTAACGCCATCAACTTGGCTATTGTTGCCTTGGAAAACTCCATGGTGCCCTCCTTTAGACTGGCGTGCAAAGGTCAATAATACAAATTATCATAGTAATTTAATCATTAAATTGGCGACGTCATATATGACGTCGCCAGTTACTAAATCGACCTTACAGATTTCTTTAAAAAATTAATGTTACTCAGCCTAAAAAGCCGTCTACAAGACCGTTAACAAAATCACCTGCAAAGGGCGCAAGAAAAGAAAGCGTACCACCCGAAAAATAAGTAACAGCGGCATCTGCGGCGACTCCGGCAGCCTCATCCACCATCCCGTTACCATCTTGATCGCCTTTTAATATGCCGCCGAGGAGGGGTAAAAAACCATTTCCACCGCCACCAACATTTCCACTACCACCGACAGCCCCGCCGCCACTCATGTTGCCAATACCACCTAATATACTATTAAGCATAACTTGCTCCTTGATTAAATAATGTGAACTATAAAACGCTTCTTTTAAACAAACGGAATCGTTCTTAACTCAGTGTTAGATACTACTGTTCAGTTAAATGGTTTTTGCGAAATCAGAAAAGCGCCAACCATTTACGTAAACAGTAATAATACAAACTACAAGATTCATATTACACAAACAATAGTTCATTAGTATTATGACTTCAGTATTATTACTTTTAAAATTCTTTTATCAATGAAGCGTATAAAGAGCCGTAAAAAAGCTAACACTTAAAAGAGAAAGACAAAAAAACATGGATTAGAAAAGTAGTTGATTTACTATTTTTAACGTCAGTTCTGGATAATTATCCTGTGATAGGCTGTGTCTCCAGTAAGCG
>CAZGON010000221.1:0-7207 GCA_964527085.1 uncultured Candidatus Competibacteraceae bacterium
TATATAACAGGGTGATTCAATGCGTTACATGACTGGTAGCGGTATTGGGGTCTGACTCAATTGATGGTGTTATGTTCGATCATAAAATGCCTTGGCTTTTCTGTCGCCGCCACGCTGCTTAGGCGATGCGAAGCGGTGTGAGTTAAAAAGGAATTGATTATTGCAATGTCAGAACTAACATCAATACTCCACTGACCCCAATAGACCTCTCACTATATAACGATCAGCCGAGCCGTGCGGCGGTTTGAATTGACAAGCAGTTGATTGTCGGAATGTGAGAACTGACCCCAATACTTGTTCCCCTGAGATGAAATATGAGATGAAATAAGGGAGCAAAACCGCTGCGCATTCTACTTGCAAGTGTCAAAGCAGCTTATTCAGCCCAGTTTTCCACCTGAAGCTGCGGATAGAGGTCTTTTAATTTGGGAAATACATGATCATGGCTCACGAGCACGGCATCCAGGTCAATGGGCAACGCTAGCGATAAGGATATCGATATAATCGCGTTTAAGGGTTTTCGAAGGGATGCCGGTATGCTTCCGGTAGACTGATTTCAACTCTCCGAAAATCTCTGCCCCTGTTAGGCATAGATTGGCGACTGCAAACCTTTTTTCTATTGAAGCAATGGATTGCATAAGATAATCCCGGTCTTCCTTAGGTCCCCACGAAATGCCGTAGGAGATTTCATACAGAGAGAGAATGGAAACAATGACCTCATCGTCATCATCAAGCCAGGACATACGATTGCACGCAGATGTATAAAACGGAGAATCCTGCTGTTGAAGATAAGATAGGGTATCGGAATCGAGCAGGTATCGTTTCATTTCTTTCGTGAATCAGCAAACACATCCCGGAAACGAAAGTGGTCGCGGAACTCACGGATCGCTTCCCGAAGTCGCTCGCCGCGGCCATTGCCGAGAAGGTTTTCTTCCCCCATGCTTTCCGCTACCTATGCCCACTTCCCTTTCTTTGGTTCTAAAGGTGCTTGTTTGGGAGCAGTTTTGATATGAATGACCATATCACCATTGAGGTGAATGATCTCAATATCCTCTTCACTGACCTGCTGCAAAACGTGGGTAATTTCCTCAAGTTTTGTTACCATCTGATGCTTATTGGTCTTTAGAGTTTTTTGCAAAAAATAGTAATCTCAATACTAGCAAAACAGCGCAGAAAGAGCTAAATCAACTTTTTCATATCTTTTGTAGAACCTCAAATCTTTCTCTCTTTTTTCACAGCGTCAAACGACGCTTTGTTTTTGATGTTGTCGGGCAATGACAGGCGGTGAGCCGAACGGACTATTGAGCTTGAGGTTCGGCTTTGCCATTTGATACCCTAATATTCTTTAACTAATCTTTATGACGAATGATGTTTGTGTGGTTGTCAGCGCCCTCATGCTGCCCAGACCACCACGCTCCAAGTTACGGTCGACGTTGGCTAGGTCGACTTGTTTTGCCAACTTTGTTAACTTTGCCAATTCGGTCATCCTCTGTGTAGCCAGTTCTGATAGCTTTTCCTTATGCATACATCAAAGATGTTGACAGACATGTGCCAGCAGGTTCTAAGCGCCGCCGACCTCAAGGCCATTTGTAAGAGTCGTGGTTTTTCGGCCCAGGAAGCCGCTTCCCGTGCTGTGTTTGAGAACTACTTTCTATCCGACATTGGTCTAGAAGCTGCCTTAACATCTTTAAGCCGGGAAGAAATCATCGTTCTGCACCTATTAAAATGGCAGCCTCAGACGGTGGATATCCGGTTTTTCGAGTGTCTTTTCCCGTCTAAGCATGGCTGGCGCAGCAGCTTTACCCAGCGCTATAGTCCTGTTCTTAAAACCGTACAAAACGCCTTGGTCCGCAAAGGCGTCTTGCTGATGGCGGTTGCTTCGGGTAGCGCCACTAAAATGGAGCGATGGCGGTTTCGTTTGCCAGAGGCGTTCGAACCTTTCTTACCTTCCATTTTCCCATCCACCGCTCGGTTTTCAGTAACAGGAAAAGTCAATCAGGCCATCCTGCGGCAAAAAATGATGGCGATTTTGGAGAACCGCCGAAGTTCGAGCCTCAACGACCCGCGTGTCCATCCTGTGACCTTAGACAACGGTCAACTGCTGATAGGGAAACAGCCATTCACCGTTAATGAACTGTTTGAATGGCGACAAGATTATTGGCAACGCTCGGTTTGGGCCCCACGTCAGCAGCAAGACCGCCAAAAGGATGGTAAATTGAAGGTATGGACGGCGGCAGACTTGGAAGCTAAGCGGATCGAAGATAAACCATTTCCGCCTCTGCTTTATTATGCCTTTTCGCAGCTGGCTGATGAGGAGTGGATTTATTGGGATGAACTCTCTCCTCTATTGCGGCTGTTTTATCATGGCGCTACGCTGCCGGACAGCCGAGTCGTTTGTGAAGCTGGCTGGAAGCTAGGCTGTTTGGCGAAGCATACGGTACAAACTAAAGATTATTATCGATTAGCGCCGTCACAGGCCATGGAAGATAAGCCACCCTCGAGCTATCTGGCCAGCAGTGCGGATGCTTTCGTAACGGTAGATCTGGAGACCATTCCTTACCAAAGTCTGGAACACTTGAATGCCATGACCGACTTGCAAGTGGTCGATGCCCGTTTGCTCGCCATGCCCAATGCCATCAAACTGGGTAGAGCGTCCGAGGTGGTTTGGCAGCATCCCCTGACCGCCTGGTTCAGGAAACACGCCATGGATTTCCGAAAAGTCATTGAGATGGTCGAAGCGCGACGCGGTAAACAAATCATCCATGCTAACCTGTTGCTGGCCAGAGTGAAGGATTTAACCCTCAAGGTGGCGTTGCAAAAAGCCTTCCCCAAACCCGATCAACTCATGCTATTGCCCAATGATTTTATCGCTTTTCCCCGCGAGCTATTGGCTGACATGCAACGCTTGGTCGGGAAATCCGGCTATGTGGTGAAAACCATCCGAGTATCCTAATGGCAACCCTGCAATTAACTCCCCTGGATGTGTCAGGACTGACCGTCGTCACAAATCCCTGCGACCTGCGCCGGGATATCCATGCTTTTATCACCTATGTCCGTGATCGGGAGGTCAAGCGTTCCTATCGCGACAACCAGTTGAGCAAAGCGGACACTAACCGTCTGGTCAAGCTCCTTAGCGATCCACTGGCCTCGGAAGACATCAAACAGGTGGGTTATTCTTCCTGGCTAAACTACCTGGATCAACTGGTGCTGCAATTGGGTTTCGTGCAGTACGACACCAAAGGGCAATACCGGGGTTACAGCAGCAGCGAACCCTCATTTCCAGATAATTACATTCATTTCCAGAAAAAAACCTACCGGGAGTTTCTATCAGCTTCCCTCCAAGACCAGGAACGTTGCCTGCTGAATTCTCTTATCGATGTCTATAGTTATAGCAGTAATGAGTTTTTTGAAACGACCTCCCTCAGTTATCTGGATGCCTTTGACAGCCTTGGTTGTGCGACGGGGGTGCTGCCCTTTGTTAACTTTGCCCAGAGCAGGCGGTTTCTCCTGGAACTGCTGCAGGACTGTGAAAGCGGCATCTGGTACAGCACCACCTCACTCATCCAGTCTCTAAAAACCCACCATCCCTTTTTTCTTATTCCCGAAAACCCAAAACGCAAACACAGTTCTCATGAAGGCCGCTACAGCAATTTTCGCGAGTACACAGGCAACCCCTGGGGTAACCGAACGGTGGTTGCAGAGACGGATCCCGATGCCTTTGAACGGGTGGAAGGGCGCTATGTGGAACGGTTTTTAGAGGGCATTCCCCTTAGTCTGGGCTATGTGGCTGTGGCCTATGGTGAAAAGTCCACTAGCGACCGGTATCCTTCCCTGGGTGAGCTTAAAGCCTTTCGTCTTGAGCCGCGTTTTTTCCAAGCCATAAGGGGCGCCATTCCAGCACCTAAGGTTACCGTGCAGCCCAACTTTGAAGTGCATGTGGAGTCGGATTTTTACCCGGCCCAAGTGCTCATGGCGCTGCGGCCGCTAACCACCCCGTTGGCGGAGGATAAGGTCATCATCCTAAAACTGGAAAAAAAGCAGGTTGCCGCGCAACTGGCCCAGAATGAAGCCCTAGACGTTATGGCGTTGCTAAAGCAACTCAGCGGCCGCGACCTGCCGCAGAATGTCGCTATTGAGCTGGAAGAATGGAGCGGACATTCGGATGTCTTCACCCTCTACGAAGGCTACGGCCTGCTAGAAGGAAACCCACCGCTGGAAGTACTAGATGATTTTACGGTGGAGCAGATTGCCTCCGCCCTGCGCCTGGTAAAATCACCGCAAGCGTTATTCACCCAGTTGGAGAAGGCCGAACAGGTTCCCCTGCTGGTCGAGCACGGCGCAGGCGCGCTACGGCCTCTGCCCAAAATGGCGCGCACGGTTTTTCCAAAAGTCGCTGCTAAAACGCAAACCAAAGCACACCGCCAGAAAGCGGTGATCAAACGCCAAGTTTTGGTCACACTGCACTTCCCCGAGAAAACCTTGCTGGAGCTTTTTCGCAAAGATTTGCTGGCGCTGCGTTGTCCCGTCCAAGTGGATCAGGCGCAGCGTACCCTCAGTTTCCCGCAACGTTTTGAGCGGCATCTTAAAGCCATTAGCCAGCGGCTCGGCAAAGACTATCAGATTCAGCTTGAGGACATGGAATAACTATGACGACGGCTGCTGGCCCCCTCATCGTACAGAGCGACCATACCCTGCTGCTGGAAGTCGAACACTCCGAGTATAGTCAATGCCGGGATTTTTTAGTGTTGTTTGCCGAGCTGGTAAAATCCCCAGAATTTATTCATACCTACCGCGTGACGCCCCTGTCGTTATGGAACGCGGCGGCTTTAGCGCTTTCTCTGGACGAGATCCGCCAGGGACTGCAGGCATTTGCTAAATATTCGCTGCCCGCCAATGTGCTGGCCGATATTCAGGACTGGCACGCGAGCTATGGCAAATTGATCCTGCACCAGGATTCGCCTGAGCGCCTGCGACTAGAAGTGGCTGAGACCCATATCCGCGAACGACTGCTGCACGATAAAACCTTACAATCATTCTGGCTGGAGCATTCTAATCAGGCGATCATGGTTCCCGCCAGCGAGCGGGGCAATCTGAAACATGCGCTGATCAAGGTGGGCTACCCCGTCAAAGATCTTTGTGGTTATCTGTCGGGGCAACCGTTAACGGTTAAGCTTCGTCAGCAGGATAGCCAGGGCCACCCCTTTGCCCTACGGGACTATCAACAGGACGCCGTAGACGCGTTTTACCATGCCGGTCGCGCCACCGGTGGCAACGGCATTATCGTGCTTCCCTGCGGCTCCGGTAAGACCGTTATTGGTCTCGGCGTCACCGCCCGCATCGCCAATTACACCCTTATTGTCACCACCAACAACGTGTCGGCCCATCAATGGCGCCACGAGTTGCTGGACAAAACCCATCTCAGCGCCGAGACGATCGGTGAATTCACCGGGATTAATAAAACCATCCGGCCCATCACCATCACCACCTATCAGATGCTGACCTATCGCAAGTCGAAGGATAGCGCCATGGAGAATCTCAACTTATTCACGCAACAGAATTGGGGATTGATCATTTACGACGAGGTTCATCTGTTGCCGGCGCCGGTGTTTCGCGCGACCACCGCCATTCAGGCCAAACGGCGTCTTGGGTTGACCGCTACCCTAGTGAGAGAAGATGGCAAGGAAGACGACGTGTTTGCCTTGATTGGCCCAAAACGTTATGACGTGCCTTGGAAGACTCTGGAAAGTCGAGGTTTTATTGCCGCAGCCTTTTGCACCGAGTATCGGCTACCCTTGTCTTCTGAGGAAGAACTCGACTACGCCCATGCCACAAAGCGCGACCGCTTTCGCATTGCCGCGGAAAACTCTAATAAAATCCAGTTGACCAAAAAACTCCTCAAACACCATGCCGGCGATAGCGTACTGGTGATCGGACAATATATTTCCCAATTACAGACCTTGGCTAAACACCTGCAATGTCCTTTGATTACCGGTAAAACCAAGCACAGCGAACGTGAACAACTCTATAACCGTTTTAAAAAAGGCGTGATTGACGTCTTACTGGTTTCCAAAGTGGCTAATTTTGCTGTGGATCTACCGGATGCCAACGTGCTGATACAGGTGTCGGGCACCTTTGGCTCCCGCCAGGAAGAGGCCCAACGGCTAGGGCGTATCCTCCGTCCTAAAAAACGCAACTCCTTTTTCTACAGCCTGGTTTCCAAAGGGACAGATGAACAACGCTTTAGTGTAAACCGCCAATTGTTCCTGGTGGAGCAAGGCTATCGCTATCAGATCGAGTACGATGAATAGCCAGAAACCTAAAACGCCACCCACCAATAGCAAGCCATGAGTTTTCATGACCCACGACCAAAACTTCAAAAACCTCATTCTCGACTACCCCTACGCAGCGCTGACCTTCTTTGCAGGCGCCGAGGGGGCCGCTTTACCCGACACGGTACGCATTCTACCGATCCGCCAGGAGCAATTAAAAGAGCGACTGGGTGAGCGCTTTCGAGAGCTGGATGTGCCATTGCTGGTGGAATGGCCCGACGGGCAACAAGAGGTCATGCTGTTTGTGGTAGAAGAAGAAACTGACCCAAAACGCTTTTCCATCCACCGACTAGCCCATTATTGTCTAGACTTAGCGGAGCTGATGAACATTGACCGGGTGGTGCCGGTGGTGATTTTCTTACGACCCGGCAGCTTTCAACGTGATTTAGAACTCCACGGTCAACAGGCCAGCTATCTGCGTTTTTCCTTTATCGCCTGCGAGCTGGGTACGCTACCAGCCGAACAGTACTTTACCAGCACCAACATCGTGGCCCGGCTGAACCTACTGAATATGCGCTATACTCCCACCCAGCGGGTAGAAGTTTATGCCCAAGCCCAAGATGGCTTGGCGCAACTGGAAGAAAACCCCGAGAAGCGGTTGAAGTATGCAGACTTTATCGAAGCCTATGCAAACCTAAGCGAAGACGAATGGGTGTGTTATTACGACGAGTATTTGCCAAAGAGTGACCGGCAGGAGGTGATTATGGGTTTGGTGCAACGCTGTCGCGAAGAAGGGCGTCAACTGGGTTGGCAAGAGGGACGCCAAGAGGGACGCCAAGAGGGACGCCAGGAGGGACGCCAGGAGGGACGCCAGGAGGGACGCCAGGAGGGACGCCAGGAAGGTATCCGAGAAGGGTTACTGGCTGGCATCGAGCTGGGGC
>CAZGON010000222.1:0-7173 GCA_964527085.1 uncultured Candidatus Competibacteraceae bacterium
CCACCGTTGGCACCCTCCGGCGATGTAGAAGGGGGCTAGAGCGGGAATTGCTGGCTAGCGATCTAGCGATTAATAACTTCGCTGCATCCTATTTAAACATCCGTATCGTCGTAATGCTTCAACGTCGTTATCGATGATTCCTCGGAGTCTTTGGAGGGTTTCAAAATAACTCGACAGAGAAATACGCCAATCTCAAACAGAAGCCACATGGGTAGTGCTAGCAGCGTTTGCGATATGACATCAGGGGGTGTGAGTAACATACCGAAAACAAAAGCGCCTAATATGACATAGGGCCGTTTACTGATGAGTGCATCCGGTGTGGTAATACCCGTCATCACTAAAATGAAAGCGGCAACCGGTATTTCAAAAGCGATGCCAAAAGCAAAAAAAAGCGTTAGTACAAAATCCAAGTACTTGCTGATATCCGTCATCACTGCAACCCCTTCAGGGGCCGTACCGGTGATAAAGGCAAAGAAAATAGGCAGAATAACAAAATAAGCAAAGGCCATACCGCAGTAAAAGAGCGCTGTACTGGAAACGATTAACGGCACAACTAAGCGCTTTTCATGCTGATAGAGACCCGGCGCCACAAAGGCCCATGCCTGATAAAGGGTCCACGGTATGGCGATAAATAATGCCAGCACCAGACTTAGCTTAACAGGGGTAAGAAAGGGCGCCACCGGGTCAATAGCGACCATTTCGTGACCTGTAGGCAGCTGTGCTAGTAAGGGTTCTGCTAGGGTGTGATAAATGGAATTAGCAAAGGGTGCTAATAGTAAAAACACAATGAGTACGCCAATTCCTGCACGTACCAACCGAATACGCAGCTCTACTAAATGGCTAAGAAAAGGTTGTTCTTGTTCAATGTCAGCCACGTTTGTAATTTACTTTGCTGGTGGATTAGAAGTAGTGCCTGATTGATCAGACGACTGGGAGGATACAGTAGCCTTTTCGTGAAGCAAAGTCTTCTTTTTGACCGGTTTAGTATCCGTTATTGCTTCTTGTGCTTCTGTATTGATGGATTTGACGCGATCTGCCAATTTTTTTATTTCTTCGCTACCGCTTTGTTGGCTGATGGAGTTTTTAATCTCTTCTACTCTGATTTCCCTTTCCACCTCTTCTTTAACTTCACTGACAATACGTTGCGCTTTGCCAATCCATAATCCCACAGTACGCGCTAAGCGTGGCAGCCGCTCGGGACCCACTACCACTAAAGCCACAATAAAAAGCAACGTAAGTTCCCAAAAGCCCACATCGAACATATTGGTTACCTAAATAATTGTGGCATTATCGCTTTGTTTGGTGTTTAGCATATTAGTACCTAAACATGGTTCTTTTCTTTTTTTAAATCTCTATCCGCTGTTTCATTGGGAGATACTTCTCCTTCAATGACTCGTCCCTGGGGAGAAGGATCTACCTTCTTATCTGCTACCTGGTCATTTTGTTCTTCTTCCCCTTCTTTCATGGCTTGACGAAAACCTTTGATCGATGCACCAACATCACTGCCGATAGTGCGCAAACGTTTGGCGCCGAACAATAAAAGAACAATAGCCAGTACAATCAGGAGCTGCCAAATACTAATACCCATATCAATTTACCTCAAACAATTAAAATTAATCTAATGCGAGTTTGACTGAAGCCATAAGTCACTCTACTGGGAGCGAGATGCCTTCTCTTGTAGACCGGATAATCCAAAACGTCGTTGTAGTTCCTGGAGCACTGCTTCAGGACCAAGTTCGCAATAAGACAGCATCACTAGTGTATGAAACCATAAATCAGCTGTTTCCCGAACTAGCTGATCAGAAGCACCATTTTTAGCGGCGATTACCGTCTCGGTAGCTTCTTCGCCAACTTTTTTTAAAATAGCGTCTAAGCCTTTTTTATAAAGCTGAGCCACATAAGAGCTATCGGCGTGTGCAGTTTTGCGAGACTCTAAAACGGCCGCTAGTTGCTGCAAAACATAAATATTTGCATTATCCATTGTGGTTACTTATTTCTATTCATCTAACTAATACATTCAATAACTTTAGAGCTTTAAAAAGACATAAGATGCATTGCTTTTATTAACAAATAATGTCAAGCCCAAAATAATTGCTTGACGTCATTAAAGACGCACTTCGATACCTTGGTTTTGCATATAGGTTTTGGCTTGTTCAATAGTATGCTCACCAAAGTGAAAAATACTGGCCGCTAATACCGCATCTGCTTTACCTTGAACAACGCCTTCCACCAGGTGATCTAGATTCCCCACTCCCCCCGAGGCAATGATAGGAATAGGCACAGCTTCGCTGATGGTTCGCGTCAACGCTAAATCAAAACCCAACTTGGTTCCGTCTCGGTCCATACTGGTAAGAAGTATTTCCCCAGCGCCAAAATCGGCCATCTTACAAGCCCATTCTATAACATCAATATGGGTAGGTTGACGGCCACCGTGGGTAAAGATTTCCCAGCGGGGTGCTTCCCCTTCACCATGTACTGCCTTTGCATCTATCGCCACGACAATACACTGATTGCCAAAACGTTCAGCGGCTCGGCGCACAAAATCGGGATCAGCAATCGCTGCTGTGTTGATGGACACTTTATCAGCTCCCGCATTAAGCAGATAGCGAATATCTTGCTCAGAACGAATACCGCCCCCTACAGTAAGCGGAATAAAAACTTCACTAGCCACCTGTTCCACCACATGGATTAAGATATCCCGAGCATCAGAACTGGCTGTAATATCTAGGAAGGTAACCTCATCAGCGCCTTGCTCATCATAACGACGGGCAACTTCCACAGGGTCTCCCGCGTCGCGAATGTCCACAAAGTTGACGCCTTTAACTACTCGGCCTTTGTCCACGTCAAGACAAGGAATGATTCGTTTTGCTAGGTTCATGATTTTCGAAACCTATATCTTTCGCTTGAACGGACTACTCTAATAGGTAAAGCGCCATTCAATTAAGGGAATTCACTAAGGTTTGAGCAGCCGCTAAATCAATATCACCTTCATAAAGGGCCCGACCGATAATAGCTCCCATGATACCTTCTTCCTGAACCTTGCAAAGAGCCCGTAAATCATCTAAATGACTGATACCACCTGATGCGATGACAGGAATGGAAATAGCGCGGGCTACAGCAGCCGTTGCTTCTACATTAACGCCTTGCATCATGCCGTCGCGTCCGATATCTGTATAAACAATCGCTTCAACGCCGTCGCCTTCTAGCACCCGCGCCATGTCAATTACGTCATGGCGGGATAACTTAGACCACCCATCCATAGCTACTTTACCATTTCTAGCATCGAGACCCACAATGATATGCCCTGCATATTCTAAACAGAGTGTTTTGACGAAGTGGGGCTCTTTAACCGCTTTGGTGCCTATAATCACAAACGAGACTCCGGCGTTAAGGTAAGCATCCACCGTGTCTCCATCGCGGATACCTCCACCCACTTGGATAGGTAAATCCGGAAAAGCATTTGCAATACGTCGAATGACCTGAGCATTTACCGGTTTGCCGGCAAAAGCGCCATTTAAGTCAACTAAATGGAGACGCTGGGCGCCCGCCTCTACCCACTGGGCAGCCATGGCAATGGGGTCTTCGGAAAATACCGTTACGTCTTCCATGCGGCCTTGGCGAAGTCGTACACAATGACCGTCTTTGAGATCAATAGCAGGTATCAACAACATAGTCTTACTCGATAATTATTGTGTTAGTTGTTTATTATTACCGGTTAACCCGGATTCCAGGAAACAAAATTAGTTAATAGCATAAGACCAAAGCGGGCGCTTTTCTCAGGATGAAATTGCACCGCAAAGATGTTGTCGCGACCGATGGCTGAAGCAAAGTTAAAGCCATAATGGGTAATTCCGGTCTGCAAATCTGCTGTGGTGGGCTGCAAGTAGTAACTATGAACAAAATAGAAACGACTGTTTTGCGGAATGCCTTTCCATAAGGGATGGGGAATTGTTTGTTGAACTCGATTCCAACCCATATGGGGAATCTTGAGTCTTTCACCACTATCCGGGTCTTGCAGATCTTTGGGAAAGCGTATCACTTGACCCGGTAAGATACCGAGGCAATTTACGCCACCGTTTTCTTCGCTAAAATCCATCAGAGCTTGCGGTCCTAAACAGAGACCTAAAAAAGGTTTTTCGGCGGCTGCTTGGCACACCACCTCCATCAATTTCCAGTGCTCAAGTTCCCGCATACAGTCGCGAATCGCCCCTTGACCAGGAAATACAACCCGATCTGCCTGTAAGATATCCGCTGCCTTTTGGGTGACTAAAACCCGCACCTGGGGGGCTACATGCTCGAGGGCTTTTGCCACCGAGCGTAGATTGCCCATACCATAATCAATAACTGCAATGCTTGCCATGGGAACAATTCGAAATAAGGTTAATCGGAGAAAGATTAATCAGAGGCTACCCTTGGTCGACGGTATTTTCTGCTGCCCACGGAGATCTCTTGCTACCGCTAAACGCAGGGCGCGGCCAAACGCTTTGAACACGGTTTCGATGATGTGATGGGTATTGCGGCCGCGTAAGTTATCGATATGCAAAGTGACCTGAGCATGATTCACGAAGCCTTGAAAAAACTCACGAAACAAGTCCACGTCAAAGTTACTTACTCTAGCGCGGGGAAAGTCCACATGATACTCCAAGCCTGGACGGCCGGAGAAGTCGATAACCACCCGAGACAGGGCTTCGTCTAAAGGTACATAGGCATGTCCGTAGCGATAAATGCCTTTCTTGTCATCAATGGCTTGCTTAACAGCTTGACCTAAAGAGATACCGATATCTTCCACCGTGTGGTGATCGTCAATATGTAAATCGCCTTGGGCATGGATATTTAAGTCGATCATGCCATGTCGGGCAATTTGTTCAAGCATGTGATCAAGAAAAGGGATACCGCTGAGTAATTTAGCCTCTCCTACGCCATCTAGATTCACAGTTACTTGAATCTGCGTTTCAAGGGTTTCCCGAGTTATCGTTGCTGATCGTGTCGCCATAGTAAGGATGCTGAACTTTACAATTGTTACAAGAGGCAAAAACAACGCATAGCGTGATTAGCTTGCCGGTTGAATATGATAGGTTAATTCATCATGACTTAAACGCCCGCAAAAGCGGCTATGATCGTGCCGCTACTATAACAGAGTCATCTTTCATCGGCGCTGCTGTTTTTAGAGTAATTAATGTCATCAAATTTATTTTTTTATAATATACGCTATGGCTATCTGTGATTGGCCCGAAGGCGAACGGCCTCGGGAAAAGCTATTGCACCGGGGCGCCGCTGCCCTGTCAGACGCCGAATTGCTGGCTATTTTTTTACGCACCGGTGTTGCGGGGCGCAGTGCTGTGGATTTAGCCCGGGATCTATTGAGTCAGCATGGCGGTCTGCGCCAGCTACTGGATGCAGATCAGCAAAGTTTTTGCGCAACCCGGGGTCTTGGATCAACCAAGTATGTGCAGCTGCAAGCTGTACTAGAATTAGGGCGCCGTTATCTGGAAGCGACTTTGCAACGGGGTAATCCTCTGGAAAGCGTAGCGGCTACTCGACAATACCTCGCCGCTCAACTACGCCATGAACCCCACGAGGTTTTTGCCTGTCTTTTTTTGGACAGCCGCCATCGAGTCATTGTTTTCGAGGAACTCTTTCGCGGCACCATCGATGGCGCATCAGTACATCCACGCCAGGTGGTCAAACGCGCCATCTATCATAATGCGGCTGCTGTTATTTTGGCCCACAACCACCCCTCCGGAGTTGCAGAACCTAGCCGTGCCGACGAGCAAATTACCCAACGTTTAAAAGAAGTTTTAGCCATTATCGATGTGCGGCTATTAGACCACTTTATCGTTGGCGATGGGCAAACGATTTCTTTCACAGAGCGGGGATTGCTCTGAAAAAAAACCATCAACGCTCTTCAAAAAATGGTTGAAACGGGGGTGACCTATTTTGCTTAAAGGGTTCTGATTCACTCACCGATTGGGCTCGCTCTTTTTTAAATCCCAATGCTTGGCTTTTCTGTTCACGCTTAAACCGCTCAATTGAACTGCGTCGAGCGCTTTCTTTAACCGTAGGTTTACCTGTCGTCGATGGTAAGTGCGCCTTGGGAATCTGACGGAGTTGCCGCGATTGCAAATGCTGCTGTTGAGCACGTTGCCGATCAAAGCGTTTTTTTAATTGTGGTCTTACAGAGAATGGTTCTTGTCTAAGTGTTTGTTGCTGGCGTATTTTTAAGTCCAGATTCTGCGCTTCGTTATAACGTTGTAAGCGTTCGGAATCTGCCAAACCATAATGAGCAACGCCAAGAAGGCATAACCAAATGATTAGCTTAGCCACCGACTTAACACGGATGATGACCCATTGCCTCATAATCTTTACCTTGTTGCATCGATAAACTCAAAAGCAACTTTCGGCAAGGCATCAAATGGTCAAAAAAACCAGCAATTAAAGAAGCATCCCTGCCTTGCGCGAGCGTCGCTGTCATATCCATTTGACTTACTAGTAATAAAAGTGTTCACCGTAGGATAATTTTAATTATAAACTCATAAGAAAGAGTGCCCTATTCGGCATTTTCTATCTCGTGGTTAACCTTCTCCTTCGTAACGGAACGAAACGTTAACCTTGGCGCGATAGGCTGTCACTTTATTATTTTCCACTTTCATATCCAGCTCGGTAATTTCTGCAACGCGCATGTCCCGCAGGCTCTTACCTGCATTCTCGATAGCGCTTTTGGCCGCTTCTTCCCAGGAAGTTGGGCTAGTGCCAATAATTTGGATAACTTTGTACATGCTTTCAGGCATATTTTTTACTCCTCGTTGGTGGTATTTTCAGACGATCATAGGAATTTTCACCGTTAGAAAACTCCTACACAAAAGTATAGACTTTCTCGGGTAAGACGCGATATGACTTTGGATGCGCCTGAATAGATAGCAGCTCCAATGCTTGTAAGCAATCTTGCTAACGCTCCTTAGAAAAGCCCGAACACGCACGTTCAATGAGCTTTGGCGGACGATCGGCGGGCTTCTTGATTACTTCAAGCCAGACGAATGCAAAAACTACTTTGTCAATGCCGGATATGAATATAATTGATAGGGAAATGCTCTAGCGCTTATAACCAACAAAGAAGTTATCACTAGGGCGTGTCATCAATTAGTGGTTTGATCGTTTGGTGGATTCTCACGAGTA
>CAZGON010000223.1:0-7109 GCA_964527085.1 uncultured Candidatus Competibacteraceae bacterium
ATTCAACGACCGAGAGAAGTGATCCTTCTTGATCTTAGCAGCTTCCAGAAGTTCGTCGTCGTTGAGTTTGACTGTCTGTGCCATGTCCAGGTCCTCCAGTGATTATCACATCGATTGTACTATAAACCAGTAGGTTCCATTATGGAACCTGCCATACCTTACAATACAGTGACGGAGTAAAACCCGCAAGCAAGACAAAGTGTCACGGCACTGCAAGCGCTAGCGCCTATGATGACTACTACGAATTACTACATGCTTATAAAACGAATTGTAACTGCTCACCCGTCATTCCGGCAGGGATTGCCGGAATCCAGTTACCATGGATGGTGGCATTGGTTGTCACCAGCCCTTGCCGTCCATGGCGAGAATGACGAAAGGGTGAGTAGTTACGAGTAATCTAAGTCAAGCCTATTTGCGCCTCTTAAGCTTCAAAAATCAGTATTGTCATTTACCATGGGCCTTGAACGAATTTTTCGATCCGACGACAGGGAAACAACACGTATTGGCTATGGTGGGTTAGAATAGGCAACTCTTTGCGTGTTCACTGTCAAAAGGTATTGAAAAATTTTTAAAAATCCTTTTCTTAGTTCAGACTGGAGCGTCCATGAGTTTCTCCAGTTGGTCTGATTTTTGGTATATGGGCGGTTATGCCCTTTATGTTTGGATTTCCTATGGTTTAACGCTGGTGGTTATTGGCAGCCTCATTTTTGTTATTGTACGACGACACCGCCAACTCCGGCGGGATATAGCGCGTCGCCAACGGCTTAACCATCGCCAGCAGGAGGTAGATAAAGTATGAATCCGGTACGGCGCAGGCGCTTAGCTTTCGTGCTGTTTATTGTATTTGGTGTGGGTATCGCGGTAAGTCTGACGCTCTACGCCCTGCAACAAAATATCAGTTTATTTTATGCCCCAAGCCAGATAAGTAGCGGCGACGCCCCGCTGGGCCGCAGCATTCGAGTGGGTGGTTTGGTGGTTGCTGGCAGTGTGCAGCGCGACCCAAAAACGCTCTTAGTCACTTTTGTCTTGACCGATAATGCAGCCCAGCTTCCGGTCCGTTTTGAAGGCATCCTGCCCGATTTATTTCGCGAAGGACAAGGCATTGTCGCGCGGGGCGTATTAGCGGAAGATGGTTCATTACAAGCCGAAGAGGTGCTGGCGAAACACGACGAAAACTATATGCCGCCGGAAGTAGCCGATAGTCTTAAACAAGCTGGCACTTGGCAACACATGCAACAAACGCCTTAGAGGAACTTAAACTATGTTACCGGAACTGGGTCATCTGGCGCTGATCTTAGCCTTGATCATGGCTTTGTTGCAAACCACCTTGCCACTGTTGGGCGCGGCTCGCCATGAACCCCGGCTGATGGCGGTGGCGCGTCCGGCGGCCGTTGGCCAATTTGGGTTTCTTCTGCTGAGCTTCTCATGTCTAGCCATTTCTTTTGTCAATAATGACTTTTCCGTCGCCTATGTGGCGCAAAACTCCAACAGCCAATTGCCGGTTTGGTATCGCATTTCAGCCGTGTGGGGAGGACATGAAGGTTCATTGCTTTTGTGGGTGCTTATTTTGGGTGGCTGGACTTTAGCGGTGGCGTTGTTTAGTCACAGCTTACCCCAAGCGCTGTTAGCCCGGGTCATCGGCGTCATGGGCATTATCAGCATCGGTTTCTTGCTGTTTATGCAGCTTACCTCTAATCCCTTTGAACGCATTCTGCCCTTCTTTCCCTTGGATGGTCGGGATTTAAATCCGCTTTTACAGGATTTTGGTCTTATCGTTCATCCACCTATGCTCTACATGGGTTATGTGGGCTTTGCGGTGGCTTTTGCCTTTGTGGTGGCTGCGTTACTCAGTGGGCGTTTAGACAGCGCCTGGGCCCGTTGGTCGCGACCCTGGACTACAGTGGCCTGGTGCTTTCTTACTCTGGGTATTGCCCTGGGAAGTTGGTGGGCGTACTACGAACTAGGCTGGGGCGGCTGGTGGTTTTGGGACCCGGTGGAAAATGCCTCTTTTATGCCCTGGCTGGTAGGTACCGCGTTGATTCACTCCCTGGCGGCCACCGAGAAACGCGGCGTATTCCGGGCCTGGACGGTGCTGCTGGCCATCGCCGCTTTTTCCCTTAGCTTGCTGGGCACTTTTTTAGTACGCTCGGGGGTTTTAACCTCGGTCCATGCCTTTGCCAACGATCCTACCCGAGGATTATTCATTCTTGGGTTATTAACTGTAATTACCGGCGGCGCTTTAGTGCTGCTAGTGCTGTGCGCTAATACCATTTCCAGTGAGGGCCGCTTTGCAACGGTTTCCCGAGAATCCTCTTTATTACTTAATAATCTTTTCTTGGTGGGCGCTTGTGGTGTGGTCTTTGTGGGGACTTTATTCCCATTACTGGCGGATGTGCTAAATCTAGGAAAAATCTCCGTAGGCCCTCCCTATTTCAACGCCCTGTTTGTACCCCTGACCTTGGCGCTGCTGCTAACCCTAGGCGTAGGTCCACTGTTGCGTTGGAAAAAACACGACGCGGCTACCTTAGCCCGCGAAGTGGGGCCTTTGTTAGTATTTAGCCTAGGGCTGGGGATCGTATTAGTGTTGTTATTTGCCAGCGAGTTTCGGTTTTTAGTAGCAGCTTCCGTGAGTTTGGTGATTTGGGTGTTGCTCAGCAGTGTTTACGACGTGCGTCACAAAGTTGACCACAAACCAAATCGGCTGGCTGCCCTATTACATCTGCCACGCAGTTATAAAGGTATGCTTTTAGCACATCTTGGTCTTGTAGTCTGTGTAACAGGAGTAGCCATCACTAGCGCCTACAGTGTTGAACGCGATTTAAGATTGCAGGTAGGAGAACAGGTGCAGATGGGTCCCTATGGGTTTCGTCTTAAGGATCTGCGCCAGATACGTGGTCCCAACTATGTGGCGACCCGTGCCCATATAGAGGTATTACAGAAAACCGGCCTAGTGAAAACCGTATTGACGCCCGAAAAACGCCTTTACACGGTACAGCAAATGCCCATGACAGAGGCTGCTATTCACCCTAGTCTTACCGAAGACTTATACGTAGCCCTGGGAGAACCCCTAGGTGATGACGGTTGGGCAGTACGCATTCATTATAAGCCCTTTGTACGCTGGCTCTGGTTGGGCGCTTTATTGATGGCTTTGGGCGGTTTCTTAGCCATTAGCGATCAACGCTACCGCCTCGCCCGACCGCGTACTACCGCGAAACAATCTACACCGATCATGACGGGAGGCGTTAGCGATGATGTCGCCAAGGCTTAGATTGACCCTCATTCTGTCTGTTCCCCTGGGCGCTTTTCTAGTCTTACTGTGGTTTCTATGGCAGGGTCTAGGCCGTGACCCCACCTTGCTTCCTTCGGCGCTTATCAATCAACCTTTACCGCCCTTTCAAGCGGTTACTCTCAATGATCCAAAGCAAACCGTGACACCGGCAAACCTAAAAGGTAACACAGCGTTGCTCAATGTCTGGGCCACCTGGTGTCCCTCTTGTCAAGCCGAGCATGAAATGCTCAAAAAACTGGCTGACCAGGGAATAACCATTTATGGCGTTAACTATAAGGACGACCCGGCCAAAGCGGTAAACTGGCTGGAAAGTTTAGGTGATCCTTATCGTTTTAATATCAATGACGAAGCAGGTCAGTTGGGTATCGATTTAGGGGTGTACGGCGCCCCTGAAACTTTTCTATTGGATAAACAGGGGGTGATCCGCCACCGCCATGTGGGCGTCTTGGACGATCAGGTGTGGAAAAACGATTTTCTTCCCCGAATTCGAATGATCGAAGGCGAGAGTTGATGAAACGGCGCTATGGTTGCCAGGTTTATTACTGGCTTAAAGTTTGGATATTCGCTTATATTTTAGCCTTTTCAGGCTTATCTGCTTATGCGGCTATCTCGACCTATGAATTTCAGGAGCCTGCTCAAGAACAACAGTTTCGTAGTCTGGTGGCGGAACTTCGCTGCCCTAAGTGTCAAAATCAGAACATTGCGGATTCTAATGCACCGTTGGCGCAGGATTTACGCCAACGGGTCTACGAAATGGTCCAGGCCGGTCAAAGCAATGACGAGATTACCCAATTTATGGTCACCCGTTATGGGGATTTTATTACCTACCGGCCCCCTCTGAGACCGACAACGTGGTTACTCTGGTTCGGCCCTTTTTCTATGATGGGTATTGCTGCGCTGGCGCTTGTCTTTTGGATTCGTCGGCGGGGACGACAACCAGCGACGGATTTGACCGAGCAGGAGCGGCAGCGGCTGAATGATCTGCTTATGCCTGGTAAAGAGGAAAATCGTTAATGACGATGTTTTGGCTGTTAGCCATAGGGATGATGGTGCTGGCTATGGCGCTCGTCGTAGTTCCTATCTGGCGCCATAGTCCAATAGCAGAGTTATCTCGGCAAACCATCAACGCCGACATTTTCCGTGAACGCTTAGCAGAGCTGGAGACTGAACAGCGTGAAGGCCGCCTAGATAGCGAGCAATACCGTCAATTGCGCGCCGAGTTAGAACGCACCCTTCTATCAGACGCCGAGGAAAACAGCATCCAGCAACAGACAAATAATCGAAACATGGTTCGAGTGACGAGTCTTGCTGCCTTATTATTGCCGATAGTGGGTTTGAGTTATTATTATTTAGTGTCCTATCGAGGTGAAGCGGGAGACTGGATTGCTTTGCAAAATCGCTTAGGTCCTGTCGCCGAACGACTTATCTATGAACCTTCTACAGTCACCGAACAAGAACTACCCACTGATCTCCCTAACCTTACCCGGGTGCTTCAGGCGCGGGTTTTAAAAGACGGCATGAAAGACCCCCAGGGACTTTATCTACTGGGCGCCAGCTATATGCAATTGCAGCAGGCGGAGCTAGCTGCGGTCGCTTTAAAACGCGCCTATGAACTGGCGCCAGACCAACCCAGTATTGCACTGGCCTATGCGGAAGCGATGCTGTTTGCTAATGAAGGCAAATTGAGTCTGGAGAGCAATCAATTGCTGCGTCGTTTGTTGCTGACAAACCCACAAAGTGAACGTGTCTTGTTTTTGCTGGGTTGGGGGTCATTCAACGGCAATGCCTATAAGGAAGCGATTCGCTATTGGCAAACATTACTCAGTTTACGAGAACCCAACAGCGAAGGGGCTCAAGTGCTGCGCAACAGTATTGCCGAGGCCCAAGCTCGCCAAGCCGAACTGGACAAACCAGCCGTTGCGCAAAAGCAAACACCTCCTGCTGATGGCCCCAGCATTGCTGTCACCGTCGATGTGTCACCAAGTTTACGCTCAAAGCTTACTACCGATGCCATTTTGTTTATCTTTGCTAAGGCAGCCTCAGGCCCGCCCATGCCCCTTGCCGCAGTTCGACAACCGGTCCAGGATTTTCCGGTACAAGTCGTGCTGGATGATAAGCAGGCCATGATGCCATCCATGAAATTATCACAATTTGAACAGGTGGTGGTGGGTGCTCGCATCTCCAAAACTGGCGACGTTGCTGCTCAATCGGGTGATTTGCAAAGTCTTTCCGATACCCTTGACCTGACAGATGGCGCGCAGTCGGTGGCGTTGGTCATCGATCAGATTGTGCCTTAAATTAAATGCTAGAAGGCCGCTGTCTGACCTCGGTACGCGATGGACGCACCTTGTTTAAAGGACTCGATTTACATTTAGAACCCGGCCAGGCGCTGCATTTGCGTGGCTCTAATGGGGCTGGCAAAACCACTCTGCTGCGTATCCTCTGCGGTCTTACTGAACCGCGAGACGGTGCGGTGTACTGGCAAGGCAATGACATTCTTGAAGACCGTTTTGGCTATCATAGGGAGCTGCTTTATATCGGCCACAGTGCGGGTATTAAACAGGAACTGACGCCGTTGGAAAACCTCCGTTTTCTCAGCGCCATCAGCGGTTACAGGGTCAAATCATCGGTTTTGGAACAGTCTCTTGAACAAGTGGGACTTTATGGCTATGAGGACGTGCTGGTACGCACCTTGTCCGCCGGGCAGCGGCGTCGCGTCGCTTTAGCGCGATTGTGGTCAAGCGACGCTAAGCTCTGGGTGCTGGATGAACCCTTTACCGCCATCGACCGAGACGGTATTGACCACCTCGAAACTCGGCTATGCCAGCATCTTCAGCAGGGTGGCATGGCCGTTGTGACGAGTCATCAAACCATGAATCTGGACCCTCAACCTGTTCACTCCCTACATTTGTAATGAACAGGACTTGGGCAGCTCGTTCCAGAAGACGCCGTAAATACGTCCCTGTAGGCTTGACGACGGCCATCCAGGCCGCCGACACTTCTTGCACAAGCTACCAAAATCCTGTTTTTGCGTAAGTTATGATGAATTAATGCAAAGCACCGCCACTTCCTTTGTCGCCTTTCGCGGTGTGCTCCAACGTGATTTGCAGCTTGCCATCCGTAATCGTAGCGAATTAATCAATCCTATTTTGTTCTTTATTTTGGTGGTGAGCTTATTTCCTCTGGGTATCGGCCCTGGGCCTAAGCTGCTGGCGGAGATTGCTCCCGGCGTGATATGGGTTGCCGCCCTGTTGGCCACCTTATTATCCATGGAACGCCTGTTTCGTGCTGACTTCGAAGACGGTACGTTGGAACATCTATTGCTCAGTCCCCACGGATTGTCTTTTCTAGTCCTGGCCAAAGTCCTCGCCCATTGGCTCGTAACCGGCTTACCGCTGATCCTGATTTCCCCTTTGCTAGCCGTACTGCTGCAATTACCTAGCGGGGCGATCCCCATGCTAGCCCTTACCTTATTACTAGGTACACCTGTATTGAGTCTGCTGGGTGCTATTGGCGTGGCATTAACAGCAGGTTTACGTCGTGGTGGCGTATTGCTAACCTTATTGGTATTACCCCTCTACATACCCGTGCTTATTTTTGGCACTGGAGCAGTGGCGGCGGCCGCCGCTGGTTTACCCACCTCTGGTCAGCTTGCATTGCTGGGCGCTCTGCTTGCTCTTGCCCTAACCTTAGCGCCCTTCGCCACCGCAGCCGGACTAAGAATTAGCGTAGATTGAGAAGTTTACAATTATGGCCTTAGAGCGTTTTCGCTTTAATTGTACACAAGGCAGCCGAGGAGAGGTGCGCGGAATGTACATTA
>CAZGON010000224.1:0-7041 GCA_964527085.1 uncultured Candidatus Competibacteraceae bacterium
GATGGCTGTTAACCATCGGGTCGGCGGTTCGAGTCCGTCCCGGGGAGCCAATTTTAAAGTTGGCAACTTCTAAATGTCATCACCACCAAGCTTACCGCAGGTTGATTCAACGAGAGTTGAACAAATCGCCGAGCAAGCCAAGTTAACGCCTGCCTATATTGTTTTGATGTCCATGGCCGGCATCTTGGCTGCCGTTGCCCTGTTAGCTAACTCTATCCCCATGTTGATCGGCTCTATGGTTGTCGCACCTGCACTCCCACCCCTGGCATTAGTGGCCTTTGCAGCTGTAGGCGGCAAACCCCGCTATGTCCTAAAAGGACTTTGGGGGGCTATTGTCGGTATTTTGCTCGCTGCAGGTTTTGCCATGGCAACCGCTTGGTTCCTTAACATCACTAATATCTTTCCAGAAGAGGCGAATCTGCTCAATAAACCGTTACTTGAAGAGCGGGTAAACCCAGGTTGGTTTAGTGTCGTGGCGGCTTTGGCGGCGGGTATTGCCGGGACTATTGGGTTGATAGAGGAAAAAACCGATACCTTGGTGGGTGTCGTGGCTGCGCTAGCCTTGGTGCCGGCGGCCGCCGCCGCCAGTATCGCACTGCTTTCTGGTGATCCGATTCGTAGTTCTGGCGGACTGCTACTGTTAGCAATCAATGTGACGGTGATAATTTTAACGGGGATTATTACATTGCTGGTGATTCGCCCCGACAAGCGTAAGTAGCGGTGGCGTAACTGTCAAGAAACAAACGGATTTTCGTATCTCACGCCCTCCACTACTTGCCTGTGCTGACCATCCTCAGTGAGAATGACAGTAACCCTAGCCTCTTTAGCAGTTGCCCAAAGCATGGCATCCTAAAACGATAATCGGTGCTGCTCGACAGCAGCAATCGCCCGGTTGATTGTATCGACTTCGGGCAATACGATAGGAAACAAGCTCTGCCAATCCTCAACCTGCCCTCGCGCTTCAGCCAGCGGCATTTGTAGCTTGCGCGTGGCAGCCGAGAAAAATTCCGCCAATGCTTGTAGCGTCAGCACACAATCTCTTTGAAGAACATTTTGCAGTAGCACCTTAGCACGTTTATGTCGTTCACCGGCGCTAACATCTAAAACATAGAACAGGATATTCGTATCTAGTGTCAATCGCTCAGCGATCATAAATTTCATCCCTGTTGAATTTCCAACCACTAGAGCTATAACCCTGCTCGGCGCGCTTTAACGTCCGGGCTAGCGCTGCTGTCTGTGCTGATGTTAAACGTCTGCTAACGCTGATTGGCATGAGTTTAGCTACCGGGGTTCCATCCCGCATAATGACAACTTCCTCACCGGCTTCAACGGTTGCGACATAGTCAGCAAGGGGAGCAGTTGCATCCCCCATTGAGATCTTCCGGGTCATGTAAAATACTCCCATTCATCAAACATACACTTTGTGAATTAATTTACAGGTTTCAAACTGTTTTCAAACTATTTTTTCTGTTGCTGTTTAAGTTGTGCTGAGGCTTTATATATAGCTAATAGTATCGATAGGACCGACTGTCTACAACAGGACTTAAACTTACCCTATGGAGGGAAAAACAGAAAATGCTCTGCGTTGAAAAAATAATATCATTACCTTATCTCATTGGATGGAACGGTGGAGGTGCTAGAAGGTAATCCCTTAGCAGAGAATCTGCCGGTATTGCGGGAGCGGTTTGACGGACCACTGCGATGGATTTATGCGCCAGATATTGAGTGAAATATAGAGAGAAAAAGAATCTCAAGAAGCAAAAAGGAGGGTTGCTTTGTGGGTTTTTCAAGTCTGGATTTCCACCTTCGCGGAAATGACGGAACAGGGAGGATTCTCGGGAATAATAAAAGGGGAATGATTAGGGCGGAAGAGGAAGGATTCATTTGTTTTATTTGCTTAATAGCTTCTTAAACCTTCTCTCAGGGTGAATCTACAGAAGTGTGGATAAAAAACAATTTCTTTATGTAAAGAGATATTAACTTAGGACTTAAATAAATAAACGCTATTGTAGTCCCACGAGAAAGTTTTATTTTTTAATAGGGCAGAAAAAAATAAAGCGCTTCAAAAGACTTGAAGCGCAGTAGACTCAAAAAGCAACTATCCATGTCGTTGTTTTTTTCTCCTTGAGATATAAAACTATAGAAAACACTCTGGATTGTCGAGTTAGCAGATGTTAACGATTGTTAAAGAATAAATAAAAAGCTGAAATTTTGCTCTTATACCACCTTATTATCACAGTAATAATAAGCATTTGAATGATAATCTTAAATTTAGATAATTGATTTTTAAAATTTTTTTCAAAAAAAGCATGGGTTTTATTCAAGGTTAATTTTTGGCGAGTAAAATCCCTTTCAAATGATTTGAATTTTGAATAAATTGAGAGAACGAGGATAATTCGACTTTCCCTAAAAGGTGTTTAATTAAATATTTTAACTTTTCAAAAAAACCGAGTTAATTAAAGACGCTAATAAGTAATACAAGCTATTCGTATTCTATTTAAAAGTCAGCAAAGGTTTATTATTGACCCCGAAAACAGTCCATTGAATACACCGAATGGGATTAGCGTGGCTCGTGAAGGGGATATCGGCAGGATCAAGTAAATTATTGAGCAGACTTTGCCGTAGACAAGTTATTGTTACCAAAAGCTTGCTGAACATGGGTTTGAAAACGGTCTGCTGGCATAAAACCCACTACCCGATAGGCTTTACGCTCTTTGCCATCGGCATCAAAAAATAAAATCGCTGGCGGTCCAAAAATATTAAAATGCCGCTGCAAGGCGCGATCTTCCGCTGTGTTAGCCGTAACATCCGCCTTCAACAAAATAGTGTCTTCCAGCGCAGCCTGTACACGGGGGTCTGGAAAAGTATATGTCTCCAGCTCTTTACAAGTCACACACCAGTCCGCATAAAAATCGAGCATAACAGGTTGACCTTGAGCACGGTCAAGAGCCTGTTGTACATCGGCGACGGTTTTTACTGAGCGAAAAGTAAGCTTTTCAGTCTGTTTAGATATTTGTTCATTCCCGGCAAAAAAAGGTACTGCTTGAAGTGGGTGTAAAGGGTCTTTACCCCCTGCCGCGATACCCACCAGCAGCAAAATCCCATAAACCATCAATACTGTCCCTAAGCCCTTGACTAGGGCGCGCCAGTGGGGGGCGCCGTGGGCTAGGGGTTGCAGCGTACCCATATAGGTTGCCGAGACGATGAGCAGCACCGCCCAAAGCAGCATGTAGATTGAAGTTGGTAGGACGCGCTCCAATAGCCAGATAGCCACCGCCAACATCAAGACGCCAAACACGGCTTTGATACGATCCATCCAGTGACCTACCCGAGGCAGAATATGTCCGGCGGACGTACCGATAAGAAGGAGCGGCAACCCCATCCCCAAACTCATGGCGAACAGGGCAGACCCCCCCAGCACCTTATCCCCCGTCGTCGCAATCACTGTCAAGACGCCAATCAACGGCGGCGCAACACAGGGACCCACGATGAGCGCCGACAAAAACCCCATGGTGGCGACCCCCGCGTAGGTGCCACCCCGCTGGCGATTGCTGATTGCCGTTAGGCGGCTTTGCCAATGGGCAGGTACTTGTAGTTGAAAAAACCCGAAGGCTGATAACGCCAATAATACAAACAGAGCACTGAAACTCACCAAAACCCACGGATTTTGAAACCACACCTGAATGTTTTGGCCCAGCGTAGCCGCCATGACCCCTGCTAAGGTATAGGTGACAGACATGGCCAATACGTAGACTAAAGATAGGAAAAATGCACTGCGTTGATCGATTTGTTTCCCCTGACCGGCAATCAGACTAGACAGGATGGGGATCATCGGAAGTACACAAGGCGTAAAAGCAAGCATTAAACCAAACCCAAAAAAGGCCGGCAGCGCCCATAGGCGTCCTTCCACCAAAAGATTAGCCATACGATCTTGTTCGCCTTGGATAATAACTGTGGCATTATCATTTGGCAGATTGGCTTCAACTGTTTGTAATGAATTGGTCTGTGGCAGTGCAGGCAAGCTCACCGGAATCGTTTGAGTCATGGGCGGATAGCAGACGCCAATCTCTGCGCAACCCTGATAATTCACGGTTACCTCAATGTTACGGTCTGCCGAAGCGGTTCGTGTAAGCTTTGCCGTTGCCATGGCAGCTTGGTAAAAAACTTCTTGCTCCCCGAAGTATTCGTCTTTATTGATTTTGCCGTCTGGAAAGACCATTTCTTTTATATGCAGTCCCCCAGCACCATTGAGGTTGATAACCAGCTTATCTTTGTATAGATAATACCCTTCAGCAATATCCCAGTGGGCAACCAGAGTATTGGCGTCTGGCGCATCCACAGAGAGCACGAACGCTTGATCCGCTTCTAAAAGTGTATTTTGCGGCGTTTTTAAAAGCGTGCTTTGTTGGGAGTCGCCCCACCCAGATAGCAAACTTTTTTGCGGGTTTGGGCTAGAGGCGACATTTAAACCCATGGGTTTAGACGGCTGGATTCCCGCCTGCGCGGTAATGACGGAAGACGAACTTGCTGCAAACGCCTGTTTTGGGTCCAGCAAACTATCTTGGTCAACGGCGTAGACCGGTGACAACAGGATAGCGAAAAGACTTAACACCATTAGCCAGGGTATTGAGATTCGTATCAATCTTCCCATGACAGGGTATTTTATTGGTATAAGTCGACGAAACTTAAAAAAATCATGAGTTTTAACCATTAATCAATCACTCATTTAAGATAAGTCATCGAGACTGGCATCGATCCAGTCTAAATAGGCTTTAGCCCCTTGCTCAAGGGTTAAAGCAATGATTTCGGGTACTGTATACGGATGTAGCTCTGTGATACGAGCTTCCAGGCGCGGATACAGATCGCTGCGGGTTTTGATAATTAACAACCATTCCGCATCACGCTGCACACTTCCTTCCCATCGATAAACCGATACAATACCCGGTATAATGTTTACGCAGGCAGCGAGCTTTTGGTTGACCAACGTTGCAGCGATATGCTCCGCCACCGGTTGCTCTGGACAGGTGCATAGCACGACGCGATGCGCGTTATCCATACAAATTAATCTCCCCTCGGCTTGAGTTCTGGCAGTCAGTTGATGCCTATAAGCTTTAATATCAAGATTATACCTACCGCTATTCAGTAAACGTCCTGCAAGTTACGTTCCCCATAAAGGTCAGTCAATAAAATTTTTCTACTCATCATTACCTCCCTTGAATTCTTTTTATTAGCCCATATGTTGAGCAAACGGGCTTGACAGGCTTTTTTTGATCGTTACTATTAGCACTCACTAAAGGCGAGTGCTAATAATTATAATCGTGATGACTTCCCAACTTCTCTTAAGGAGATCAAGTTAAATGAATATGCGTCCCTTACATGACCGGGTGATTATCAAACGGGCAGAGGAAGAAACCACCAGCGCTGGTGGTATTGTGCTGCCTGGCTCAGCCGCTGAAAAACCCTCCCGGGGTCACGTCATCTCCGTAGGCCGGGGAAAAATATTAGAGAATGGCGAAATCCGTCCTTTGGATGTTAAAGCCGGGGATCAGGTCTTATTTGGAAAATATTCCGGCAACGAAGTCAAGATCGACGGCGAAGATTTTATCGTCATGCGCGAAGACGAAATCATGGCCATCATTGAGAGCTAAACGTCTCCTGATTAATAAATTTAGTTTAGAAAGTTCACGAGGAAAATTTAATGGCAGCAAAAGATGTAAGATTCAGCGATGACGCCCGGCACCGCATGGTGAACGGGATCAATATTCTCGCTAATTCTGTAAAAGTGACCTTAGGCCCCAAAGGCCGTAACGTGTTATTGGAGAAATCCTTTGGTGCACCGACGGTGACCAAAGACGGCGTCTCCGTCGCAAAAGAAATCGAACTGGAAGACAAGTTTGAAAATATGGGTGCCCAAATGGTGAAGGAAGTCGCTTCCCACACCTCCGATATCGCGGGAGATGGCACCACCACAGCGACCGTGCTGGCCCAAGCCATTGTGCGTGAAGGTATGAAAGCCGTGGCCTCTGGCATGAACCCGATGGATTTAAAACGCGGTATTGACAAGGCAGTAGGCGTTGCTGTGGCAAAGCTCGCTGATTTTTCCAAACCCTGTTCCGATGAAAAAGCCATTGCTCAGGTAGGCACCGTATCCGCCAACGCCGATACCGACATTGGCCAAATTATTGCCAATGCCATGGAAAAGGTAGGTAAAGAAGGCGTTATTACCGTCGAAGAAGGTTCTGGTCTGGAAAATGAACTGGATGTGGTGGAAGGCATGCAGTTTGATCGCGGTTATCTATCCCCCTACTTTATCAATGACCAGCAGAGCATGAGTGCTGAACTGGAAAATCCTTTTATTCTTTTACACGATAAAAAAATATCCAATATTCGTGAACTGTTGCCGGTTTTGGAGAGCATTGCCAAGGCAAGTCGTCCGTTGCTAATCATCGCTGAAGATGTGGAAGGTGAAGCCCTGGCAACCTTGGTGGTCAACACCATCCGCGGCATTGTCAAAGTGGCGGCCGTTAAAGCGCCAGGCTTTGGTGATCGCCGTAAGGCCATGCTGCAGGATATCGCCATGCTAACTGGCGGCCAAGTGATTGCCGAAGAAGTGGGTATGACCTTGGAGAAGACCACCATCGATGACCTGGGAACCGCTAAAAAAGTCGTCATTACCAAGGAAAACACCACCATCGTGGATGGCGCGGGTTCCGAGGCGGATATCAAGGCACGGGTTGAACAAATCCGGGCGCAGATCGAAGAAGCCACCTCTGATTACGATAAAGAAAAATTACAAGAACGGGTTGCCAAGCTGGCTGGTGGCGTAGCCGTCATCAAGGTAGGCGCGGCCACTGAAATCGAAATGAAAGAAAAGAAAGCCCGGGTTGAAGACGCCCTACATGCCACCCGCGCAGCGGTGGAAGAAGGGGTTGTACCGGGTGGCGGTGTCGCGTTGGTGCGCGTCTTACAAAGCCTTAAAGATCTCACCGGGGAAAATCACGATCAGGATGTGGGTATCAAGATTGCCTGCCGCGCCATGGA
>CAZGON010000225.1:0-7035 GCA_964527085.1 uncultured Candidatus Competibacteraceae bacterium
ATACTCGTGAGAATCCACCAAACGATCAAACCACTAATTGATGACACGCCCTAGCCATAGTGATAATTTTCTCAGTTTATTTCCGCATAATCTGTAACTGCTCACCCGTCATTCCGGCAGGGATTGCCGGAATCCAGTTGCCAGGGAGGGTGGCAGGCGGTTGTCTACCGGTGCTTGCCGTCCATGCTACTAGATTCTCGCCAGTCCATGGCGAGAATGACGCAAGGGTGAGTAGTTACCATAATCTTATGCATCGGGTTCGGTATTTGCTGTGTAAGTCTCGATAAATTGACCAATTTCCTTAAGCGCCTGGTGGCTTTCCGGTAGCCATGTGAACAATTGAAACACATGGGGCATCCGCCGCCAGATTTGCAGATCCACTGCAACGCCAGCCGCTTTTGCCTTGGCTGCCGTGCATAACGAATCATCCAGTAACAATTCAGTACTGCCTGCCTGAAATAACAGCGGCGACAAACCTTGAAAATCAGCATACAAGGGGGAAACGGCAGGGTTCCCAGCAAACGCGCCCTGCAGATAGTAATGTTTCAAAAGCAACAATGTCTGTAAGTAAAAGAAAGGGTCTTGCCGTTCTTGGGTAATCGCTGACCAACCGGAAACCGTCATGTCTGTGGCGGGTGATAACAGGGCCGCACAAGCGGGTTGCGGTTCCCCTGCATCCCGCAGTTGTATCAAGGTCACTAAGCTAAGACAACCGCCGGCAGAATCTCCTGCGATGATTACATCACCAGGATCATGGCCCTGCTTTAACAGCCAACGATATCCGGCCAAACAGTCTTCTACCGCGGCGGGATAAGGATGTTCCGGTGTCAGACGGTAATCCAGCAGCAACCCCTTTGCCTGGGTTTGGCGGCACAGCCGGGCAAGAAAATTACTATACAGATTGGGACCCCGCAGGCAAAAGCCGCCACCATGCAGATACAGAATAACCCGCTTGGTGGTAGATTCTGGCACCTCAATCCAATGGGCCGGTACATTGTCAGCCTGTACCGGGGTAGCGCGGATATCCGGGGCCACTTTGATAAAACGGGTGTCTAACCGTTCCACCCGTTGGCGATAACGGGTGAGATTGGTATCTGGTCTGAAATGGCGTTTGACTAACCAGCGCAGCAGAAAACAAACCAGATAGGTCTGCCAGCTAACTGAAACAGTAGATTTTGTTGTGTTGTCTTTTGCATTTAGTAAATAACCCAAAGATAACCACCTTGACCAGGTCAGTACGGAAGCTATTATTGTTTCAGATCCTTCAAGCCCTCAGCTAGTAAGGCAACTCAAAGGAGGAAAAGTAATATGTTAAACAATATAAAGTTATGGACAATGTTGTGGCTATTCTGTTTTTTCATGTGGCTGCTGTTGTCCGGTTATACCACTGTGGCTTTACTGCTGGTTTTTGGCGCGTTTTCATGCGCCTTAGTGGTGTGGATTGCCTGTTGCATGGATCGAGCAGACCCTGAAGATCCGCCGCTACATCTCGATGTTAGCGCACAAATTATTTTTTATTGGCCCTGGCTAATTTGGGAAATTATTAAGGCTAATATCGACGTCACCAAAATTATACTCGATCCTAACTTACCTATCAGTCCTACCATGATTGGCATAAGACCCTCGCAACGCACCGAATTGGGACGGGTTATTTATGCCAATTCCGTTACCCTCACGCCCGGTACGGTCACCACTTATTTGAGCGGCGGTACGGTGGATATCCATGTGCTTACCCAAGCTGCTGCCGAGGCGCTGCTGGAAGGTGAGATGGACCGGCGCGTCACCGCACTGGAAGGAACCTGTCGATGATATTTGGCATAGCGGCCCTTGCTATTCTCATCTGTATGACCATCGCCATGGTGCGAGCTTTGCTTGGACCTACCGTCTATGACCGGGTGCTAGCGGTGAATGCCTTTGGCACAAAAACAGTGCTGATGATTGCTGTGCTAGGTTTTTTGATGGGACGCCCCGAGTTTTTGGATATTGCCTTGGTTTACGCATTGATCAACTTTATCGGCACTATTGCTGTATTGAAGTTTATTCGTTATGGGGATATGGGCTGGCCCCGTAATGTGGTACAGCAAAATGAAGAAGCGGAGAAAGGCCGATGATTATCTTGGATCTTTTGACCTGGTTGGCCCTACTCGGCGGTGTTTTTTTTATTGGCGTAGGGAGTGCGGGTCTGCTACGTATGCCGGATTTTTATACCCGCCTCCATGCGGCGGGTATCATCGACACGTTAGGTGCGGGGTTGATTCTTATCGGGTTAATGTTTCAAGGGGGTTGGAGCCAAGTAACCATTAAATTGATATTGATTTTACTGTTTTTATGGTTTACCAGTCCTACTGCCACCCATTCTTTAGTCAAAGCTGCGCTCTCTGATCCGGAGAATCCAGAACCCCTCACCTATCCGCAACCGCCTACATATAAATAATCCATTGAGGAATCGCCGCCATCGAAATTGTAGTCGATGTTTTTTTACTAGGTTTGCTAGTCGTCACGGCGGTAGCCCTTATCAAGTTACGGGATTTATTTGCCGTTGCCATGTTAACCGGTATTTACAGTTTATTGTCGGCGGGTATTTTTGTGGTGCTTGACGCGGTGGATGTGGCTTTTACCGAAGCTGCGGTAGGCGCCGGAGTTTCCACGGTCTTTATGCTGAGCACTTTAGCGTTAACCACCAGCCACGAGAAACCCCCCATACGTAATCCGTTGCTACCGTTAGTGGTGGTATTGGTGACCGGCGCGGCCCTTGTCTATGGTACCTTTGACCTTCCTCCGGTGGGTGATCCTGCTGATCCTATTCATCAACATGTGGCGCCCCGTTATATCGAAGACTCCATGAAAGAAATAGGTATTCCTAATATTGTTACCTCGGTTTTAGCCAGCTACCGGGGTTACGACACCCTGGGGGAAACCGTGGTTGTGTTCACCGCAGCTATCGGTGTGTTGCTGTTGCTGGGTGGCCGCTACCGTTCCGATGAGGACGACAATCCATGAAACACTACTCTATCCCGCGGGTAGCCACCAAACTGATTGTGCCGTTGATTTTGTTGTTTGCCTTGTATGTGCAATTTCACGGAGATTTTGGGCCGGGTGGTGGCTTTCAAGCCGGGGTGATCTTTAGTGCTGGAATTATTCTCTATTCTCTTACCTATGGACTCCATAACGCCCGCAAAATTTTCCCACCGTGGCTGTTGCGGTTAGGTATTTCAATGGGTGTTCTAATCTATGCAGGCGTCGGACTGGCGAGCCTGTTTTTGGGCGGCAATTTTCTCGACTACGGAGCACTGGATCATCACGACCCTGTCCACGGTCAGCATCTCGGCATTTTGTTGGTGGAGTTAGGCGTGGGTATCACTGTCGCCTCGGTGATGACTACAATCTATTTTACTTTTGCCTGGCGGGGGCGGTAAGCGGTGGCGGTTTTAGGGCTTTACAATTATTGGATTGTCATTGTGTTGATGATGACGGGTTTTTATATCGTGATTTCCTGTGGCAATCTAGTAAAACGGCTGGTGGGTTTGACCATCTTTCAAACCTCAGTGTTTATTTTATACATCAGCATGGGCAAAATAGCCGGCGGCACCGCCCCCATCCTAGCCGAAGGTATTCGTCAATACAGCAACCCTTTGCCCCATGTACTCATTCTCACCGCCATTGTGGTAGGCATTGCCACCACGGCTTTAGGTTTGGCGTTGGTGGTGCGTATTCATGAAGCCTACGGGACCATCGAAGAAGACGAAATTCATAGTCAAGAACAAGAAGAAGCCTTGTGATCACCATCGAAGAAGACGAAATTCATAGTCAAGAAGAAGAAGAAGCCTTGTGATCACCATCCATTTACCCGCGCTCCAGGTTGTCATCCCGCTCCTGGCGGCTCCCCTCTGCGCCTTATTACGCCGTAGCTTACCCGCCTGGTGGCTGGCAACGGCGGTATGTTGGGTTACCTGGCTTATCGCGGTGGCGTTGCTTGCTGAGGTGTTGACCACAGGTCAAGCTATCTCCTACGAAATGGGCGGTTGGCCCCCCCCTTGGGGGATTGAATACCGGGTGGATTATCTTAATGCCTATGTATTGCTGATCGTCGCCACCATTGGCGCTGTGGTCATCACTTTTAGTCGGCTTATCGTCGAGTCTCGTATCAAACTGCCCGTCAATAAACAGCCTTGGTTTTACACCGCCTATTTATTGTGCTTGACCGGGCTCTTGGGCATGACTATCACCGGAGATGCCTTTAATGTCTTTGTGTTTTTGGAGATTTCCTCGTTATCCAGCTATACGTTGATCAGCATCGGCCGAGACCGGCGGGCCCTGACGGCGGCTTATCAGTACCTGATTATGGGCACCATCGGCGCTACGTTTATTTTGATCGGGATCGGTTTTATGTATGTGATGACCGGCACCCTCAATATGGCGGATTTACACCAGCGCCTGCCGGCTGTGGCGGATACCCGCACGGTGCGGGTCGCCTTTGCCTTCCTGACGGTGGGGCTTGGTTTGAAACTGGCGCTGTTTCCGCTCCATCTTTGGTTACCCAATGCCTACACCTATAGCCCATCGGTGGTCACGGCGTTTCTCGCTGCTACCGCCACTAAGGTGGCCATCTATCTGATGTTGCGAACTTTTTTTACCATTTTCGGGGCTGATTTTTCGTTCCAGACGATGCGGCTTGATTTGGTTTTGATGCCGCTGGCCTTGGTGGGTATCTTTAGCGCCTCGCTGGTGGCTATCTTTCAAAGCAACGTCAAACGCATGCTTGCCTATTCCAGCGTGGCGCAGATCGGCTACATCATATTAGGCATCAGCTTAGTGTCTGTGACCGGTCTCACCGCAGGGATTGTACATTTGTTTAATCATGCGCTGATTAAAGGCACCCTATTTCTCGCCTTGGGGGCTATGTCGTTTCGGGTAGGGTCCCCCGATATCGACCGCCTTGCTGGGTTAGGCTGGGCCATGCCGTGGACCATGGCGGCTTTTGTGATCGGCGGCTTGAGTCTCATCGGTATACCACTGACAGCAGGTTTTATCAGTAAATGGTATTTGATTTTAGGCGCTCTGGAACGGGGTTGGTGGCCGGTGGCGGTGCTGGTGTTAATCACCTCCATATTCGCGGTGGTTTATATCTGGCGGGTGGTGGAAATTGCTTACTTTCGGCCCCGGCCTGATGGTCTGCCTACTGTTACCGAAGCGCCCCTCGCGTTGCTCATTCCCACCTGGGCGCTTGCTTTGGGCAATCTTTATTTCGGCATGGATTCATCTCTCAGTGCTGGGATTGCCCAACGGGCCGCCGTCAGCCTTCTGGGAGGCGTCCCATGAATGCAGAAATAGCCATGCAATTAGCGTTGTTTGTTCCTCTTATAGGCGCTGTGTTGATTGCGCTAAGCGGCGCCTATCCCAATCTGCGTGAGCTGGTGACTTTGGGCACTGCTTTTTTGCTGTTACTCGTCGTATTGTCCTTGCTGCCCACCGTGCTTGCGGGGAATCGCCCCAGCGTCGATCTTTTTTATATGTTGCCGGAGATTCCCATCCGCTTTACCGCGGAACCGTTGGGGATGATTTTTGCCTTTGTCGCCTCGTTACTGTGGCCCATCAATTCCCTCTATTCCATCGGCTATATGCGTGCCAACCAAGAGGCGCATCAGACACGGTTTTATGTGTGTTTTGCCATTGCTCTGGCAAGCACCGTGGGGGTGGCGTTAGCCGGTAACCTCATTACCCTATTTGTTTTTTATGAGCTGTTAAGTCTATCCACCTATCCCCTCGTCACCCATCACGGCACCCCGGATGACATGCGTGCGGGCAGACTCTATCTGGGTATTTTGTTGTCCACCTCCATTGGGCTTTTTTTGTTGGCTATTTTGTGGACTTGGTATGCCACCGGGACCATGGAATTTACCGACGGCGGTATCTTAACCGGTCATGTGGATGGGTTAGCGGTAGGCGGTCTGTTGTTTTTATTTATGTACGGTATCGGTAAAGCGGCTATCATGCCTGTCCACCGCTGGTTGCCAGCGGCTATGGTGGCGCCGACACCGGTTAGCGCTTTGCTGCACGCCGTCGCCGTGGTCAAGGCCGGTGTCTTTAGTGTGGTTAAGGTTATCGTCTACGTGTTTGGATTAGATCTGCTTGCTAACGAACCCAGCGCCCAGTGGTTATTATACGCCGCCGAGTTTACTGTCATTGTAGCTTCTGTCATTGCTCTGAGACAGGATAATTTAAAGCGCCGTTTGGCTTTTTCCACTATTAGTCAACTGTCTTACGTGGTGTTGGCGGCCGCCATATTAGCGCCTTTATCGGCGGTGGGTGCGGCTTTGCATATTGCCGCCCACGCCTTTGGCAAAATCACCTTATTTTTTGCCGCGGGTTCCATTTATACCGCCTCCCACAAAACCGAAATCAGTCATCTAAAAGGTATCGGCTGGCGTATGCCCTGGACCATGGGCGCTTTTGCGGTGGGCGCTTTATCCATGATTGGGCTACCGCCGGCGGCCGGCTTTATCAGCAAGTGGTACATATTGACCGGCGCTTTTGCCTCTCAGCAATTACTGGCGGCCGCTATTATTATTCTGAGCACGCTGTTGAATGCGGCTTACTTTATTCCTATCGTTTATGCCGCGTTTTTTGAGCCAGAGGAGCGCCACGGTACCCATATCGTCGAACATGGGGAAGCGCCGTTGGCCATGGTCATTGCGTTGGTGACCACAGCGGTGTTGACGGTTCTGTTGTTTTTGTTTCCTGGTGTACCGCTGCGGCTAGCTGAACAAATGGTAGGGTTATAACAACCATGACGGAAAATTCCAAACACTGGTTAGTGCGCGCCAAAACTATCCGTCTTTTATGGATATTATTTATCGGTGTGCTGATCCTTTTGTTAATTCCGGATTTTTTTATTCACCAACATGCTCATTTTGGTCTCGAAGGCGCCTTTGGCTTTTACGCCTGGTACGGGTTTGCAACCTGCGTGGCCATGGTGGTGGTGGCCAAACTGTTAGGTATCTTTTTAAAGCGCAAGGACACCTACTATGACCCCGA
>CAZGON010000226.1:0-6935 GCA_964527085.1 uncultured Candidatus Competibacteraceae bacterium
CATTGCTTTTTTTCATACCGTCATTTTTACGAGATAGCATGGCTTTTCATAAATAGGCTTCTAGTATGGCATTCGATTTTGTCTTATAGTCGCAACTGGTCTAGCGAGACCGTTTTAGTTGTGTCTAATGGCTAAAGCGACTGGCAGGGATTTTTTTTGGATTAGCGTACTTCATGGTTGATAAAGGATATGAAATATCTCTATTTAACAGGATTTTTAGTGGTGTTGTTGCTAATGTTTAGCGCTTTAGAGGCCCAGCAAGCGCCTGGCGCTCTGCAACGGGTTGCCGCGCAAGACGACGATTGGAAAACCGCACTTGGCGCCTTGGAAAAAAAGATTGCCGCCAATCCCGATGATATCGAAGCGCAGTTTCTCAAAGGGTTGTTGTTATTTGAGCGCGATAATATAACAGCGGCGCGAGAGGTTTTTCTCACTATTGTAAGGCGCTTTCCTTATATCCCAGAAGCCTATAATAACCTGGCTGTTATCTATACTGCGGAAGGTGATTATGAAAAAGCTCGGCAAGCGTTGTTAGCGGCCGTCGCCAACGATTACCCCCAGGCAAAAGCAAATTTAGGTGACCTATATAGTAAATTAGCCGCCGATGCCTACCGTGAGGCGCTGGACTACAATCCAGACGATTCAGCCTCCCGGGCCAAACTGGTTTTACTAGAAAACTTGTTTACCGGTGAGCGGTGATAACGGGTAAGCACTGCTGATGATAACTCAGCTTTATGTCCTTAGCGAGCAGGTGGGGGCAGCATTGAGGGGTCGCGGTTGGACGTTAGTGACGGCGGAATCCTGCACGGGTGGATGGATTGCTAAAGCGATAACGGATGTGCCAGGTAGTTCGGCTTGGTTTGAACAGGGCTTTGTTACCTATAGCGATGCCGCCAAAATGGATTTATTGGCTGTCCAGGCAGTCACTTTGCAGGGCCATGGCGCGGTAAGTAGCAACACTGTTAGCGAAATGGCGCAAGGCGCCTTGACTCGCAGCCGCGCCCATCTTGCCGTGGCGGTTAGTGGTATTGCGGGTCCCGACGGGGGCACTGTTAACAAACCAGTAGGAACCGTGTGGTTAGCCTGGGCGGTGCGAGATCAAGCGTCATTATGCCGCTGCTATCAATTTGACGGGGATCGGGATACGGTGCGTATACAAGCGGTGGTCAAGGCTTTCGAAGGGGTGCTAGCTATGCTTGCCAAGAACTGAGAAGCCGTTTTAAACAGCTTAAAAAGCTTTGCTTTGATTCAAGCTGCACTAAAACATATTGGTTATAACAAGTTCTACGGTCGACGCCTTTTCTTACAAGCCACTTAACGTCCTTAGTAAGTAAATCCTGCTTTTGTTTCTTTCTTAGTCGAAATTTTTAATATCGCGATCTTATTAACTTTTAAATTTAATACAGATTTATTTTAGTAGGACTTACGCAGCTCGTTCCAGAAGACGCCCCGAGAACACCTCCCTGTGGGCTTGAAGACGGCCATCCAGGCCGTCAACACTTCTTCCACGAGCTACCCAAGTCCTGTTTTTGCGTAAGTCATGTTTAGAAAATTTGAACAGGTTATATGACTACTACCTAACATATTTGTATGCGATAATTCGTGCAATTTTTTGTGTGGAGTTTTCTATACGTGGATGATGGTAAACGAAAAGCCCTCTCTGCCGCTCTGAGTCAAATAGAACGTCAATTTGGCAAAGGTTCTGTCATGCGGTTGGGTGATGGCGGTGTGATACGGGATATAGAAGTGATATCAACCGGCTCGCTGGGTCTTGATATCGCTTTGGGAGTCGGTGGCTTACCCAGGGGGCGGGTGGTGGAAATCTACGGACCGGAGTCCTCAGGTAAGACTACCCTGGCGTTGCAAGTGATCGCCGAAGCCCAGAAGCAAGGCGGGACCGCTGCTTTCATCGATGCTGAGCACGCCCTGGACCCTGTCTATGCCAGTAAGCTGCGGGTTAATGTCGATGACCTATTAGTGTCGCAGCCCGATACCGGTGAACAAGCTTTAGAAATCGCGGATATGTTAGTGCGTTCCGGGGCTGTGGAAATTGTGGTTGTCGACTCGGTGGCTGCGCTAACCCCAAAAGCGGAAATTGAGGGGGATATGGGGGATTCCCATATGGGTCTCCAGGCTCGCCTCATGTCCCAGGCGTTACGCAAACTGACTGCTAATATCAAACGTTCCAACACCTTGGTTGTCTTTATCAATCAAATACGTATGAAAATTGGCGTTATGTTCGGTAATCCAGAAACTACAACGGGTGGTAACGCATTAAAGTTTTATGCCTCAGTTCGTTTAGATATCCGCCGCACCGGGTCGGTCAAAAAAGGCGAAGAAGTGGTTGGCAACGAGACCCGGGTAAAAGTTGTCAAAAACAAGGTGGCGCCCCCCTTTAGACAGGCTGAATTTGAGATTCTTTACGGTGAAGGTATTTCCCGCTTGGGTGAAATCATCGATCTCGGTGTTGAAACAGGGTTGTTAAATAAGGCAGGCGCTTGGTACAGCTATGACAGTAACCGTTTGGGACAGGGTAAAGAAAATGTCCGCAATTATTTAAGTGAAAACACGGCCCTTGCCCAAGAGCTTGAAAGCAAGCTACGCACTCATTTTTTTGTGAAACCTGAGGAGGTTTCCGAGAGTCCTGCTAGCGATGATTCCTTGGAAAGCGAACCCCAGCAGCCGTAATCAGGCGCCGACGCCTGAGAAGGCGCGGGAAATTGCGTTAAGCTTATTAGCTCGTCGTGATCATTCGCGGTTAGAACTGCGCTATAAGTTGATCCGACGGGGAGTGATGTCGCCTATTATTGATGCGTTGTTGAACCAATTAGTGGGCGAAGATCTTATCAATGAAGCTCGCTACGCTGAGGTTTATGCCTATGGTCGTTCGGACAAAGGCTATGGTCCCTTGCGAATTCATCAAGAACTTCGCGAGCGAGGCATAGACGAGGCAATAATTTCTTCTACATTACGTAGATTAGATGACTTTTGGATGTCTAACTTAGCTAAGTTGCATCACAAACGCTGGTCTAGTACAAAGGTTGCAAGCGCGGCTGATGAAGTCAAGCGTATTCGCTTTTTACGCCAGCGAGGTTTTACGCTGGAACAAATTAAACAGCTTTTTAGTACATTGTGATGCATTTTAGAAGGTGAAAAAAGAGCCGATCCTATGACCAGTAGTGCTGAACTTCGCCAATCTTTCTTAAGTTTTTTTCAAGCCCGTGGCCACCAGGTCATGCGCAGTAGTTCTTTAGTGCCCGCTAATGACCCAACACTTTTGTTTACCAATGCGGGTATGGTGCAGTTTAAAGATGTCTTTACAGGACGCGATGAGCGCCCTTCGCCGCGGGCGACTACCGTCCAGCGCTGTGTGCGGGCAGGCGGTAAACATAACGATTTAGAAAATGTTGGTTATACGGCCCGCCACCACACCCTGTTTGAAATGTTGGGAAACTTTAGTTTTGGCGATTATTTTAAAGCCGACGCTATTCGTTATGGGTGGGATTTTCTAGTCGGTACGTTACATTTGCCACCCCAGCGACTCTGGGTGACAGTGTTTGAAGAAGATCAAGAAGCTGAAGCCATATGGCTTAATGAGATTGGCATCGATCCGGCGCGGTTTTCTCGCATCGGCGCTAAAGACAATTTCTGGTCTATGGGTGAAACCGGTCCCTGTGGTCCCTGCACAGAGATTTTTTACGATCATGGTCCCGAGGTGCCTGGCGGCCCACCAGGCTCCCCCGAGGAAGACGGTGACCGCTATATCGAAATTTGGAACCTGGTTTTTATGCAGTATGATCGGGCAGCCGATGGAACCTTGCATCCGTTACCAAAACCGTCGGTAGATACCGGGTTGGGTTTAGAACGATTGGCCGCTGTATTACAAGGTGTCCACAATAACTATGACATCGACTTGTTTCGCAGACTGATTGAAGCGGCGGGAGACATTCTAGACCATGCTGATTTAGACGACAGCTCTTTAAAAGTCATTGCCGATCATATTCGGGCGACAGCCTTTCTCATCGTTGACGGTATTCTCCCTTCCAATGAAGGACGCGGTTATGTATTGCGCCGCATCATGCGGCGCGCTATGCGTCATGGCTACAAACTGGGCGCTTCAGGAAGCTTTTTTTATAAATTAGTCGATCCCCTGGTCGCCGAAATGGGGGATGCTTATCCTGAATTGCAGAAGGTTGCAGAGCAGGTTAAACGAGTCATTACCCAAGAGGAAGAACGGTTTGCCGAAACGTTGCAACACGGGATGCGGGTTCTCGAACAGGCTATTAAAGACTTGGTGGGGACTGTTTTACCGGGTGAGACGGTATTTCGGCTTTATGATACCTACGGGTTTCCTGTGGATCTGACCGCTGACATTGCTCGGGAACGGGATTTAACCCTGGATATGACCGGTTTTGAGCAACATATGGCGGCGCAACGGGAGCGAGCCCGGGCGTCAAGTCAATTTGGTGGTTTCAAACAAGATGTTGATCTAGGTGTCAAATTACGCACTGACTTTGCGGGTTACGAATATTTAGAACAAGAATCCAAGATTATAGCGTTGCTTAAAGATGGGCAACCGGTGGAAGTGTTGGAGGAAGGCGTCGAAGGTGGGGTTATTCTAGCGCGCACTCCGTTTTACGCGGAAGCGGGTGGCCAAGTGGGCGATAGAGGTTTTGTGCGCACGCCCACCGCTGAATTTGAGGTGACAGATACCCAGAAGCAGGGTGATGGCGTTTATGTCCATGTAGGTCAATTGCATCACGGCGTCTTGCGGGTGGGTGATACTGTACAGGCTCAGGTGGATATACCTAAACGCCAGGCTACTGCGTTAAATCATTCCGCTACCCATCTTTTGCATGCCGCCTTGCGGCAAATATTGGGTGATCATGTGACGCAGAAAGGCTCGCTGGTGGACGCGGAACGGTTACGTTTTGATTTCTCCCATTTTGAACCCATCAAGGCAGATCAAATGGAGGCTATCGAACGCCTGGTGAATGCCCAAGTTCGTACTAATGTGGCTGTGGAAACCCGTACCATGGCTTTCGACGACGCCTTGCAAACAGGTGCGGTAGCACTATTTGGTGAAAAGTACGAAGATCAAGTCCGGGTGTTGCATATGGGCGATTTTTCCATAGAACTGTGTGGCGGTACCCATGTGCAGCGCTTGGGTGACATCGGCTTATTTAAGATTATTTCCGAAGGCGGTGTGGCTTCTGGGGTTCGGCGTATCGAAGCAGTCACCGGCGAACGCGCAGTGGATTATGTGGAAACCTTGCAACATCGACTTGGCCAAGTGGCTGAGCTGGTCAAAGCAAACCTGGTGAATGTGGATGAAAAAGTCCACCAGCTAGTGAGTAAAGCGCGTCGCTTGGAAAAGGAAGTTGATCAACTTAAAAACAAACTGGCGGGTAGCCAAGGTAGTGATCTTTTAAGTCGGGCTATTGATATTGACGGTATTAAGGTATTGGCGGCAAGATTCGATGGCGCCGATGCAAAAACCCTGCGGGATACTGTAGATCATCTAAAGAGTCAGTTTAAAAAAGCTGCCGTCATACTGCTTTCCGCCGTGGAAAACGATAAGGTAAGGCTTGTTGCGGGTGTGACCGCTGATCAAACAAATCGGATTAAAGCGGGGGACCTGGTTAATCTAGTCGCTCAACAAGTGGGTGGTAAAGGAGGTGGCCGGGCGGATCTTGCACAAGCTGGAGGTAATGATCCTGCGTCCTTAAATGCGGCTTTAGATGCTGTGCCTGAGTGGGTTCGCCAGCAAATTTCTTGAGTGTTTTGATCATCTATAACACTTGTCTATTGTCTAATTAATTAACACTTTCTGCAGAAGAAATAAAAGATGTCTCTTATTGTTCAGAAATACGGAGGTACTTCCGTAGGCAGTATTGAACGCATTGAAAAAATAGCCGAAAAGATTATTTCGTATCGTCATCGTGGTCATCAGGTTGTGGTTGTGGTATCGGCGATGAGTGGCGAAACCGACCGTTTATTGGGTTTGGCTCGCGCTATAACGTCGCGTCCGGCGCCTCGGGAATTGGACGTACTGTTGGCTACCGGTGAGCAAGTCACGATAGCATTACTGAGTATGGCGCTTGAGAAGCGTGGCTGTGGGGCGCGTTCCTATACCGGTTCACAAGTTCATATTCTGACCGACAGTGTCTACAATAAGGCCCGTATTCGGGATATCGAGGCTAGTCATATTCATGCCGACTTGGAAGCCGGCAAGGTTGTCGTGGTGGCGGGTTTTCAAGGCATCGATGAACACGGCAATATTACCACATTAGGGCGGGGTGGTTCTGATACCACCGCCGTGGCCTTGGCTGCTGCGCTTAAGGCATCTGAATGTCAGATTTTCACCGATGTGGATGGCGTTTATACGACAGATCCCCGGGTGGTGTCTCAGGCGCGCCGTATGGAACAGATTACCTTTGAGGAAATGTTAGAATTGGCTAGTCTCGGGTCTAAAGTACTGCAAATTCGCGCAGTGGAGTTTGCGGGTAAGTATAACGTTCCTTTGCGGGTACTGTCTTCCTTTGAAGAAGGAAACGGTACCTTGATTACCTTTGAGGAAAAAAAGTTGATGGAAGAAGCCCTCATTTCTGGAATCGCCTTTAGCCGGGATGAAGCAAAACTGACTGTTCTTGGAGTGCCAGATCGTCCCGGTGTGGCGTTTAAGATCTTAGGATCCATCGCCGCTGAAAATATCGAAGTGGATATGATCGTTCAGAATGTAGGGCAGGATGGGACGACGGATTTCACCTTTACAATACATCGTTCTGATTATGTGCGATCTTTAGAAATCCTGAATACCCAGGCCAAGGAATTAGGCGCACGCGAAGTCGTCGGTGATGATAGGATTGTCAAAATCTCACTGGTAGGCGTGGGTATGCGCTCTCACGCAGGCATTGCCAGTAAGATGTTTCAGG
>CAZGON010000227.1:0-6932 GCA_964527085.1 uncultured Candidatus Competibacteraceae bacterium
TGGCGGTGTCGGTAAAGCACATAGGCTAAAAATGGCTTTTTTCAGGAACGACTAACAAGTCGCCTAGAAAACGAGTCATTCAGCGAGATCTAAGTCACCCTGGGCGGGTTCAGAGCGTGGGTCCAAGTTGGCTAAACTGGGTGTTGTGGTTACCGGTATTGAGACAAATGCAGTTTTATCTTCAGCCGATATTGGCATACCCCGCACCATACGATACATCGCAAACATAACAAGCGTTAACGTAATCAGGGCAAAAAACCCAAATAAACCATTGCGACCAAATCTTTCCATCAGCGCCGCAGCGCCTAACGGCCCAATACTGGCGCCGATTCCGAACGCCAACAACAGCCCGGCGCTCGCCGCTACCGTCTGTTCTGGATGAATAGCATCATTGGCATGGGCAGCCCCGAGACCATAAAGGGTAAAGACTAAACCTGTACTCGAATAAATGAGCAGCAAAAACCAACCCGACGCCACAACGTTAAAACCAACGATAAGCCCATTAACCAATGTCGCTAACAGTGCAACGGCGAGGATTACTTTGCGTCGATCATAACGATCCGCGATAACCCCCAAAGGCCACTGGGCAAGCAGACCACTAAAGATAGCGCCGCTCATAAAAAAGGCCAATGAAGAGACTGAAAAACTATCAGGAGCTGCGTAAATCGGCCCCATGGCAAAAAAAGCGCTGGTCAATAATCCAGCGGCTAGACAACTGGCTACCCCCAAAGGCGATAAAGAATAAAGCTGTCCAAAACCAAACCGTACCGGTGTGTGCAGGGCGGGCTCGGGTAACGGTAGATCGGCTGGCGTTTCTCCACGGGTTAACGCGATGGGTACTAATGACAAGGCAAATAACATTGCCCCTAGGCTAAACAGCTGAAATCCTTGCGGATCGGCAAAATTGAGGAAAATCTGCCCTATGCCTAAACAGGTATAGTTGATAATCATATAAAAAGAGAAGACCTGTCCCCGCAGTGCGCTGCTGGTTTTGGCATTTAACCAGCTTTCTGTGACCATAAATAAGCCGGCCAAGCTAAAACCTTCTATAGTCCGTAATACCGCCCAGAAAAACGCATCAACAAACAGCGCATGGCCGAGTACACTACTGGCCATGACGGCTGCAAAGACGGCGAAAGCCCGAATGTGTCCTACCTGTTCCACCACGGGTGCGCCAAATAGGGTGCCAGCGGCAAAACCTAAATAAAAAGCCGCTTGAATCTGCCCAATAAGCTGAGTTGGAAAGGCCTCAAAAAGCATCCTTACCGTCAGCAACGTGCCAAACATGCCGTTACCGAGACTCAACAGAGCAAAGCCAAATAACAAGGCAGATATTTTTACTAAAACCGTTCTCATTGGTGGGGCTTCGACTTATGAGGAACGGCAATAATCACTGCTTGGCAGCAGAAAATCAAGCTTACAATGTTAGTTTATGATTTCATCTTAAGAAGAATAACCACCGGCAACGATACTTGTCCGCAACAAGTTTCTACGTCAGTGAACCAGGAAGGACTTGTGGCACAGATACATTGACTTCAAACTTTGGAGATACTAATTCATGACATTGAATGAAAAGCAAAAAGCCCTATGCAAAGGACATGGTTTCGATTTTTCAGGCTTGTCGGCTGTTTTCCTCAATTGCACTCTTAAACCTACTGGAACATTCTCAAACACCGAAGCCCTGATTCAGGTGTCACGGGCAATTATGGAGGCAAACGGCATTACGGTAGAGTTATTACGACCGGTGGATTTTGATTTGCCACCGGGGGTCTATCCCGATATGACGGAACATGGTTTTAAAGCTGACGACTGGCCGCAACTGTGCCATAAAGTCATGGCTGCTGATATTCTCGTGATCGGCACTCCGATCTGGCTAGGCGAGGAAAGCTCGGTGTGTCGTCGCGTCATTGAGCGGCTTTATGGTGAATCCGGTAGGCTTAATGATAAGGGACAATATCTTTATTATGATCGAGTGGCGGGCTGCATCATTACCGGTAACGAAGATGGCGTAAAACATTGCGCCATGACGATCTTATATGCGCTTCAGCATCTCGGTTACACCATTCCGCCGCAAGCCGATGCCGGCTGGATCGGCGAGGCGGGGCCAGGTCCCTCCTATGGCGACAAAGGTTCAGGGGGTCCTGACAATGATTTTACTCAACGCAACACCACCTTTATGACCTGGAATCTGATGCACATGGCTCGACTACTGCGGGATGTTGGTGGTATCCCAGCCCACGGTAATCAGCGCAGCGAATGGGATGCCGGTTGTCGTTTCGATCATCCTAATCCGGATTACCGATAGAACTTACGTAACTCGTTCCAGAGGACGCCGTGAACACTTCCCTGTGGGCTTGACGACGGCCATCCGGGCCGTCGACACCTCTTTCACAAGCTTTGCTAAGTCCTTTGTGCGTAAGTCCAGACCGATAAAAATAAACGACGTTACGACAGCAGTTTTGTACTATTCCAGTCTCAACGAGTTTGCTGTGGTGTGAAATCTGAATCTTCAGCAAAATAACAGGCCACTTTTCGCTCCTTTTCTGCCATGGGTTCCAGTGGCGGGGGCGATTCACCACATTTGGCTTCGGCACGGTAGCAGCGCGGCATAAATGCGCAGCCAGGAGGCGGATCGGCAGAATTAGGCAACTCACCTGGTGATTTAAGTGTGTTGGTCTTTGGTTGGCCAATGACCGGCACGCTTGATAATAGAACGCGGGTATAGGGATGCTGAGGGTTGCTAAAAAGTTGTTCCTTAGGCGCCAATTCTACGATTCGTCCTAAATACATCACCGCAACGGTATCGCAGAGGTTTTCCACCACCGCTAAATCATGACTGATGAATATATAGGTTAAATTAAACTCTTGTTTAAGCCTGCTTAATAAATTAAGGATTTGCGCTTGTACGGAAACATCCAATGCTGATAACGGTTCGTCGAGAATTAAAACCTGGGGTTCCGCGGCCAGGGCTCGGGCGATGCCGATGCGTTGGCTTTGACCACCGGAAAACTCATGGGGATAACGATCCAAGCATTCAGGATGAAGATTTACCGCTTGCATGAGTTCCTGCAAACGGGCCTGGCACTCGGTTGAGGTTTTATTCAAAAGATTTTGCAGCGGTGCTTCGAGAATTTGGCGGACGGTTTTGCGAGGGTTGAGAGAACTCAACGGATCCTGGAAAACAAACTGAATATGTTGGCGTAACCAGCGAGCATTGTGGCGCTTAATATCAACTAGATCTTTACCTTGAAAATAGACACTGCCTGAAGACGGTGGGTCCAACCCCACCAACATGCGGGCTAGGGTAGATTTACCACAACCCGACTCGCCTACGAGACCGAGGGTTTGGCCATGCTGGATGTGTAGACTGACATCATTGACAGCGACTATTTTGGCTTTAGGCTGACGTAACCACTTGCGTTTGCCCGCAAAGGTCCGGGTCAGATGTTTGCACTCTAGCAGGGCGCTCATCAGCTCGTCTCGTCAATCAGCAAACAACGGGCCGCATGGTTTTCGCCAACAGACCTCAAGGGGATCTCTCCCTGGCGGCAAACCGCTTGCGCCCGTTCACAACGTTCTGCAAAGGCGCATCCCGCTGGCAAGTGGTTAACCGCGGGTGGCATGCCCGCTATGGCTGGGATGGATTGATGAGCCTGACCGAGGCGCGGCACACAGGCCATCAAACGTTGCGTATAAGGATGTAATGGATGCGCGAATAGGGTTTCGGTGCTGGCGGTTTCCACTACACGTCCAGCGTACATGACCAAGACTCTGTTGCAAAGCGCTGAGACGATGCCAAAATCGTGGGTAATAAAGATGATCGCCAGGTTTTTCTCACGGCGTAGGGTATTCAGCAGGTTAAGAATCTCAGCTTGTACAGTGACATCCAAGGCGGTGGTGGGTTCGTCGGCGATAATAATGTCTGGGTCATTGGCCAAGGCCATGGCGATACCGATGCGTTGACGCATACCGCCGGATAATTCATGGGGATAAGCGTCTGCACGACTTCTAGCGTCTGCAATCTGCACCTGTTCCATCAGGGTGACCGCCCGCTGCCACGCCTGCTGGTGGTCCAATCCTTGGTGTTCGCGAATGACTTCGGCGATTTGTTCGCCCACTGGGAACAGTGGGTTTAACGTGGTTAAAGGATCTTGAAATACATAAGCAATAGCGCCGCCGCGTAGCGTTCGCAATCGCTCAAGGGGTACTGTTAGTAGGTTTTGTCCAGCGAAACCCACATGCCCCGATACGATACGCCCTGGTGGTGAGGACGCCAATCGCAATAACGACAATGCCGTCACCGATTTGCCGCAACCGGATTCCCCGACAATACCCAAACATTCGCCCTTATGCACTTGAAAATCAACCCCATCCACGGCTTTATAAATGTCTTCGCCCATCATAAAGTAGGTTCTAAGATCGGTCACGGTCATTACGGCATCGTTCTTAGAATCCTCGCCGAGGGTATTATGGTCAGGACTATCATTACTCGTTCCAGAAGACGCTGTAAAGACTTCCGGGTAGGCTTGGCGATGGCTATCCAGGCCGCCGACACTTCTTGCACGAGCAACAACAGTCCTGTGTGGGTCATGATGGTGTACTGCCCTATCCACCTCCGTGGCCGCCGCCGGACGCATCAATGTTCCTGATTTAAGGCGCGGATCCAGCACATCCCGCAAACCATCACCCAGCAAATTGATGCCCATTACCAAGATGAGAATCACTAACCCCGGTAGGGTCGCCACATGGGGTGCGGTAATCACCAGCTTACGACCATCCCCCAACATGGATCCCAGGTCGGCTTGGGGCGGTTGGGCCCCTAGTCCTAAAAAACTTAAACCCGCGGTTTCCAATATCATCCAACCCACTGTGGTGGACAGGGTAATGATAATGACAGGCATCACGTTGGGAAGTATTTCCCCGCTTAAGATACGTGCATTGGAAAGCCCGCTAAGTCTGGCTGCATCCACATATTCCTGGCGTATTATGCCTAGCGTGACACCGCGCACAGTGCGGGCAAAAAAGGGAATATTGACGATGGCGATGGCAAACAAAGCGTTCATCAGACCCGGTCCTAACATAGCGACAATGGCCAGTGCTAGTAATATATAGGGAAACGCCATCAGCATATCGATGCTGCGCATGAGTAAATTGTCTAACCAGCCCCCATAAAAACCCGCTACAATTCCTATCAGCGAACCGCTAATGGCCGCGATCAAGCTGGCGACAACACCCACAGCCAAGCTGACACGGATTCCCCACGCCAGACGCGACAGCATATCCCTGCCTAGATGGTCGGTGCCCAGTAAATGTCCTGGGGAAAACGGTTTTTGCAACCGCTCACTTAAGGCGGTAACATTTAGATCAGGCAAGGGTAATAAGGGTGCAAAAAGCGCCGTGAGACCCATTAGCACAACCATCACCAAGCCGAAAACTGCCAGTTGATTGCGACGCAAACGCGCCCATACGCCAGGACGGCTGCGGGCGGGTTTAACTAGAAGATTAGCCGAGGGGGTGACGTTGTCGCTCACAAGCGTTTAAGTATTTAAAGCCAAGCGTGGGTCCAGGGCGCGCTGGGCCACGTCCGCCAACAGATTAAAAAACACATAAGACGCCGCCACCAGCAAAACGCCGCCCTGCACTAATAAGATATCCCGTGTGGTGATGGCGGTGACCAACATTCTACCGATGCCTGGCCATTCAAATACGGTTTCAATATAGACGGCTCCGCCCAACACAAACCCCGCTTGAATACCAATAACTGGGATGATATTGACCAATGCGTTTTTAAAGGCGTGTTTATAAATGACCTGGTTTTCCTTCAGTCCTTTAGCCCGAGCGGTGCGTACATAGTCTTGACGCAAAACTTCCAACATGTTGGTGCGGGTCAGACGCGCCACGACGCCGGTGGCTACCACCGCCAGGGTGATGGCGGGTAATACTAAATGGTGCAGCAAATCCACAAGACCTCCGCCTCCATAAATAGCAAACATGCCACTGGCCGGAAACCATGGCAACTGCACGGAAAAAAGTAACACCAAAATCAGACCCAGCCAAAAAGAAGGGGTCGAGATGCCCATCAAAACCAGTAGGGTAAGCAGTTTATCTTGCCAACCGTATTGTTTCACAGCCGAGACAATACCCGCCAGCAGACCAAATAGCGTGCATAGCAACAATGAGGTACCCGCCAATAACAAGGTTGGGCCTAAGCGCTCCAATACCTCATCCAGCACAGGTCGGTTCAAACTGTAAGATCGTCCAAAATCGCCTTGAAGTATATTGGTTAGCCAGATGAGATATTGTTCCGGCAGTGGTTTATCGAGACCAAACTCCTGGCGCAATTGAGCGACATTCTCCGGGGTGGCGTAAGCACCCAAAATGGCCGACGCAGGATCGCCAGGAATCAACGCCATGATAAAAAAGACAATAAGGGATATACCCCATAAAACGGGGATAGTGAGAATAAGGCGTTTAAGAATATAGGATTTCATGCAAACGTGATGAAAATCTACCAGGACTTACGCAGCTCGTTCCAGAGGACGCCGTGAATACCTCCTTGTAGGCTTGACTGCGGCCGTCCAGGCCGCAGACACCTCTTTCACAAGCTACGCAAGTCCTTTGTGGGTAAGTCCTAGCCTCCAAATGACAGTGCACGTTTGTTTTACCGTAACTGCTCAGCCGTCATTCCGGCAGGGATTGCCGGTATCCAGTTCCGCTAAGGCATGTTCCATCTTGATCAGTTGATCAAGTTTACCTAGCTTTTCCCGCATCTCACGAATACTTAACTCTCGCCTCTAAACTTCACCAGCGGTGTGCTAGAAAAGAAATATTGTAGCACGACTCATTGATGGGTCGATTGCAACTTGCTCTTGCAACAGGGTCTGCACACGACTTGGAAAGTTCATTGTACCTGCTCAGCCGTCATTCCGGCA
>CAZGON010000228.1:0-6923 GCA_964527085.1 uncultured Candidatus Competibacteraceae bacterium
TCTGACATAACAAAATTCCTTATCCCTTAGCAAGACGTGCGGAAAGCCAGATAAATACCTTCTACTTGAGCGCCATAGATAATCCGGGTTCCCATCTTTTTGACCGCCTGTTCCAGGTGATAGGCGATCCGATCCATGCCGCCCACAGGCTGGTACATCAACATGGCCTGATTCCAGCTGAGCTCAAAATCAAAGTAGATAAGAAATTACGTAATGGCCGACTTCGTGGCGCTTACGTTAATAAGAGTTTTTTGGAATGTCTATCTTTTTTCAGCTACAAAGCAAAGCAGCGCATCGTTATTTGAGGCATCATTGTTTTAATACCAAAAACGAGTGAGCTTGCTTAATTCTTTCACAAAAAATGGCGTCATTTAATACACAGCGGTGGGTTAGGCATCAGCCGTAATCCACCGCTGTCTTATGCAATGAATTACGACGTTTCAACCCCTAACTTATCCTACACATGTCTTGCCAAAATAGCCCTTGCCTGGGCTGGCGATAATTTATTGGCCACCATCAGTTTCATGACGTCCTGCCGGGATAGGGGACGTTTTTCATGGCTAGACCCTTGTACAGGGGGCGTTACAAAAAATCCTCGCAGTACTTGCGCAACAGCTTTCATATGCTTCCTCTCATTAGTTTTGGGTGCATAGAAACGGTCATAGACCAATGCGTATCTGTCATACTGCGGCGCTTAATCTAACAACACAACGGTTGCTAGACCCAATAAAAAACCCTGAAAGTCAAGCGCCAGTCAGGGTTTTTCAAAACATGACTGTTTTGGAGGCGCCTCAGCTTTTATAGCTACCTCCAAAACACAAATTTGGAGGCAGTTAGGTACTATCGTATTCGTCAGTTTGTTTAGAAGATTTCATCAAATAAGCGACTTGTTGCCACATATGCATACTATTAATGATACAGGTTTTACTCTAAAGTTCTAGCAGGTTGAGAAAAATTTTAACGGGAAAGGCTATTTTCGAAGCAGTTGCCGGTGTATTAAAACCCCTTTTATACATCCCATCAAAAACTCCTCAACTACCTATTTTCTAGGTAGATCGCCGATGTTCGCGATCCTTGACACTTTAGCAATACTTGCAATTTACTACACGGTAAAAAATATAATTTCAGCCCAACGCTATGACCATTGCATCTCCCCTTCTGCTCTATAACGGCGTCGTTCAACCGGAATGGATCGACTATAACAATCACATGAACATTGCCTATTATGTGCTCGCCTTTGATCATGCTACCGACGCGCTGATAGACTATGCGGGTATGGGGCAGGATTATCGGCAACGTACCCAGTGCTCCACGTTTGTGGTAGAAAGCCATATTAACTTTCAACGCGAACTTATGGCTGAGGACTCCATCCATGTCACCACCCAGCTACTCGGTTTTGACAGCAAACGCATTCATTATTTCCATCGGATGTATCACACTGATAAAGGCTTTTTGGCGGCTACCACAGAATTAATCGCCATTCACGTCGACTTAAACCAACGCCACAGCGATGCTATGCCTTTGTCTGTCCTTGATCGCCTTAACGCCATTATGACGCAACACTTACAATTGCCGCGACCGCCGCAGTCAGGAAGAGTCATTGGCATACGATCAAAACCAACTGACAAACTATAATTCCTCATTTTTTCCTATCAATATATGAATAAACATTTACCTCAACAAAGTGAACCTGACACGGGAGAGGAACTGCATATCGATGAGAATGCAGAACCCCTTGTTCACTGGCTCCATATTATGATCCGCTATTCAGTGCGGATACTGGCAGTACTCATGACACTTGTCATTATGATCAGTGTCGCTGATGTGGCGTGGGTGCTTTACAACAAACTGCTGACACCACCCGTCGGCTTACTCAATGTCAATGATCTGCTTGCCACATTTGGCGCCTTTATGGCCACGCTTATTGCCATTGAGATTTTCGTCAATATCGTTCTCTATCTGCGCGATGATGTGCTTCATGTCAAGTTGGTATTAGCCACGGCTTTGATGGCTATCGCCCGAAAAGTGATTGTGCTGGATTACAAAACCGTGGAGCCAGAATATGTCTGGGCTACCGCCGCCGTTATTTTTGCCCTCAGTATTGGTTATTGGTTAGTCGTTAAAAAATCGTAACTTCGTTTGTGCATACTTTGGCAAAAAAACGCAACTACTTACCCTTGCGTCATTCTCGCCATGGACTGGCGAGAATCCAGTGCCATGGACGGTGCGCTGGTGACAACCAATGCTACTATCCCTGGCAACTAGATTCCGGCAATCCCTGCCGGAATGACGGGTGAGCAGTTATAAAAAAACGTCACTGCGTGGCATGGTTACGTTAACTATTTGATAGGACCTATACGGTGAATGATTGGACAGCCTGGGCTAAACAGATTAGGGCGATTTGTCAAACCGGAAAAACCTATGCTGAAAACGCTTATGATGTGCAACGCTACGATCAACTGACAGAAATAGCCCATGCCATGTTATCCAAACTGGCCGACGCACCCCTAGCTAAAGTCGAGAACTTCTTTGTTCCTGACGCTGGCTACGCCACACCGAAAGTTGACCTCAGAGCAGGTGTGTTTCGGGAACAGCACATTCTTCTCGTGCGGGAACGCTCTGATGGCTGTTGGGCCCTGCCGGGCGGGTGGGCTGATGTCGCTGAAAGCCCAACTCAGGGTATCGAGAAAGAAATTTTTGAAGAATCGGGTTATGTTGCAAACGTCATTCGCTTAGTGGCCATTAAAGACCGTAGCTTACATAACTATCGACATCAATATCCGGATCATCTCTACAAGCTGTTTTTCTTATGCGAAATCATTGGTGGCTCGCCGAAACCCAATATCGAGATCTCTGAGATTGATTTTTTTCCACTGACCGCATTGCCGCCCCTCTCGGAATCGCGAGTACTAAGGCAGGATATTGAATTACTGTGGGCTTATCATAACGATCCCCACAAAACCGTGTATTGCGACTGAAGGTTCACAGCTATGTGGTTATCGCGACCGCTTCCTGAGAGCCAATCACCGTTAAGGCTTGATTCTGCCGCTGCTGCATCCAAACAGCAATCTTTTCGTTGGAGACGTGATGGGCCTTCAATACCGCCGCCGCCAAATCTAAACCTTTAGGGATGCTTCGGTTTATCACCGGATGCATGCCGAGTTCCGCAAATTGGCGTTTTTCTTCGTCGCTCTCCACAGCCACAAAGCGGGCTAAGTGCGGATAACGCTCTCGAACAATGGGTGTAAGCCCCTCAGATACCTCATAGCGCACCACAGTTACCACAATCATCGGTCGTTGAGCAATCTGAAAAGTTTCCATGAGTCGCAGATCACCGGCGTCGCCGAAAGCCACCGAATACCCGTCAGCATTAGCCTTAATAAACCGCTCATGATCCATTTCAATGGCAGTATAGGCAATGCTATGAGCCTCTAAACCGTCCGCCACACAACGCCCCACCTCGCCCATACCAAAAATTATCACCGGGGCAAGAGAGGCTGATAACGGTGTCGCAGCCGTTTGCTGAGCTGCAAGCGTTCGATTGGCAAGCCGTTTCGCCACCCAGTACCCAAGGTTTGTAAGACTTGGCGTTAAGGCCATGCTGGCGGCAACAGCCGTAATCAGCACGGCTGCCGTACCCGCTCCTAGGGCTTCTTGTAACGACGGTATAGCCAGGATAACAAAGGCAAATTCACTACCTTGGGAAAGTAAAAAACCCAGTTGAATGGCAACACGCAGGGGTGTGTGCAAGATAAAAGCCGCCACGCTAATCAGCACGGCCTTAAAGGCGATTAGCAATACTAACACCCATAAAATGTTTCTCCATTCTTGAAAGAGAATATCAACAGATAGCGACATGCCGACGGTGATGAAGAAAAATCCCAACAAAAGACCGCGGAAGGGTTTGACTTCGGTTTGGATGAGATGGCGGTAGGGGGTTTCTGAAATAATCATGCCGCCAAGAAAAGCGCCCAATGTTAGGGACAATCCCAAAAATCCGGTGGCAGCGGCGGTGACTAAGACGATAAGCAGCCCAATCGCTGTAAAAATTTCTTCATTTTTAGCTTTTCCCAGCAGGTCAAACATTGGCTTTATCAAATAACGGCCGATTAAAATGGCTGTCGCAAAGGCTAACGCCGCTTTGAGGGCGGCCAATGCCATCGCAATAGGGAGCGACATCTCGCCACCTCCCGCAATGGAAGTGGCCAAAATTAGCAAAAAAATGGCGCAGATGTCTTGAAAAATGAGCACCGCGGTTGCTGTGAGTCCAATGGGGCAATTTTGTTGGCCGCGCTCGGCGAGGGTCTGTACCGCCACCGCCGTCGAAGAAAGTGCCAGGGTAGCCCCGACAATAATGGCCAACCCCAGTTCCAGACCAACGGTTGCGCCTAGCGCACCAAAAGCGATGGTACAGGCACCCACTTGAATAGGCCCAAAGACCAAAATATCCCGTCGCGCTTCCCAAATATGGGCGAGGGAAAAGTGCAAGCCGATCTCGAACAAGAGAAATACCACACCCAGCTCAGCCAATAAGTGTGTTGTAGCACTTTCTTGCACCAGTCCCAAACCATGAGGACCAATTAGCATACCGGCGAGCAGATAGCCCACAATAGGACTTAGCTGCAGACGACGCATGAGTAAAATCGCGAGGATTCCCACAATAAGTAGGATGATGGCAGGTTGTAGAGCGTGCAGTTCTTCCATAGACGGTGGACAATAACTGATTCTTTTCTCGCGGGCAAATGGGATTCTAAGCCGTTAAGCGGTCATGTGTATATGCTAGAGTATTAGGCTTAAATCTAATGCTATTGTTCGGTTAAGGACCGCCCTATGCAAATTAAGCGCCGTCAGCGCAACGAAAACACTTATCGTCTTGCTTTGGAAGCTGGTATATCTCCCCTACTAGCGCATATCGTCGCTTGTCGTTTGCTAGAGTGCCCTGAGGATATCCACCGCATTATTAGCCCAGCGTTGAAATATATCGATCATCCAGAGTTGTTGGTGGATGCTGCCAAAGCCGCGAAACGTATTGCTAGCGCTATTCAAAACCAACAACGCATAGGTATTTTGACGGACTATGATGTGGATGGGATTACCTCCCATGCGATTATTTACCGCACCTTAAACGAGTATTTCAATTTTCCCCGTGACCAAATTGACAGCTTGATTGGCCATCGTATTCAAGATGGTTACGGTATTAGCGTTCACTTAACAGAGCGCATTGTTGCCCAAAAAATACGACCCGAGGTGATTATCACCGCCGATTGCGGGTCTTCCGACGAAGCGCAAATCGCCCGTCTCAAAGGGGTCGGCATTGACGTGATTGTGACAGACCACCATGCCCTGCCCCTGGCGGGACCGCCAGCCTCCGCTTATGCGGTGGTCAACCCTACCCGATCCGATTGCCGCTATCCCGATGCCACCATCGCCGGGTGTATGACGGCTTGGTTACTGATGTCGCTGGTGCGCAATCAACTTGTTGCCCAGGGTCATTTGCCCGCCGACACGCCAAAACTTAGCAAGGAACTGGATTATGTCAGCTTAGGGACCGCAGCCGACTGCGTTAGCATTGGCACTGCCATAAACCGTGCCGTCATCAATACCGGTCTTAAACAATTAAACCGCCTCGGACGACCCTGCTGGCAAGCCATGCAGACTCTGTTAGGTAAACATAAAAACCGATTTACTGTGGAGGACCTGAGCTTCCAGATTGGCCCACGTATCAATGCCCGCTCTCGCTTGGCTGATCCTTATGCGGCGCTACACTATTTACTAGCCCAGACCCATGACGAGGCGGTCCATTTCTTAAAGCTACTGGATGTAGACAACCAGGACCGCAAGCTTATTGAACGAAAAATGGTGGAAAACGCCAAGCGGAAAGCTGAACAGCAGGTCATCCAGGGCAAATCCGCGCTGGTCGTCTATTTAGATGACGGCCACTCGGGAGTGCAGGGTATCGTGGCTTCCCGCTTAGTGGAAGCCTTTGGACGGCCCGCTATAGTACTCTGCCCGGCCACCGAGGCCACCCACATCACAGGGTCAGCTCGCGGTATCGCGGGCCTGCATCTGCGCGATATACTTCAGCAAGTTGCAGACATTCACCCAGCGTTGTTTGTGAAGTTTGGCGGCCATCGAGGCGCCGCGGGACTGACCATCCTGCGGACGGGTCTTGAGGAATTTTGTACGGCTTTTGAACAGGCGGTGGTGGAGTGCCTCCATGGCCAAGAATTAATGCCTATCATTTGGACGGATGGCGTCTTAGAAGAAACCCATATCTCTCTTCAAACAGTAGCAGAGCTGGAGCAACTGCAACCCTATGGTCGAGAGTTCGAGACGCCTACTTTTGAAGGTGTCTTTTCGGTAAAATCCGTGCGAGTGGTGGGAAACGAGCCTATTCACTTAGCCCTGGATTTAGAGACAACCAACACTGTTCATAACGGGATTTGGTTTCGCGCCCTAGGACAACCCGGCGATCCCCTGCCCATCGCCCCAGGCGACCAGGTAAAATGCGCTTATCGCCTCAGTTTAAATACCTTTCGCGGCACTCGTCAGCTTAAGCTGCTAGTGGAATACGCCAGTAGTCTATCCAGCGAAAAAAACCTGTAGTCACGGCTTCATAACGACAAGCTAACCCGCCGGGAGCGCAGCGAGCGGTCGGGTTGAGCGCCTGGTTGAGCATTAAAGGTGTTCTGGCTTCAGTCCGGTGCGCTTTGCAATTCTCGCCAGCATTTTTGGACCTATTTCTTCACGGTCGTGGAAAGCGAATACAAAATCTGGATAACCTGGCTTTGCCAGGGTCCGATGAGATCCCGATGATCTTTTTAGTTTCCAACCGTTACGAATTAACGCTGTGAGAATACGCTTTGCTTTAGAGCATTTCCCATTCAACTGTACACATCGTTAGCCTTCGGTATCGGCGTGCT
>CAZGON010000229.1:0-6888 GCA_964527085.1 uncultured Candidatus Competibacteraceae bacterium
ATTATTAAAGCCTTGTAATTTCAGCTTGGGTAAAAGTTTTGGTCTCACTCTGCTAACCTGCCAGCAAATAAAACTATCTGGTCTTTTGAAAAGGCGCGATTTTATCAGTTTTGACAGGTTTTACCTAGAGCGTTTCCCGTAACTCATAACTATGAGTAATCTCAGCCGTTTTACCCATCATGATAGAGGCAGAACAGAACTTCTCCGCCGACAGGGAAATGGCCCGCTTGACATGATTTTCGTTGAGCTTTTCGCCTGTGACGATGTAGCGCATCTGAATTTTAGTAAACACCTTGGGATCAGTCTCAGCCCGTTCGCCGCTGATTTCCACTACACAGTCGCTTACCGATTGACGCCCTTTTTGCAGGATATTAAGCACATCGATGGCGCTACACCCCCCCATACCCAATAACAACATCTCCATAGGCCGCACCCCTAAATCCCGCCCCCCCACTTCCTGGGACGCATCCATCACCACTGCATGGCCGCTGCCGGCTTCACCGATAAACGTCAGATCTTGTACCCATTTAATCCTTGCTTTCATAATGCTACCCCGCAAATCAACTATCTATTAGGTCTTATTGATAAAAAAGCTCAGCAAGCTTTTCACCCGGATCTGCCGCCCGCATAAAGGCTTCACCTACTAAAAATCCATGTACTCCATTCGCCCGCATTAAAGCCACGTCGGCGGCTGTATGAATACCGCTTTCCGTGACTAAAAAACGATCATCGGGAATAGCAGAGTGTAACTCTAAGGTCGTCTCAAGGCGTGTTTCAAAGGTGCGCAGATTACGATTATTAATACCGATAAGGGGCATAGCCAGTGCCAAAGCCCGTTCCAGCTCGATGCCATCGTGTACCTCCAGCAACACGTCCATCTCCAAATCCAGCGCCAACTGGGCTAGCTCATCCAGCATAGCGTCGCCTAAAGCGGCCACGATTAACAAAATACAATCTGCCCCCATGACCCGCGCTTCATAAACTTGATAGGGATCGATAATAAAATCTTTACGCAACACTGGTAACTCACAGGCTGCGCGGGCTTCCTGCAGATAGGCATCATTGCCCTGAAAAAAGGTTTCATCGGTCAGCACCGATAAGCAGGTCGCTCCACCAGCGGCATAACTGCGGGCGATGGCGGCGGGAGAGAACGGGTCGCGTAGCAACCCTTTGCTAGGGGAAGCCCTTTTTAATTCGGCGATAACTCCAGCACGACCCCCTTGCACAGCGCACTCTAGCTGATTTAGAAAGCCCCGTGGCGGCGGTAACCCGTCGATACGCTGGCTTAAAGCCCGCAGGCTCAAGCGACTGCTGCGTGCAACGATCTCTTCGGTTTTACGCTGCAGAATTTTTGCGAGAATATCAGGCGTGTTGCTCATACTATAAGTTACGCCTTTTGACTAAATGTCACCAGTTGTTCTAAAACCCGCAGGGGTGAACCATTAGCCATGGCCTGAAGCGCTTTTTCGACGCCTTCATTGAGATTTTTGGCAAGACCTGCCGTGTAAATACCCGCGCCAGCATTAAAGGCAACAATGTCACGGACGGGACCAGGCTGTCCTGTGAGAGCTTCCCGCATCTTGGCAAGACTGTCCTCCACCCCGTCGACCCGTAATGTATCTAGTGGATGCCGAGCTAGCCCCACATCTTCGGGAATTAAAGTCAACCTGCGCACTAGTCCGTCCCGTAGCTCTGCCACATGGGTGGGAGCACTGATGCTGATTTCATCGAGACCGTCTGCAGAATGCACCACCAATACATGACGGCTGCCTAACCGACCCAAAACCCGCGCTAGAGGTTCTACCCAACGCTCGGCAAACACCCCTAGCACCTGATTCGAGGCGCTAGCAGGATTGGTCAATGGACCCAGTAGATTAAAAATCGTCCGCACCCCCATTTCCCGACGCGGTCCAATAGCATGTTTCATGGCGTTATGGTGTAACGGCGCAAATAAAAATCCAACCCCCACTTTTTCAATACAGGCAGCGATGGCCGCGGGTTGCAGGTCTAATTTTACACCAGCCGCTTCCAGCACATCGGCGCTGCCGGTTTTGCCGGATACCGACCGATTACCGTGTTTTGCTACTTTAGCGCCAACCGCCGCCGCCACCAAGGCGCTGGCGGTAGAAATATTAAAGGTGCCTGCCGCATCGCCGCCGGTGCCACAGGTATCGATGACGTGAGGCGATTGCACCTGAACAGGCGTAGCCAACTCCCGCATCACTTGGGCAGCTGCCGCGATTTCCTCGACGGTTTCCCCCTTCATATGCAGACCGATCAAAAAGCCACCGATCTGGGCGGGGGTAGCCTGACCCTGCATGATGGTGTGCATCACGTCAGTCATATCCTCAGCGGCGAGATCGCCATGTCCCATCACAGTGCGGATAGCTGTTTGCATATCCATTAGTGGTTGTTCTCCCCTGTTATTGTTAATGTCAGAGCTTACCCAGCTCGTTCCAGAGGACGCCGTAAACACTTCCCTGTGGGCTTGACGACGGCCGTCCGGGCCGTCAACACCTCTTTCACAAGCTACGCAAGCTCTGATTATGCGTAACTGCTAAATGTATACAAACTGCGCCATTGTATGACAGGATTGCTAACGAAAATAATTTACCGTTTTAACAAACGCGCATAAACATCGCCAGAAGCGCCAGATTTCATGGCTTCAGCCAGTTGCTGGGACAGATACTTTGGGTTCAACCAAAACGGCGATTGCAGACGGCAGGATTCACCCACTGACCAGTTAAATTGATAATCCCCTAATGTTTCAAGACGAGCGATGCACTCGTAGGCAGTTTCCATGGCGGCCGGAATATATTCAAAGGAAAGCATCGGCAATGGTTCCGATAATCCCTCCAACACCTTGAGTTCATAACCTTCTACATCAATTTTGCAAAAGGCAGGTCTTCCATAACGAGCAATCAGTGCATCCAGGGTAGTGACCTGCACCGGCACACCCTGCTCCCAAATGACTTGAGCAAAACTGCTATCTTGCTGCACCGCTTGAATCCAGTCCGCTGACAAGGTGGTTACTGTAGGGGTGCGGGAACTGACGAATAACGTCTCCGTGCCTGCTTTAGCACCCACGGCGGTCGCCACCAAAACTATGTTGGGACTGTTCCCATACCAGCGCCGTAATAAACGCAGACAAGAGGGCTGAGGCTCTACAGCAATCGTATACGCACCCAGTGCTGACCAGGCTTTGATGCGATTGCCCACATGAGCGCCGATATCGAAACAAAGGTCGTCGGGCTGAATAAATTGCTTATAAAAACGCGATAAACGGCGCTGATAAAAAGGAAAACCATAATACATAAAAAGGGATCGTAGTAACCCGAGTTGTTCTCGGTAACTCTCAATGGTTATCAATTAGCGCTACCTAACCTGCCTCGACGTTGGGAATACCTAACCCAAATTCGCGAATACGCTGAATTTCATCCCGCACATTGGCTGCCTCCTCGAATTCCAGATCGCGGGCATGGCGGTACATGGTCTGTTCCAATTGTTTGATTTTCTTCATCAACACCGCCGGCGACTCACTGGCATAGGTGGCGGTGTTCTCTGCCACCTTGGCGTAGCGGCGCGGTGATACTGGGCTATCGCTATAAACGCCTTCCATAATGTCGGCTACGGCTTTTTGTACGGTTTGCGGGGTAATACCATGGGTTTCATTGTAAGCCTGTTGTTTAGTGCGCCGCCGCTCGGTCTCTTCGATAGCCCGTTGCATGGAACCTGTTACGCGGTCCGCGTAAAGAATCGCTTTGCCATTAATATTACGGGCCGCTCGGCCGATGGTTTGGATCAAAGAACGATCGGAGCGCAGAAAACCTTCCTTGTCGGCATCCAATATGGCTACCAGGGACACTTCGGGCATATCCAAACCTTCCCGCAGCAGATTAATACCTACCAATACATCAAATTTTCCAAGCCGCAAATCCCGGATAATTTCTATCCGTTCCACGGTATCGATATCGGAGTGTAAATACCGCACCCGCACATCATTGTCATTTAAATACTCGGTCAGATCTTCCGCCATTCGTTTGGTCAAAGTGGTGACTAGCACTCGCTCCCCAACCAGGGTCCGGGTGCGTACTTCCCCAAGTAGATCATCCACCTGGGTGATGGCTGGGCGCACCTCTAGGGCGGGGTCCACGAGTCCCGTGGGACGCACCACCTGCTCCACCACAGCGCCGGACTTTTCAGCCTCATAGTGTCCTGGCGTGGCTGACACAAAGACGGTTTGAAACGCCAGCCGTTCAAACTCATCAAACCGTAAGGGGCGGTTATCCAATGCCGATGGCAGACGAAAACCGTATTCCACCAAGGTCTCTTTACGAGAGCGGTCGCCCCGGTACATACCCCCCAATTGGGGAATGGTGACATGGCTTTCGTCGACAAATAACAACACATTGGGGGGCAAATAATCCATCAGGGTAGGCGGCGGCTCTCCCGCATTGCGGCCCGATAAATAACGGGAATAGTTTTCGATACCGCTGCAATAACCCACTTCCACCATCATTTCCAGATCGAAGCGGGTACGTTGCTCAAGGCGTTGCGCCTCCAGAAGTTTATTCTGCCCGCGCAATTCAAGCAGCCGTGCTCTAAGCTCGTCTTTGATGTTGTCAATGGCTTCCAGTAAGGTTTGGCGGGGTGTCACATAATGGGTTTTTGGATAAACAGTCAGCCGGGGCACACGTTTTAGCACTTCCCCCGTCAGTGGATCGAAATAGCTGAGGGATTCGATTTCATCGTCAAATAACTCCACCCGCACCGCTTCCCGCTCGGCATCCGCAGGGTGAATATCGATGACTTCGCCCCGCACCCGATAGGAGCCACGGGTCAGGTCCAGGTCATTGCGGGTATATTGCAGCTCCGCTAAGCGACGCAAAATAGCCCGTTGGTCTACCGTTTCACCCCGCACCAGGTGGAGCACCATGCGTAAATAAGACTGGGGATCACCAAGACCATAAATGGAGGACACGGTAGCGACGATAATGGTATCGGGACGTTCCAAAATAGCTTTGGTGGCCGATAAACGCATTTGCTCCACATGTTCATTGATGGACGCATCTTTTTCGATAAAGGTATCGGATGAGGGAACATAGGCTTCCGGCTGATAATAGTCGTAATAGGAAACGAAATATTCCACCGCACTGTAGGGAAAGAAGGCTTTCATTTCTCCGTAGAGCTGAGCAGCCAACGTTTTGTTAGGGGCTAGTATCAAGGCAGGTCGTTGCCGGGCGGCGATAACATTAGCGATGGTAAAGGTCTTACCACTGCCCGTAACTCCCAGCAAAGTTTGATGGGAGAGTCCGTTGTCCAACCCTTCCACCAAGGCATCGATGGCCGCTGGTTGATCACCAGCCGGATGAAAATGGGTATTCAGTTGAAATTTTTTGTTCATAGAATGTTTGTCAGACGGGCAAAATTTACTATATAGTCTGAGCGCTTTATTAGTGCGATGTTCAACATATTTCTCGAGGATCTGCCGTGAAAATCCAGCTGTCTGATCGTGTTCAACAGGTTAAACCCTCCCCCACCTTAGCCGTCACCGCAAAAGCCAAAGAGCTGCGGGCGGCGGGCAAGGATGTCATCGGCCTAGGGGCCGGTGAGCCGGATTTTGACACGCCAGACTTTATTAAGGAAGCCGCCACCCGCGCCATTAAAGAGGGGTTTACCAAGTATACCCCGGTGGGTGGCACCGCAGAATTAAAAAAAGCCATTATCGATAAGTTCCAGCGGGATAATGATCTGAGCTACACGCCAGAGCAAATCCTGGTGTCCTGTGGCGCTAAGCAAAGCCTTTATAATATGGCCTGTGCCTTATTAAACAAAGGCGATGAGGTCATTATCCCAGCCCCCTATTGGGTTTCCTATCCGGACATCGCCCTGTTGGCCGAAGCGAAACCAGTCATCATAAAAACCACGGTTGAACAGCATTTCAAGCTGAACCCCGAACAATTGGCTGCGGCGATTACCCCCCGTTCCCGGTTATTTGTGCTCAACAGCCCCTCGAATCCCACCGGGATTGCCTATAGCCGTTCCGAGCTAGCAGCCTTAGGCGAGGTATTGCTGGATCACCCCCAGGTGGTGGTGGTCACCGACGATATCTACGAACATATTTTGTGGGCGAACGAGCCTTTCTGTAATATCGTTATGGCATGTCCGGACTTATACGACCGCACCGTGGTGGTGAACGGGGTTTCCAAAGCTTATTCCATGACCGGTTGGCGTATCGGCTACTGCGGTGGTCCAGTGGATTTGGTAAAAGCCATGAACAAGATCCAGTCGCAAAGCACTTCTAATCCCACTTCTATTTCCCAAGTGGCGGCTCAGGCGGCTTTAGAAGGCGATCAAGGTTGTATAACGCCGATGGTCAAAGCTTTTCAGGAACGCCATGATTATGTGCTTAAAGCGTTGCGAGCCATGGAAGGGATTGAGGTATTGCCCGCCGACGGCACTTTTTATCTTTTCCCCAGTTTTCAGAAAGCCATGGATCGCATGGATGGCATCAGCGATGATATTCAATTGGCCGAATATTTTCTCAATAAGGCGGGTGTCGCCATGGTGCCCGGCTCTGCCTTTGGGGCCGATGGCTGTATGCGGCTATCTTTCGCCACCAGTATGGATAACTTGGTAAATGCCTTGGATCGTATCGCTAAGGCGTTTGGATAGTAACTTATAGGGCCAGGACTATGGTTGCTTGTTCCAGAAGACGCCGTGAACACGTCCCTGTGGGCTTGACGGCGGCCATCCAGGCCGCCGACACTTCTTGCACGAGCAACCATAGCCCTGTTTTTGCGTAAGTCATGAAAGAGACGCCGTCATTTATGATTTGCCTGTTGACGGCGTCTCTTGCAGTGAGTAGCATACAAAATCTTCCTATCT
>CAZGON010000230.1:0-6880 GCA_964527085.1 uncultured Candidatus Competibacteraceae bacterium
TCCGACCACCTGCACCCCATGCAGGTGCGCTACCAGGCTGCGCTACGCCCCGTTTAAATCATTAGTAAAAAAACAATTCAGTATAGTACCCTAACCCAAGAAGATTTCAAGGTTTGTGATTGGTGCCGTCGTATTTATCCACCCGGGCTTTGAGTTTTTGGCCAGGTCGAAAGGTAACTACCCGTCGGGCCGTAATGGGGATTTCTTCACCGGTTTTTGGATTGCGGCCAGGGCGCTGGTTTTTTTTCCGCAAATCAAAATTGCCAAAACCTGACAATTTAACCTGATGACCGTCTTTTAAAGAATGGCGAATCTCATCAAAAAAAAGTTCCACCAAATCTTTGGCCTCACGTTTGTTGAGCCCCATTTCTTCGAACAGTCGTTCCGTCATATCCGCTTTTGTTAGTGCCATTGCTATTAAACCCTGAGCGTTACGCCAAGTTGTTGTTGTAAACCGGCGGTTATTTTTGACATGGTTTCTGCTACTGCCGAATCCGTAAGGCTGCGCGAAAAATCTTGTAAAATCAAACTAAAAGCCATACTTTTTTTGCCTTCAGGAATACCCTTGCCGCGATAGACATCAAACAGATAAAGGGTTTGTAACCGTTCACCGCCTTGCGCTCGGATACACTCCGAGGTAGCTTCTGCGGTAACTTGTTCGTCAGCGATAAGGGCAATGTCCCGGCGGCTGGCGGGAAACTTGGATAATTCAGTGAACTGAGGGAGTGGAGCAGGCTGTAACTCATCAACCGGTAACTGGAATACAAACACTGGACCTTCCAAATCAAGTTCATGTTCTACCGCAGGATGCAGCGCCCCCAGCCAGCCTATGGAGACACCCTTGTGTAAAATCGCTGCGGTTTGTCCCGAATGTAGCGCTGGGTGATTAGCCGCTGCAAAAGAAAAGCGTTCAAACTGTCGGGTGAGTTTTAAGAGGGCTTCGACATCGGCTTTTAAATCAAAAAAATCTACGGGGCGTTTAGCAACACCCCATTGTTCGGGTAACGCCAGTCCCCAGACTAAACCGGCTAGCTGCATATCCTGTTGGACATGATTTTTGTCATTTAAAAAACGTAAACCTATTTCAAACAGTCGCACCCGTGTTTGTTGGCGTTTCTGGTTGTGCGCCAGGGCCTTAATGAGTCCAGGCCAGAAATTGGTTCGCATCACCGAAAGGTCCGCCGAGATGGGATTGACTAGCTCAATAGGAGAATGCTCAGGATCGAGGGCTTTTTGCAGGGTAGGGTCCACAAAGCTGTAGCTGATAGCTTCCTGGAAGCCACGGTCCACTAGGGTTGTGCGCAACCGGGCCAAACTCGTCTGGGCTTCCGAGAGGGGCGTAATGCGAAAACCCATTTCAGGATTATGGCTCGGTAGACGATCATAACCATAAATGCGCCCAATTTCAGCGATGAGGTTGGCCTCCAGCGTCATGTCAAAACGAAACGTTGGCGGCGCTATTAGCCAATGATCGCCCTCGTTGGCCACCGCCATGCCCAGTCGGCGTAAGATCTCGCTGACCAAGGAAGGATCTATGGTCAACCCTAATAAACGGTGAATGCGTTCAGGTCGAAGCCGAATGGCGGGGGCCATTGGTAGATGAGATTGTGATACTGCTTCTAGCAAGGGGCCCGCTTGCCCACCGGCAATATCCGCCAATAACTGGGTTGCCCGCTCCATGGCCATTACCTGGAGTTGCGGATCAACCCCTCGCTCAAAACGATGGGAGGCGTCTGTATGGAGACCGTAGTGACGTGCCCGCCCAGCAATGGAACTGGGGGAAAAAAAAGCGCTCTCTAAAAAGATATCTTGAGTTTGGGCTGTGACGGCACTGGCGGCGCCGCCCATAATTCCGGCCAAGGCAAGGGGGCCTTGGGCATCGGCGATGAGTAAGGTGTCCTCATGGAGTTCGGTTTTGGCACCGTTGAGAAGCACCAGAGTTTCACCCGGCTTGGCGCGCCGAACGTTAATGCCGCCGGAAAGCTTGGCGAAGTCAAATGCGTGCATGGGTTGACCCAGTTCCAGCATGACATAATTGGTGACATCCACCACTGCATTGACGGGTCTTAATCCGCCACGTCGCAGACGTTCTTGCATCCACAGAGGCGTTGCCGCCGCCATATCAATGTGACGCATAATGCGGCCTACATAACGGGGACAATCGGCGGGTGCGCTCAACGTCACTGGAAACGAAGCATTTAGCGTAGGCTGTACAGGATTGGTGGCCACAAACTGGACTTCGCAGCGATTGAGGGCGCCCACCTCCCGCGAAATACCCGCCATACTGAGGCAGTCACCCCGATTCGGGGTAAGATCTATTTCAATAACCTGATCGTCAAGATCCAGGTATTCCCGCACATCGCAGCCAGGTACACTGTCTGCTGGTAACGCCATTAATCCATCACTGCTTTCAGCAAGACCCAACTCTTTTGCTGAACAGAGCATACCTTGGGAACTAACCCCACGCAGCTCGCTGCTAGCAATGGTTTGGCCATTGGGAAGCACAGCCTCCACCAGAGCGGTGGGTGCTATCATATTTACCTGAACATTAGATGCACCGCAAACAATTTGTAGCGGAGCGTCTTGCCCCACGTCCACCAAGGCCACTTGTAAATGGTCAGCTTGGGGATGAGGGGTGAGTGTCAGCACCCGACCTACTACGACCCGTGAAAAAACCGGGGCCGCCGGTTCGATTTTATCCACCTCTAGACCGGCCATGGTGAGTTGTTCCGCCAGTTCGATGGTGGATAAGCCAGGATCAACCCATTCCCTTAACCAGCTTTCACTTATTCGCATAAATTGATTGCCTTTTCGACTTTAGAAGCTGTTCCAAAACCTGTTCAGGTCCGCTGACTTAAGCGTTACAGCACCTTCTCCGCTGCTCATTTACCATCTGTAAACTGCGCTGCTCGAAAGTGCTGTGCCTTGATTCAACGAACGTCGCGCGTTTTTGAAACAGCTTCTTAGCGAAACTGTTCAAGAAAACGTAAATCATTTTCGAAAAATAGCCGCATATCGTTGACACCATGGCGTAATAGCGCCAGTCGCTCTACCCCCATACCAAAGGCGTAACCCGTGTAGAGTTCCCCATCGATACCTACATGCTGAAAAACGTTAGGATGCACCATGCCGCAGCCCAGTACTTCGAGCCAGCCGGTGTGACTACAGACTCGACAACCTTGGCTATCACAAAAGAAACACCCGACATCCACTTCTGCGGAAGGTTCTGTGAATGGAAAATAGGAGGGTCGAAAACGGATCGGAAGCGCTTCTTGTTCGAAGAAACTGCGTAAGAAATCATGCAGAATGCCTTTAAGGTCTGCAAAGCTGACTGCTTCGTCCACCATAAGCCCTTCTACCTGATGAAACATAGGGGTATGGGTGAGGTCTGAATCGCAGCGGTAGACCCGACCCGGCGCAATAATCCGCACAGGAGGCGGTTGTGTTTTCATAACCCGGATTTGCACATTAGAAGTGTGGGTGCGCAGCAGCATCCGGTCGTCAAAATAAAACGTATCGTGCATAGCGCGAGCTGGATGATGCTCAGGGATATTGAGCGCTGCAAAATTATGAAAATCATCCTCAATTTCTGGCCCCTCGGCCACTTCAAAACCGACCTTGCTAAACAAGGCTTCAATGCGTGCTAAGGTCAACGTGATGAGATGCAATCCGCCTGGCTGTTGGCCGCGTCCGGGCAAGGTTACATCGATGGTTTGCGCCTCTAAGCGGGCCTCTAGTTGCGCCGCCAGTAAAGCCGCTTTACGGGCTTCTAGGGCCGTTTGAATTTCTTGTTTTGCATCATTGATCGCCTGGCCCATTGGCGGGCGTTGCGCAGGTGGTAGCTTCCCCAACTGTTTCAAATGTTCCGTTAGCACCCCCTTTTTGCCCAAATAATGAACCCGAATTTGATCGAGTTTAGTAAGGTCATGGGTCTGCGCTAAGGCGAGCTGAGCACTTTGCACAAGTTCAACGAGTTGCAAGGTTGACACTCTCCGTAACAAGCCTTCTTAAGGTAAAGCAAACAAAGACAACAGACAGCTCACCTGGTAATGGAAAACTGATCATAAATTGATTAATCAATTGAATAGTTTGGCGATAAATATAGAATTGTGTTTGTTCCGTACAGGCGATAAGCAATCTAAACCCAGGAATTAAATAAAGCAGTTTTTTAAAGACTATTAAAAAACCTACCCCTCTTTATAAACCAGAATGGCATGTGCAAGTAGAGCAACTCCATGCTAACCAAAAAAATCAGCATGGTTTCTATATAGTTTGTTAAGTAGTACTTAGGACGGATTTTGCTTGCTCCGCTAAAACCGCAAAGGCCGGTTTATCATTGACCGCCAAATCCGCCAAAATTTTCCGATCAATGGCAATAGCGGCTTTGTTAAGTCCATCTATTAAACGGTTATAAGATAGTCCGTGTTCGCGAGCAGCTGCATTGATGCGGATGATCCAAAGGGCGCGAAATTGGCGTTTTTTCTGCCGTCGGTCACGGTAGGCGTATTGACCAGCCTTAATAACGGCTTGCTTGGCAACCCGATAAACACGACTACGGGCGCCATAATAACCTTTGGCTTTATCGATGACTTTCTTGTGGCGGGCATGAGCTGTAACACCACGTTTTACTCGGGGCATAGTTCCTCCTCAAAAAACAAATAGACTAAGCGTAGGGTATCATGCGGCGGACCAAGGGCGTATCCGCTTTTGACAGTACCGTGGTGCCCCGCAATTGGCGTTTCCGCTTGGGCGATTTCTTGGTGAGAATATGCCGCACATGGGAATGAGAACTCTTTATTTTTCCTGAACCTGTGCGGCTAAAGCGTTTAGCTGCACCGCGGTTAGTTTTTAATTTAGGCATTGACTACTCCATAGGATGCTAAGTTTTTTAAAGTGGCTCAATTGCCGTGCAGCAAACAGATTGATTTCACGGGCTATTTCTTCTTTTGCGGCGCGACGACCATGACCATCTGGCGTCCTTCGAGGCGGGGACGTTGTTCAACCACCCCATACTCCGTCAGTTCCTCTTCGACCCGTTGCAGAAGCTTTAAGCCGAGCTCTTGATGGGCCATCTCGCGACCGCGAAATCGCAATGTTACTTTAGCCTTATCACCGTCATTTAAAAAACGGATTAAATTGCGTAATTTCACCTGGTAGTCGCCTTCATCGGTACCGGGGCGAAATTTGACTTCTTTAACCTGAATCTGTTTTTGTTTTTTCTTGGCTTCTTGCTGTTTTTTGCTTTGCTCAAACCGATATTTGCCGTAATTCATAATTCGGCAAACGGGAGGGGCCGCATTAGGGGAAATTTCAACTAAATCTAATTCCGCCTCTTCAGCAATTTGCTTGGCCTGCGCCAAGGGCACAACGCCCATCTGTTCGCCGTTCTGATCAATCAGACGAACTTCTCGAACCGTTATTTGATCATTTAGCCGGGTCTCTGTGTTAACGGCAATAACTTAATCCTCCTTTATGACACTCGAACGACCGCGTTTTTCAACATCAGTGATTAAAAGATCTTGTAGTCTCGCTAGAGACATGCTGCCCAAATCTTGACCGCTACGGGTACGTACCGCCACGGTATGGGTTTCCACTTCCCGCTGTCCCGTCACCAATAGGTAGGGAATGCGTTGCAGTGTATGTTCACGGATTTTAAAGCCGATTTTTTCGTTTCTCAAGTCCGCTTTAACCCGGAAACCTTGTTGTGAAAGGCTTTTTTCCACTTGCGTGGTATAAGGGGCCTGTTGATCGGTAATATTAAGGACAACGGCTTGCACAGGCGCCAACCAAGTGGGTAAAGCGCCCGCGTAATGTTCGATGAGAATACCGATAAAACGCTCTAGCGAACCCAGTATAGCGCGATGCAACATAACCGGCGCCTTGCGGCTGCCGTCTTCGCCGATATAGCTGGCATTAAGACGTCCTGGCATGGAAAAGTCTACCTGTATGGTGCCACATTGCCAAACCCGGTCTAAACAATCCCGCAAAGAAAAGTCGATCTTAGGACCGTAAAAAGCGCCTTCACCGGGTTGCAATTGCCAAGGTAACCCTTTTTTAGTCAAAGCTAACTGTAAGGCTTGCTCGGCTGCATCCCAAACGCTATCGCTACCTACGCGCTTTTCTGGGCGGGTCGATAAGGCGATGCCCACATCGTCAAAACCAAAATCCGCATAAACGCGGAAGAGTAGCTCGATAAACGCTGCCACTTGGTGTTGGATTTGTTCTTCAGTACAAAAAATATGGGCGTCATCTTGAACAAAATTGCGGACCCGCATCAGCCCATGTAGGGTGCCAGATATTTCATTGCGATGACAGGAGCCAAACTCTGATAAACGCAGGGGAAGATCTCGGTAGCTTTTTAACCCTTGATTGTAGATCTGAACATGACAGGGACAGTTCATGGGTTTGAGGGCGTAGTCCCGGTTTTCCGAATGGGTGGTAAAGATTTCATCGTGAAATTTGTCCCAATGACCGGATTTTTCCCATAAGCTGCGATCCACCACTTGCGGCGTATGCACTTCTTGATAGCCATGTTCCCGCAGCAAGGTGCGGATATAGTCTTGAATGGTAAGATAGATGCGCCACCCGTTATCGTGCCAAAACACCATGCCTGGCGCCTCTTCTTGCACATGAAATAGATCCAACGCCTTAGCAAGGCGGCGATGATCGCGTTTTTCGGCTTCTTGGAGACGTTCTAAATAAACCTTCAGGGTTTTCTTGTCAGGCCAGGCGGTGCCATAAATACGCTGTAGCATTTCATTATTAGAATCTCCGCGCCAATAGGCCCCCGAGACTTTGGTCAACTTAAAAGCCTGCAGTTTACCGGTGGAGGGCACATGGGGTCCCCGGCAGAGATCGATAAAATCCCCTTGCCGATAAA
>CAZGON010000231.1:0-308 GCA_964527085.1 uncultured Candidatus Competibacteraceae bacterium
ACCCATTTCCCGGTTGACACAAATCGCCTGGCTAGCAAAAGCTTCATTTGCTTCAATCAAGTCTAAATCGTCAACAGACCAACCGGATCTCTCTAAACATAAACGTGAAGCAGGAATAGGGCCCGTACCCATAACCTTAGGATCAACCCCTGCCTTTGCATAGGCTACGATCCGCGCCATGGGTTTTAAACCGAGCTGTTTAGCTTTACTTCCAGACATAACCAGAACTACGGCGGCGCCATCGTTAATACCAGACGCATTACCTGCCGTGACGGTGCCATCATGTTTAAAGGCTGGGCGCAGTTTTG
>CAZGON010000231.1:360-2105 GCA_964527085.1 uncultured Candidatus Competibacteraceae bacterium
CAATGGGTACGATTTCTTTTTTAAATTTTCCAGCTTCAATGGCTGCAGCCGCTTTATGCTGAGAATTGGCGGAAAAAGCATCTTGCTCTTCTCGCGTAATATTCCATTTTTCAGTGATATTTTCGGCGGTAATACCCATATGGTAATGGTTGATGGCGCATAGCAGACCTTCATGAAGCATGGAGTCTACCATTTTCCACTCTCCCATCACAGTGCCTTTGCGAGAGTTCATGACCAAATGAGGCGCAAGGCTCATGCTCTCTTGGCCACCCGCTACGACGATTTCGTTATCACCGTCGCGAATAGACTGATACGCCAAATGGACAGCTTTTAGACCGCTGCCACACACTTTATTGATGGTCATGGCAGGCACTTGCTCACCTAATCCAGCATTAAGGGAAGCTGTGCGAGCGGGGTTTTGACCCGCGCCGGCAGTGAGCACTTGGCCTAAGATAACTTCGTCGATTTGGTCAGGCTTAACACCCGATCTTTGTAAAACGGCTTCAATAACCTTACCGCCCAGCACGTTAGCTGGTATCTGCGACAAAGTGCCCATAAAATTACCAGTAGCCGTTCTAGCGGCAGCAACGATAACGACATCTTCCATAGATACCTCCAAACCTGGGGTCACGGATCATGGCGGATACACCAATGTCAGTGGCGATGATGGGATAAATAGCTGTTAAGCATCGCATTAATAAATAGTCGTTGGCAAGGGAACAGTGACGTTTTAGGCATACTGAAGTTTACCGGGAGCCTTGTCAACCACTCATAAAGTTGTTGCAAGATGGATTATGTCTGACCTCTGTTATTGTGATCGTTGTAACCGCATACACATACCGTAGAGATAATCTTCAGGCCCTCTAAAACCAAATTTTTTATAAAGCTCTTTTGCTGTTTCGACAGAAAATAACCCGATATAGGCATTATTTGGAGCATGTTGCTGCACATAATCCATCATCTTGGTGACAATCATTGTACCAACCCCATGGCCTTGATAGGCAGGTGCCACTACGACATCTTGGATATAAAAATTAATCGCCCCATCACCCACAATCCGACCCATACCCATCACAACGCCATGGTTGTCTTGAACAACAATACCATAGAGTGAATTTTGTAACGCTTTAGGAGATGCCTGGAAATTAAAGTAATCTCTCCAGCCCACTGCATCCAAGAGTCCGTTGAATTCCTCGGGGGTGGGCATACGTTCTACTAACTGCAGCTGATCTATCGCAATCGGCATCGCCTAAACCTTCATTTTTGGGTAATGCAACAACAGACAATAGACCTTACCACAGCACCGTGAACCTATAAACCGGGTCGTCTCGTTCTCCCTTAGGACTTACGCACAAAGGACTTGCGTAGCTCGTAAAAGGAGGTGTCGACGGCCCGGACGGCCGTCGTCAAGCCCACAGGGACGTGTTCACGGCGTCCTCTGGAACGAGCTGCGTAAGTCCTGACCCTCTTGAGCACATGTGTCTTAAATAGTTGCAGACCAAGGCCCAAGTCGATCACTCAGCAAATGATCTAAAGTTGTTAACGCTTTCTCAAGCTGGACGCGGTTCGCAGCGGCCGACACGCAAACCCGCACCGCATGGGGTACGCCCCAGCGATCTGCAGCAAACGAACCCGCCGGCGTCACTTTAACGCCACCAGCCCGTGCCCAGTGGACAAAATCATCTGTCCGCCAAGGACTTGGCAGCGGTAACCAAAAATGAAGCCCAGCAGCTCCCCCCGCTTGG
>CAZGON010000231.1:2139-6865 GCA_964527085.1 uncultured Candidatus Competibacteraceae bacterium
CTGCCAGTCAGCGAGGGTCTGGGCGATTCCTTCGTTAATCCACCGGGTAGCCAATTCCGCCAGGAGCGGGGCTACCATCCAGGTGGTGCTCCTTATGACGGCGCTTACTTTTTCAACCTTAGTTTCGTCGGGTACGTGCAGAAAACCAACGCGAAGCCCTGGTAGTACACTCTTAGCAAGACTGGTGAGATAGTAGGTTCGCTCAGGCGCCATCAAGGCAAGGGGTGACGGTGGTCGCGCCAGCAAAAAACCGTACACATCGTCCTCGACGATAATGACATCATGGGTTCGTGCGATAGCCACTAACTGCTGGCGACGCTCCACCGATAGGGTTGCCGCCGTGGGATTTTGCAGATTGGGTATACAGACCAGCACACGGACCCGTTTCGCCTTACAGGCAGCTTCAAACGCATCAGGCAAAAGGCCCTCTCCATCCATCTCTATACCACGCAAGGTCACATGAAGCTGACTGGCAATGGTTTTGACGCCTGGATAAGTAAGCTTTTCCGCAAGTACAGTATCACCCGGTTTAGTCAAGGCACTTAGGGCAATAAACAACGCATGTTGCCCGCCTTGGGTGACAATCACCTGCTCAGGACGCACTTTTAATCCGCTGTGTTGCATCCATAAAGCACCGGCTAATCGATGGGACGGCATACCCTCCGCTGGCTGATAGGTAAGCAGTTCATCTAAATTCCCTTGACTCGCCTGGTTAACCAGGGCCTGGCGAAACGCATCAATCAGGATTGGATCAATCGCCGGCCGGTTAAGGGACAGATCAATCAAACCGCTTTGGGGGGGATGACGAAAGGCAAAGGAGGTGGGTTCAGAATGGGCGCCCCGCACAAAGGTACCCCGCCCTACTTCGCCGCGGATCAGACCACGCTGCTCCGCTTCACTATAGGCACGGCTTACGGTGCCTACCGTCACACCGAGCCGGACAGCGAGATCACGATGGGTGGGCAAACGCATTCCCTCGGCTAATTGACCGTCGGCGATAGCATTGGCAATGGCGTCAGCGAGGGCGATATAGCGAGGTTTAGTAGAATTGTCTAATTTTGGATGCCACATTGTCATGGTAACAATAAATAAATTGAATCTTTATTTTTGTCAACTACAATTACAATATAGAACAAATTGAACTCTTTTTATGAGAATTGACACCATGACAAAATACCCCTTTACGGTTAATTTGATCACTGAAGCTAAAACAAAATGCACCAATCCGCACTTTTCACGCCACGGGTTAAAACGTATTGGCGACTTGTTGAAAATGCTACACCGCTGGCATACCCGGGTTCGGGAGCGGCGTATGCTCCTCAAGCTGGACAACAGCGCTCTAAAAGATATTGGAATTAGCCGGGCTGACGCCGTCCACGAGGCAGATAAACCGTTCTGGCGTTGTTAGTGGTTAGCTAGCCCATTTCCCATTTGGCCGTAAAGTCGTCAATGCAAAGCGGGACGATGGGGCAGTGTTTCAATAATCGCTGCCTCTTGTTCCGCCAGGCTATGCAAACGAGAAAAGACGACTTTCACCTCGAAATAGTCTAGCGCCATATCTATAAATCGGCGACTGTGCTTAATCTCGCTACCCCAAAGTTCCCGGTAAAAAACTTTCAAAGTCTCATCGTTGAGAACTTCCGAGAGTATTTGAAACCGTTCTGCGCCTCGACATTCCATTAAACCCGATATCAACAGCCGATCTAGAAAGCGCTCTTCCCGGCCACTGTGCATGGTTTGAATCAATTGATTTACATAGGGATCCGGCGTATCTTTTGCGAGGGTCACATGGCGCTCGGCCATCAAGGTATACACCTGTCTAAAATGGCTCAATTCTTCTTCCGCAATACTAATTAATTGCGGAATAAGGCGACTTCGATTTGGATATTTGACCACCATACTCATGGCTAAAGCGGAGGCTTTGCGCTCGCAATTGGCGTGATCTTGCAAAAACCGATCAAAATCGTTTAAAACCTCCTGCACCCAAGCCGAATCTGTCGCTTTCAATAACTCAATGGATTTTTTCGACACCCCATGACTCCCATACTAAACTCGCCTTTTAGCATTGACTAACCGTGTCCAGTTTTCCTTACACCGCACAACACTATTTGGTTAAACATCAACTCATGGCGCCGCAAATTACAGCTTTGCCCAGCGCCAAACTCGGCCTCGTCATCGTCATTCCCTGCCACGATGAGCCGGATTTAACAACCACCTTAGCCTCTTTGTGGCGCTGTCAACGCCCTCGCTGCGCGGTAGAAGTTATTGTAATTATCAATGCCTCCGCGGCAGATCCGCCTGCGGTTCAAGCACAGAACTGGCATACTTATCATAAAATAGCGGCGTGGATAACCCAGCACAAAGACCCTGGCCTCACTTTCCATCTATTACATTTTCCCCGCCTCAATCCTCACCACGCTGGGGTAGGCTTAGCCCGCAAATTAGGGATGGATGAAGCCGTGGCCCGTTTTCTGAAAGCAGGCATAGCATCCGGCGTCATCGCGTCCCTCGATGCAGACTGTGTCTGTGCTCCTAATTACTTAACCTGTCTTACAGCCCATTTTGAACAGCACCCTAAAACACCCGGCTGTACCCTGTACTTTGAGCATCCCTTGGAAGATAACCCTGACCCCCGTTTGAATGAAGGTATCATCCAATACGAATTATTTCTTCGTTATTACGTACAAGGTTTGCGATTCAGCGGTTTTCCCTATGCGTATCATACCCTCGGTTCCTGCATGGCGGTGCGCAGCGACGTGTATGCGAAACAAGGCGGCATGAACCGGCGTCATGGCGGCGAAGACTTTTACTTTCTCCACAAAATTATTCCCCTGGGAAATTTTAGCGAGATCCTCGACACAACTGTCATACCCTCCCCACGGGCTTCCCATCGGGCTCCCTTTGGCACCGGGAAAGCCCAGTGTCAATGGCTAAACAATGGGCAGCAGTCTGTCTATCTCAGCTATGCTCCCCAGGTGTTTCTAGATTTAAAGGCGCTTTTTTCACACATGGATAGGTTCTACAGCGTTTCACCCGACGAGTCCTGCTGGCCCACTCCGCTTCCCAAGACGATGGTGCAATATCTAATAGAGCGGCGTTTTACAGAAAAACTCAGCGAAATCCAACAAAACGTGGCGTCTGTGCAGACCTTTCGAAAACGCTTTTTGCATTGGTTCAATGCTTTTCAGGTGCTTAAATTCGTCCACTGGGCAACGGATTTATATTATCCTAAGCAACCGGTGGCTAATGCAGCCGCGCAACTGCTTGCCTGGCAAACTCCCCCTGTGGATGCGTTTAGGACAGGGAGTGATGCAAAAACCCTGCTGCTGCGCTTCCGAGACAGGGACCGCCAGGGCCAATGTCTGCCATCCTCACGTCAAAAACCCCTGGTCAGCGCCCTTTAGCACAACGATACTTTTTATTTTGGCAATGTTTGTTTTAAAGATACATTAAATTGCCTTATCTAGACTCATCCTGATGTGACCTCACTGCACCTTACTTTTGTTGCATTTGTTTACCAAAACCCCATTTTGGTAACGATGGCTTATGAATACGATGGTTTGGGTTGTGCCAACAACTTCATTTTTACAGTTGATTTTCCTTCAATCAATCTGAAGTACGACTAGGCGAGGAACATTGTGCTCTCCTCTCCTTAGTAGGGGTCATGTAGAGCGCTAAACCTTATAAAATAAGGAGATAATAGTGAGCAATATTGGGAAATTTAGCTTCTTTGTTTTTATTCTTGTAATACTTTTTGGAAATGCCGCAGTTGCAGCATGTAACAACAGTAATGGTCTTGTAGCCTGTTACCCTTTTAATGGTAATGCCAATAATAGTAGCTCTGTTTCTGGTCTGAATGGAACAGTGAGCGGTTCTCAGTTGACTGCAGATCGATTTGGTAATCCTAACAGTGCTTATTTATTCGATGGTATAGACGATTTTATCGAGATCTCTAATACAAACGATGCCTTGAGCCTTGGTAGCTCTTTTACAATTGCAGCTTGGGTTAAACCTGCTGCCACCGGCATTGAACGTAGAACTAATCCTATTATTTGGAAGATTAGTTCTGACGGCTCCAATAGGGATAATTATCTGTTGAGTTGGGCAAATGATTCTACTTTTATGGCAGGTTTGGAAAGATCTACAGAGGATAGAGACTTTGAGATTTTTTCCACAACAAAACAATTTAGTAACTGGTACCACGTCGCTGGTATTTATAACGGTCAAAACCTACAAATTTATGTAGATGGTGTTTTAGAAAAATCGATTCAAATAGGCGCTGTGACACCTTACACAGGCTCGGCGCCCCTTAGAATAGGTAATAATTTGAATTCTAATCATGCTAATGCAGGCGTTTTCAACGGTGTTATTGATGAAGTAGCAATTTATAATCGCTCGTTGACAACAATAGAACTCCTTGAATTAGCAGAACTGCCAACAACAAGGCGTTTTCCTGGCGTCAGTTTGTATAATCCAAGTCTTAGTGGTTTTTATCTAAAAGAATTTTTGACGTCTGGTAACGCAGACCATGAGATCCGCTTTGGCACACCCAACACCGGTTTGATGCCATTGCTCGGGGACTGGGATGGAGACCTTATAAATACTATCGGTCTATATAACCCTACGCGTGGAGTCTTTCATCTAAAAAACACCCCAACAGGCGGCGCAGCAGATATTACCTTCCCCTACGGTCCGGCCAATAATGCAGGTTGGATTCCATTGACCG
>CAZGON010000232.1:0-6856 GCA_964527085.1 uncultured Candidatus Competibacteraceae bacterium
AAAAGGGCCGCCAAGAGGGCCTTGAAAAGGGCCTTGAAAAGGGCCTTGAAAAGGGCCTTGAAAAGGGCCTTGAAAAGGGTCGCCAGGAAGAAGCAGCCTACAATGTGCTGACCATCCTAGAGGCACGTTTTGGGACTCTACCCAAACCCCTTGTGCGACATATCAAAGCCATTGATGATCTAGCCAAGTTACGAGAATTATCGAAAGCAGCTGCTACATCTCATTCACTAGAAGTTTTTCGAAACATGGCGTTACACTAAAAACTATGCAGCAAGTAGCAGTAGCCCGGATGGAGCAAAGCAACGGGGTCAGATCTAGAAACGAAGCCTCAACAAAAAAGGGGGCAGGTCAAACGGGTAACTTGATTTCTACCAATATCGGAGTTGTATTGCTAACGTCAAAATGCACGGTACAAAAGCTGATTTTATTACTTCGCGCATATTATATCCCATTAAATATATTAAAAATCAATTTTTTATACTCCATCAATATAATTAAAATCAATGGGTTTCGCTATAACTAGTGGGAAAGTACTCTAGACATCTACCGCTACCAATAAACCTGGCTCTTTTTGAATGGGCAATACATTCAGCATGTCGGCTTGAGCGCAGAATTGCAGATCATCTTTGTAACCAAGGCGCAATAGGCGTTGGCCGTGACTAGCATGGTGGAGAAGTTCGAGCAAACGATTTTGCCATTGCTGGTAGAGGGCGATGGCGGCAATGAGTTCATCGTTGCCCGCCATCGCTAACCATCCATTTTCATAATTTCCGACCAAACTCCAGGCAACAGCCCCTGCGCAGACGGTGTCTTCTAACGAAAAGTGGCCTTCCCATCCGGACGCCACCAGCCAAACCGTCTCTGGCCGATGCGCCAAAAGATACTCTACAACTCGCTGTCGATTGACGAGGGCAGCCGTCAACACGACTTTGGTTGATTGCACTCGGCGTAGGGTTCGCGTGCCATTGGTGGTGCTCATAAAAAGTCGCCGGCCATTGACTCGTGCTGAAGTACATTCAAGGGGTGAGTTACCGAGATCAAAGGCAGCTAACTTTTGGCCTCCCCGTTCGCCGGCCCGGAGGCGTTTTTCTCCCGGCCATTGGTCACTGACTTGCATCAGGGTTTCGATATCAGCAAAGACTTGAACCGCTTCGGCACCAGCTTGTAAGGCTGCGCTAATGGTTGTCGTAGCCCGCAAAACATCGACAACCACAGCACAATCGGGAAGGGAGTCAGAGGGACATTGGTCCGGCGTTTGGTAGAAAAACACCTGCATGGTAAGCTGTCCCTCTCGTAAATTAGTAAGATATTGCGCTAATCATAGCGGATTCCAGCTAGGCTTTCTTTGAGCACATCCGCCGAGTGGCGCAATCCTTTAAGCTCCTCATCGTCCAAAGTGGGAGAAACCCGTTCGCCAACGCCTCGCAGACCCACCGCTACTGGAATGCTCAAACAGACATCGTCGATGCCATATTCCCCAGCCAACCGGACACTAACAGGAAGCACGCTATTCTGATCATCTTGAATAGTGCGCAGCAGATGAGCGATAACCAATCCAATGGCCCAATTAGTATAGCCTTTGCGATTGATGATCTCATAGGCTGCCCGGCGCACCTTTTGGAACAGCGCATCCATCGCGTCGCGGTCAAACGATTTGCCAAGAATGATATTTTTGGTCAAAAGACTACCAGCAATATCTGCTGTACTCCAAATCGGCACCTCCGAGTCGCCGTGCTCTCCAATGATAAGAGCGTGTACAGAACGCGGATCGACGCAGTAGTATTCGGCTAAAAGGGTACGAAAACGAGTGGTATCCAGCATCGTGCCGGTACCAATCACTAGATTGGCGGGACGCTTGCTCAAATCCTGCATGACGTAAGTCAAGATATCCACCGGATTGGTGGCAATCAGCACAATAGCTTCCGGTGCGTAATTATCCAATTGGGTAGCAATTTCTTTAAAAATTGCCGCATTACGATTTAGCAATTCAAGTCGTGATTCACCGGGTTTTTGGCTTGCTCCCGCGGAAATTATCACCAATTGCGCATCTTGCAAATCCGCATAATCCCCTGACTTTACACTGCACCGCCCGACGTAAGCCTGACCGTGCATAAGATCCATTGCTTCGCCTTCTGCCCGCTCTTTGTTGCGATCAATTAAAATCAGTTCCCTAACACTTTTTTGCTGAAAGATCGCGTAGGCTGCCGCCATCCCCACCTGACCTGTTCCTACAATACCTACCTTTTGTTTCTTTAACATGGCAATTACCTTTGGAACTTTGCAAACAAGACACGCAAATGAGGCATTCTGGTTACCTCATTGGCAGACCCCTGCATTATCTCTTTTTGCAGACCCATAAACATGACAGTTCCATGAAATAAATAACAGAACTGATCTATGTCTGGTTGTTGAGAGATTATTGAAAGACTGCACCGTTTAGACACGCATAAAGTTGCGGGTCACCCCGACGATGCCAAGCACTACAAAACACACTAATGTCCATGCCGGGATACTAAGACCTAAAAAAGTCCATACCACCTCGGTACAATCGCCAGTACCTGCAAGAATATTGGTCAGCACCTCAGTCGGCGGGAGTTCTTCTAGCATATAATCTAGCGCCATTCCACAGGCAGGTTCTTGGCCTTCTGGGAGAAAATATTGTAGCCAAATATGCCGCATGGAAAGCGCCGCACCTGTAGCTACCGTTATAGCCACCATTACCCCGTAAATTCTGGCGCCCCAAACCCGCGGATTGTGCAGCGCCGCCACTAAAAAAACACAACCCACAGCAACAATAGCTATGCGCTGTAGGATACACATGGGGCAAGGCTCTAAGCGCATTATATGCTGTAAAAAATAACCAAAACCAAGCATGGAAGCGCAGGCGGCAAATCCTAGAAAATTAACCAAACGCTGGGATGGTAACCAGCGCGGCTGAGCGTTGAATACTGGTAAAGTCACATCATTAGCTAGCATATTCGATCATCCTCTAACACATTGAGCCATTTTGTATGACTCTATTTCCACATTTTGCCATCGACTAGCAGTCGTTGTCGGTTTTTTTACGATGGGCGCCGGATGCTTGTGTTTGTCAGCAACAGGCTCATCAGGAAAAAAACGTTTTGATTTTGATGCAATCAGTAGGCCAATCCAACGAACAGGAACCGGCGACTCAAATAGGGTTTTTCACCATGCTGATTTTTGTAGTTATGAGTTTTATAAGCCGCCGAATTACGACAGCACACAAAGCAAGAGAAGAGTGGTAGGAAAGATGTTATTTTTATTGGTGGGCCGTGTAGGATTCGAACCTACGACCAGCGGATTGAAAGTCCAAGGAAAACGACACACCACCACAAACAACGATATATTTTGCAAGAGCTTAGGCTATTTCAGCTATCGTTAAGTATAGCTTTTATTCCTCTTTATTTGTCTAGTAGTGTGCCATGAATGTGCCACGGTAGGAAAGGGGGACAAGCTACCGCATAAGAAAACCCGTTCTCCCCTGCGGATACAGGTAGTGACCAAATGATGGTCCCAGGTACCCATCGCAAATTAACAGAGAAATTAGCCGCGTTTATTGACATCCTCCTCTTCCTTAAAGAAAGAGGATTCCTTAGTTTAGCCTCTCATGCCCGAGAGGGAGGACAGTTCGCATGACCTCTTACCCAAATAGCAGTCGCAGTCGAAACTGCCCAGTATTCGCGCCAAGCGGCATAGGCTTGGCCGGTTTTAAACGGGTATTACTCGATGTCGGCGCGTTGTCGCGTGACTCCGACACCCAAAAGTATAGAACAGTTTGCGCCTTATATCTCCGCCCTTAAGGGCCGAGCTTTACGGCGCGTCAGGTAAAACCTCTTGCTACAAATCTCGTAGGTTATAGATTTCATGACTAAAAAATTAAATCGCGGTCCTCGTAGTCTATCTAGGCATTTTTTTTAAAGATAGTTTAAAACGTTGGCGTATGATTTCAGCATCTCACAATAAAAATCAATTAACTTCCGGCAACGTGCAGGGATAAAGCGCGATCAGCCGCCCTGCTCCCCCTCCTGTGATGGAGAATACTGCGTAGTTTGGGTAGTTAGGCATTTTTGCTGGTCTGAGCTAACTACGCGGGGTTGCGTACTTAGCGTACTTAGGTCTGGTTACTTAGCCAGGGCTTTTGGTTTAGTGCCGAGCTTGGGTAATTGGCGTTGTTAGGCATCACGGCGCAACGACAACAGCCACGCGGTAATTTCATTAGCTGTGCGGCTTCCTTCAGGCAAGTTTATATGGCAACATGAAATATAGATTGCGATAAATTGCGATAGGTTGCGAAATGGCAAAACAAAACGTCACAGTTCGATTAGACCCGGAAATAGTAAAACGCCTCGATATGATGAGCACAGCTATGGAGCGGGATAGAAGCTGGCTAATGAGCCACGCCATAGAGCGTTATGTGGAAGATGAAGCATGGCAGGTAAAAGAAATGAGGGAAGCGGTTCAGAAAGTACAGGAAGGCCGGGGGCGCTTTGTACCGCATGAAGATATAGCGGCATGGCTTGACAGCTGGGGAACAGACAACGAATTGCCACCACCGCAATGCAAATAATATGGGAAGAAGCAGCCTTAGCTGATTTACAGCATATTCGAGCATACATCGCCAACGACAATCCTATTGCTGCTCGGCAGGTTGCAGCAAACATCAATCAGACTGTAGGGAGATTGGTAGATCACCCAGACAGTGGTAGAGCTGGGCGGGTAGCAGATACACGAGAATTGATTGTACCAGATACGCCCTACATAGCCGCTTATCAGGTTTCGGGAGATACTGTTTTGATTCTCAGAGTATTACATGGTGCCCGAAAATGGCCCGAGCATTTCGGGGAATCCTAAAAGGCATATGCCGATGAAAAACCCTCCCCATCCTGGCGAGGTAATCCGGGAATTATACCTTGAGCCGCTTAACTTAACGGTCACGGCAGCAGCTAAAGAGCTTGGTGTTACTCGTAAGGTTTTATCTGAGCTTTTAAATGGCCATAGTAGTATATATATCGCCAGAAATGGCAATCCGCCTCTCTAAAGGTTTTGGAGGAAGTGCTGCAAGCTGGCTTCGACAACAGGTACAGTTTGATCTTGCTCAAATTCAGGAAAAAGCTGCAAGCATTAAAACAAGGGCTGAAAGCCTTATTCTTAGACTTTTTTTAGCCAGCAGTAGGACAGTAGGTTTTGTGGTGGTGTGTTGTTTTGGGATGTGCCATGAGTGTGCCATGGCCTTTGAGGACAAAACGGAAAGAGAAATAAGTCTTTGATTAATTGGTGGGCCGTGTAGGATTCGAACCTACGACCAGCGGATTAAAAGTCCGATGCTCTACCAACTGAGCTAACGGCCCAACATTAATCGCATATGTTACAAGAAATATCTAAAATGGCAACTGCCACTTGTGGATATAATCGATTATACTTAGCTGTTTTGCGCCATCAAATAGATCACATTACCCAATTTTTATCGCCATTTAGGGGGTAAAGTGCGTTATGCAGATTGATTCTCAGTTAGATGCATCAGGGTTAAATTGCCCCTTACCCATACTTAAAGCCAAAAAAGCTTTAGCCAGTCTACAAAGCGGTCAACGCTTGAGTATCATCGCCACCGACCCCGGCTCGGTCCAGGATTTTGAGGTTTTTTCCAAACAAGGTGGGCATAACCTGCTGGAATCTTATGAAGAGCAAGGTAGATTCTATTTTTTGGTAGAAAAAGCCTAGCGACTGATTTAGCCAGTAACAACCTATTTATCACCCTCTACAGCAACCCTTTTGCAACGGTCTGACACTCAAAAAGCCTAGCGACTGATTTAGCCAGTAACAACCTCTACAGCAACCCCTTTGCAACGGTCTGACACTCCAATGGTCTATTAATTCAAGTTAACAAAACAGGTGATAATGTGTCAGCCCAGGAAAACCAACCCAATTGTTTGCTAAACGCAGCGGATCTGATACGTTCCCGGCGCACTATCCATGAATTTAAGGAACCATTACCCCCGCAAGAAACGGTTTTGCGAGGACTGGACTTGGCGCGTTGGGCTCCTAATCATTTGCTGACCGAACCTTGGCATTTTTATCTACTTGGCCCAGAAACAGCTCAAGCCATCGCTAAACTCAATGCCGATCTAGTAACTCGCAAAAAAGGTCCTGACGCGGGTCGGACCAAACTGGACCGCTGGCAACGTATACCGGGTTGGCTGGTGGTTACTTGCGAAAATTCCGACGATCCGCTCCGTTCCAAAGAAGATTATTCAGCGTGTTGCTGTGCTATTCAAAATTTTTCACTCTATTTGTGGAGTGAGGGCATCGGCGTCAAGTGGACCACCGGCGATGTTATTCGGGAAGCTGACTTCTATGACTTGATCTGGGTTGACCCGACCCTGGAAACCGTGGTTGGCTTACTTTGGTATGGCTACCCGGCGCAAGTGCCCCAGACCCCTCGCAAACCGCTCAGTCAAGTTCTCGTGGAGTTGCCTTGATTAAGGTTCGACAGGGGGCTGCCGACTTGGTTTAGGATGATTTTTTTGTTATTTGATAGTTTTACATTACTACAAACGGCTTTGCAAAATTTACAGTAACAACCTGTAATTTATTACTAATAATGAGGTTTTTAAGGTGATTTAACACCGGTTTTTTAAGGGGATAATTTTTTGTGGTATTTATACGGCAACGAAACACATCATTGGTCAGAAACTGACAATCTTCGAAGAAGGGTGATTTATTCAAAAGTCTCGTCTACCTGCTGGGGATAAGAAGCTGTTTTAAAAATCCGCGACGTCCGCTGAATCAAGGCACAGCCCCTTCGAGCAGCGCAGTTTACATAAAGTAAATGAGCAGT
>CAZGON010000233.1:0-6791 GCA_964527085.1 uncultured Candidatus Competibacteraceae bacterium
TATTTCCAATCAGTTTATCAGAAGTGTCAGATTAAATCTTAGCTAATACAGATAATGCTACTAAATCATTACCTGTTTAGGACTACCTTATTTTTTATCTATGAATTGGCTAGTGCTTCTTCAAGTTTTGATTTTGGGGCAGAGTCGCTTAAGCTTTCGGCGGGCGTCGTCGATCTTGAATTGCCAATCGACACCGCGTTGCTTCGTGTTGGTCTTCTCCGACCAGATACCGATCTCGGAGCGAAGTAAGGCGATGTTGCCGATGCGGCGCCCACGCAGGCATTGACGGGTCATACAGCTGAGTTCACATTCAGCAACGTTTAACCAGCTAGTGTGTTTGGGTGTGTGACAACACTCGATGCGACGCACGTAGTGGCGGGCTTTGTCGGGTTCGAACGCTTCATAAAAAGCCCCTTTCGGGTGGGTGTTCAAGTTGTCGCATACCAACGTCACTCGCGCACAATCCGCGTAGCGGGTATCGAGCAGGTGCGCCACTTCCAGTGCCCAATCCACCTTTGTGCGTTGTTCGCGAGCGCTCACCTGACGAAACCCCGCCAGTGGTTCGGCAAATAGGAACAGGCTTGCACTACCGGCACGTTCATATTCGTAGTCGACACGTTGCGGATGCGCTTTGGTAGCCTCGAGGGGTGTTCGTGTTTCGCCTACCAACTACACGGGCTGTTCGTCCATGCACAGTACGGGATGCGCCGGATCATACGCTTTTTCATAGGTGGCAAGCACTTCCTCCATAGTGGCGATAAACTCCGCATCGGCCTGCGGTGGAATCACCCAATAGGCTATCATCCGCTGGGTCATCGCGTTTTTTTAAGCCTCTGACGCACCGTCTCGTGGCTAATCGAGTCAACGACCTTCAACGCGACCAATTCCTCGGCTAGCAGTGCAGCGTCCATGCAGGTGTTGCGTTCCGATTCGCTAAGGCGAACAATATACTTCTTATTCATGGGAAATCTCCTTAGTTGCAGGGAGTTTCCCATAAATCCACACATCTATCCAACCCCACTTCTTAGCCTTGAAGAAACACTAGTATTTCACGGCGATGACTGCCTTGATATCAATAACCTCGCGCCGTAGCCTCTTTTTAGCTTGTTTATAATTTTTTCATCCGCAAGGGCATATCACGGCCCTTGCGTGAAACTACCTGCATCTTAAAACATCCTCTCCTAAGAGAAACAAATTCTGATGTGATGTGTGTGCTATTTAGACATACAAATTGACAAGCGCTAAATGTGTATGCCATAGTGGCACCATTTTAAACTAATAACCCGGTGAAACTATGGCTACCAAGGCAGAACGTAAAGAAACCCGTCTGGTTGCGCGAACTTCCACAGAGATTCAAGAAATCATACAACGAGCAGCTGATTACTCCGGCGCAACGCTTTCACAATTTCTTATTGAGTCGGCGATGGAGAAAGCACGTCATGTAATTGAACGGACTGAAACTTTGCATCTCTCGATGGCTGGTGCTGATGCTTTGTTTGCCGCTTTGGACAATCCGCCAAAAGCAAAGACGAAGCTACTTAAGGCAGCGCAGCACTACGAGGATACAGTCAATGTCGGTGATCATTGACGAAATCACCCGGCAACATGATCGCAAAGCATTTGATTGTGGTATTAGTGAATTAAATCAGTTCTTACAACAACAAGCCCGGCAGAAAACTGCAAAGCACATCTCTAAAACGTATGTGGCGAGCCACGATTTCGCACCAACGACTATTATCGGTTATCACACCCTTACCGGATATTCAGTCATGACGCCGCCTGCTCACAGAGATTATAAAAAGTATCCTTATCCACTAAGTGCAGTAAAACTAGCCCGTCTTGCTGTGGATCGTGCGCACCAGGGGCAAAGGTTAGGCGAAACATTATTGATTGATGCTATCTATCGGACGGTGTTAGTCGAACAACAAATTTCAGCCATCGGGGTGTTTGTTGATCCAATGTACCCAGAGGTTATTCCGTTTTATCGGCAGTATGGCTTTTTACCAGTCAATCCCGACAATCATTCATGCCTTGAAATGTGGCTACCTATTAAAACCTGTATAGAGGTTACCAGCACTTTACTATGACTTCTCACCGCAATGAAAAATTCATATCATCAACCGTCCCAATAAATTATCTAAAATTTTTATCGAGGTTTGGGAATGTGGGATACGGAACAGAAAAACCGCTTTAATTAAAGTTTAAATGAGTATGAGACTGTAATAAATGAGTGGTTTCTGCCACAGGTAATGGGCAACTCAAATAAAATCCTTGCATTTCATCGCATCGGTTGGTTTTCAAAAACGTCAATTGGGTTTTGGTTTCGACCCCTTCTGCTAATACCTTAAGTTTCATGCTATGGGCCATGGCAATCACCGCAAGGGCAATAGCCGAATCATCAAGATCGGTGTTGATATCCCGCACAAAAGTCTTGTCAATTTTGATTTGATCGATGGGAAATCGCTTCAGGTAATTCAGCGAAGAATAACCGGTTCCAAAGTCATCGATGGACAGTTGTACGCCAATAGATTTCAAGGTGTGAAGGATGGGAATCACCTCCTCCACATTCTTTACAATTAGACTTTCTGTGATTTCAAGATCCAAATAGCAGGGTTCTAAACCGGTTTCCGCAAGGGTCTCTTTAATCATATCTGTCAAGTTGGTTTGCATAAATTGTCGCGGCGACAGGTTGACGGCTACTTTGATCGGCGCTATCCCTTCCCGTTGCCATGACTTGCCTTGGCTGCAGGCAGTTTTCAAAACCCATTCACCAATGGAAACAATCAGACCGGTCTCTTCAGCTAAGGGGATAAACTCCGCCGGTGAGATCAGTCCCAGTTGCGGGTGGCGCCATCGCAATAGGGCTTCGACGCCAATAATCTGGCCATTGATAAGCTCTACTTGCGGTTGGTAATGTATTTCCAGTTCTTGGCGCGCTAAGGCATGGCGAAGATTGTGTTCCATAACCAGCCGATCCAAGTTTTGTCGGTTCATGGTCTGGGCATAAAACTGTACTGTATTGCGACCATTTTCTTTAGCCTGTTGTAAAGCCCTGTCAGCATTCTTTAGCAGCAGCTCCACCTCTTCTCCGTCCTTAGGAAATAGACTAACGCCAATACTGCAAGAAACAAAAAATTCATAATCGTCGATATGAAAAGGCTTTTCCATGGCCGACAAGAGTTTTTCAGTGACAGAGACAGCACCTGCTTGCTCAGATAAATTTTCCAGTACAAGCGCGAATTCATCGCTTCCCAGTCGAGCCACCGTGTCTTCCTCTCTACGATCCTGTTTTAATCGCTCGGCAACCGCCTTGAGGAGCTTATCGCCCACCGCAAGACCTAGACTATCGTTGACTGTTTTGAAGCGGTCCAAATCCACAATCAATAAGGCAAATATTTGTTTGTTTTGATGCCCGTAAGCGATAGCTTGGGTAAGTCGATTTCTGAGAAGATGGCGATTGGGTAGCTCAGTCAAAACATCATAGTTGGTCTGGTAGGATAACTGTTTGCTTAAACGATGTGTTTCGCTGAGATCCGTCATCGCCACCACTACGCCTGCTATTTTGCCGCCACGGTTACGAATTGGAGAGGCAGATACTCGGATCGTCGCTGCTTGACCCAGGGCATTGACTAAAAGCACTTTTTCTTCAAGCTCAACGGTATTGTCTCGTTCTAGACATAAGTTAACGGGATTTTTTAATGTTATCCCGTTGTGCTCATCAATAAGACGCAAAACCCTATCTAACGATTGCCCATGCGCCTCTTTCAGCGACCAACCGGTTAAGATTTCTGCTTTTGGGTTCATTTTTTCTATTTGCCCTTGCCCATTGGTGGTGATAACGCCATCGCCAATGGCTTGTAAGGTAACTTGGGTGCGTTCTTCTTCTTCAAATATTGAACCCATCAATGTTTTTAGGTGGCGCCAACTCCACAATGGATAGCTAAGGCTAAGGACTACCAAGGCAGGTGCAGGGTTAAACCAAATCTGCAGCACTTTAGACAGCAAAACACTAAGGGTGAGTGTGCCCAGCAAAGCAAGAATCACCATAATCCCCGCTTGCCGCAGGGACAGACGCGGATAGAGCCAAGGCAGGAAAACAGCTAGGCTTGCTATTAACAACATACGCCATTCCATAGATAAAGGACGTATGGCAATACTCTGCTGCAACGTGTTTAATACATGGGCGTTGAACTCTACACCGGCCATGGGTTGTTTTTGACCAGACACCGGTGTTGCCAGAGCGTCAGTGAGCCCCCGTGCTGTTACCCCCACCAAGACGAACTTATCACGTAATATTTCTGGGGACAGCTTATTACGCAGTATGTCCACATAAGAAACGGCGGGAAAGTGGCCTGGCGGTCCAGTAAATGGAATCAAGATACGATGATTGCGTATCCAGGTGTGTTGGGAAGATGCCTGAGTACGCGCATGTTGTTCTCCTGGAAGCATGTGTTCTGCAACAGGATGCGCTAGATCTAACATGGCTAAGGCTAAGGTGGGCCAATAAGATGATCCAAGACCGGCCTTAAGATAAGTGGACCGCACAATGCCGTCCTGTTCCAATTCAATGTCTACATGGCCAAGCTTTGCCGCGGTAGCGGCCAATGGTGGAATTGGTAATACCTCTATTAATTGGCCTCCGGAACGCAACTCTTCCAGGATAACCGGTAATACCACACGACCGCTTTTTTTCAGGGCTTGAGCTAGCAGATTATCGCCGACAGGGTCGTCGGTACTGGCTTCGGCAAAGACGATATCGAGGGCGATTACCTTGGCGCCTGCGGCTGTCAAATTATCAATGATCTTTGCATGGAGCCGTCGTGGCCATGGCCAGCGGCCTAACTCTTTAAGGCTTTGCGTATCGATGGCGACAATTAAAATGTTATCGGTCGGTGGTTGTGACCACCAGCGGAGGTGCCAATCATAAATACTATGATCCAAGCGCCAAAGCCAGTCGCTATAAATAAAAAAACAAGCAATAGCGACTAGCAATAAAGACAAAATAGAGCTTTCTTGAAAAGTTATTTTGTCTTTTAGAGGTAAGCTCATAGAAGCAACAAAAGCCCTAGCAACGTAAAGATAATCGCCGGTGACCAGTAACTTTCCGGTGGTATGGAAATACGTTGCGGAGAACCATAAGGTCCTGCATAACCGTCACTGTCGATGGTTCTTATACGCAGGTAATAGAGGCCAGAGGCGGGCCGTGAAATGGCAATCTGGGGTTCCGCTAGCTGTTTATCCAGAACCACCTCTGCAAACCTTATATCCGTTGCCAGCTGAAATTCATAGGTTTCATCTGGAAGACCCTCCCGCCAGCGTAGCACTAACGTGTTTTCATCTATGTCGGGTTCTTCTAGCTCAGGACTGGCGGGGGGCGGTTTTACTGTAAAAGCTTGCGGATCGCTAAAGGGACCCTTTTCATCGACTTTGTCAATGGTGGCGATGCGCCAGTAATAATTTCCGGGCGGCAAATCCGTCTCCCCGGTAAAGCCGACTTCTGAGTAGTTCGGCAGATCGACAAGGGGGGCATCAAAATTGTTGTTTTCCGCCACCTGAAAATGGTACTGCTTAGCCACAATGGGTTGTGACCATGCAAAGCTGGGTTGTTGCACCCGCACCACTTCATCGGGTTCAGGTTTAAGTAACACCGGCGGTTCCGGAAACGCATCCAATTCAAAGGCAAGGTAGGCGTCTTCACCTTCTAGTCCTTGGGCATCAATGCCGCGAACCCGCAATATATACTCACCGTCTTGATCGAGGTTTGAGGCGCTCACCTGCAGGCTATCAAAGACACGATCAAAAAGTAGTGTTTGAAATTGACGGGTAGACGCAATTTGCAGACGGTAAGCGACGGCTTTTTCTAAAGCTGGTACGGTAAACGTAAAGGGTATTCGATCAAATAGCGGTGAAACTTTTGTGAGATCCGGTGGCGGTAGCAGACGAATGGGTGGTAATGGGGGTTTGCCTGTCTCGGTCAACGTGCCAAACCCTCCTGGCACAGTACGCAGTCTGTCAGCGCCTTTGACAGCGACTCTACCGCTTAGCACCTCGGTTCGCGATAGGGAAGTGTCTGGCGCCATACTGATGCGGTAATCGGTGCCGCGCACCGCTGAAATGGCGGCGGGGGTTTGTATTTCAAAACGTGTCCCGGGTCCCTGGCGGGGTGCGATATTACCATTGAGCCGGCCGCGGGGAAGCCGTAAACGGGTGTCTACCATCCCAGTATCACCATACGCACTGATGCTGTCCAGCACAAGGTAGCTGTTTGGCAAGATTAAGAATTCCGATCCATCGCCAAACTCCAAGGTTACACTGGCTTTTGGTCCGGTGCGGATGGTATCGCCAGCCTGTAGCAGGATGCCGTTGTTAATGGGCATGGTTTTTCCTGTGGTAGCTAGCGTAACCTCAGCATCTCCTTGGCCGGTGATCACCCGAACTGACGTTGGCTGTATCTTTAGCCAATTAATAGGAAAGCGTAATCTTTGCCCAGGCGTTAGGCGTTTTGGAAATTGTACGTTGTTAAGCGCTTGTAACCTTGAATGGTAGCCCGTATGGATGAGATATTTTTCAGTCAGATCCCAGAGATTATCGCCGGGGCGCACGGTATAAATCCATTCTTGAGAATAACTGGTATGGGGAGAAAAACTGAGCAAGCAGGTAAATAGCGCGGTAATCAATCTTACTAGAGTGAAAGGATTTACTACCCATTGTTTGATTGCGTCCATATTTCTTCCTGAGTTAACGTCAGTTCTGGATAATTATCCTGTGATAGGCTGTGTCTCCAGTAAGCG
>CAZGON010000234.1:0-6755 GCA_964527085.1 uncultured Candidatus Competibacteraceae bacterium
TTTGCCATACAAAATAGAACTTAATGAGTATGGAAAAATTGTTATGTCTCCTCAAAAATTATATCACTCTATTTTGCAAGGAAAGATAGCAAATTTACTACGACAATTTAAGCAAACGGGTGAAGTATTCCCTGAATGCGCTATTTATACCACTAAAGGAACCAAAGTTGCCGATGTTGTTTGGGTATCGGAAGAAAGATTTAAAATCATAAAAAAAGAAATAGAGTGTTCTGTCGCGCCCGAGCTTTGCATTGAAGTTATTTCTGACAGCAATTCTCAGCAAGAAATGAATGAGAAAAAGACGCTGTACTTCGCCCAAGGAGCAAAGGAGTTTTGGCTTTGTGATCAAAACGGTAATATCACGTTTTTTAATATCACTGGTCAACTAAATACCTCATCACTGGTAGCTAATTTTCCAGACAAAATGAACTTATAACGAAAATTACGGTAGCCAAACTTATTTGTGCCGCAACCTCTTTAAACATGTTTATTCTGCATGGTTATATAAAAGCTCTGAAGAAATAATTTCATTGTCTTAATCCGATCTTGATCGATCAAGTTTTTTCAACTATTCTAGTAGATCTGAATTGATTCAGATAATTTCTTTGAAAACTGAATGCATTCAGATTTTGATTAATTTGATTCAAACCTCTAGGAACATCGATCATGATTACCAACTACCTTGCACTAGAACAGATTGTCTATTCTCTTCAAAAAACTCATCCTTATCTTGGTTACCGCCGCTGGCGCCACCGCTGGTGGAGTCGGCTAGATTGAAGATGTTGAGATAACTGTCTGCGTATCTATTAAAGTCAGTTAGAAGCTGTTTCAAAACCTGCTCATGTCCGCTGACTCGGCGTTACAGCACCTTCTCCGCTGCTCATTTACCACTTGTAAACTGCGCTGCTCGAAGGTGCTGCGCCTTGATTCAGCAAACATCGCGAGTTTTTGAAACAGCTTCTTAGACCGACGCCACTGCCAACGCCGCTAGAAAGCCGCAAAGCGTGGCAAAACCGATGATTGAACCGCCCTCCTCAAACGCCTCCGGCAACATGGTCTCGGCAATCATCGTGAGCATGGCGCCGGCGGCCAGGGCCTCGATAGCTAACTTGATAAAGAATACATATCCCTGCGGTTCGGGGGGAAACATAACGGCGCCCAGCCAGGCACCGACCCCGGTCAGCAGACACAACGATCCCCACATGGTCAGAATACGGCGTCGACTCATGCCGTTTTTGCGCATACTAACAGCGCTAGACATGGCTTCCGGCAAATTAGCCAGGAATACGCCGACGATAAAGGCTAGGCTCATACCCTCCGGGCCGATAGCTAGGGTACCGATGACCAACGACTCGGGAATCCCGTCGATGGCGATGCCGAGCCAAATCGCCATGGCCGCCCCCGCCGCACCGCTGGCCGCTATGCTTTCCTGGTGGATGTCGTGCTCCGTGACCGGCATATTAAGATTGTCCAATTGGTCCTCTGCCTCGCCCACCTTCTCATCTTGATGCTCGTCTCCTAGCCATTGGGCGTAGCGGGTCTTAGCCAGCGCACTTACCGCTTGCTGTAACTGGGGCAGTTCTGCCAAGGCCCGCTCTAAATCGTCTTTTTCTAGGGTGTAAAGTTCTACGTTGCCGACAGCGCGGGCATCAAAATAACGCTGGCGATTGCCGTCGAGCACAGCCAGTTCACCGAACGTATCGTTCTTGCTAAGGCTAGTAACACACTCCTCAGTGCCATTACGGCGGACAACAATCTCCACCTGACCACGGCGTATAAAATGGAGTTCCTGGGCCCGATCGCCGGTATGAAAGATAATTTCACCATCGTGGTAACGCTCTTTACGGACCACTTTAACCAGTTCCGCCATATTTTCTGGCGGCAGCCCCCGTAGTGCATCGACCCGGTAAAGACGCCGCAGTAGCCGTTTTGCACGGGCTTTTTTGGTGCGAGCAACATGGTTTTTGGCATTGGAGAGGTTGCGTAAAAAGGCGCCACGATTGTTCAAAAGCTGGTTTAATACATCAAAAATCGCGCCACCGGCGAGTGCCCCAGCGACTGCCACAGCAAGAGCATTGAGTCCATGCTCCTCGACAAAATGCGGTACGTGACCAAGCAATTCAATGCTTAACGCGAACAATAAAGCGCCGGCGCCAAACGCCATAAACGCCGAACTGATACGTGAACCAGGTCGCCACAGCAGTCCTAAAAGCGCACCTATAGGCAGCGAAATAGCACTGATAATACCCCAAAGAAAAGCTTGTGTTGCCATTGTATCAATATCGCTTTGAAATTTTACCCATATAAAGAGGATACGGAAACCGACCGTACTATCAAACCCATTGTCCGCCAAACAAGGAATGTTTATGAACAACTAAACCAGGATGCGGCAAAGAATGGTTGGCCCATTGGTTTTAGTATCGGAGTCGCCGTGTTTCATAGTACTCGGAACGCTCCTTCGAACATCGATGACGTATTAAAAATTGCGGATCAGCTGATGTATAGGGTAAAAAAATCTGGCAAAAATAATGTTATCTACGAACAATACTCAGTAGCACAACAACCCTTAGAGGCGCATCATAATTGATATCGGCGACTACCTCTGTATTTCTACACAATTATGCTAGCTAGGTGGCTTCTTAATCTATTGATGACTCATTACCCCGTTATGATTTTCTCAATAGCTTGCAATTCCTGCGGCTCGAATAACAATTTATCTAACGCTATAACAGCATCCTCGATCTGCTGGACACGGCTTGCACCCACCAAGGCCGAAGTAACGCCCGCATGGCGCAGCACCCACGCCAAAGCCAGTTGCGCCAGCGTCTGATCACGGTCCCGAGCTAGATCATGAAGCTTGCGCACCTTGTCCAGTTTTTCTGGCGTGATATCCTCACGGCGCAGAAAACCATGGGCTTTGGAAGCACGCGAATCCTCAGGCAGACCACTGAGATATTTATCTGTGAGCAAGCCTTGGGCCAGGGGTGAAAACACAATACAACCCATACCTTCCTCGGCAAGCGCGTCCAACAACCCGTTCTCGATCCAACGATTAAATAGGCTATAGGAAGGCTGATGAATTAAACAAGGCGTACCTAATTGGCGTAACATTTGTGCAGCTTGACGGGTCTGTTCTGTATTGTAGGAAGAAATTCCCACGTAGAGGGCTTTACCGCTACGAACAATCTGGTCGAGGGCCACCATGGTTTCTTCAAGGGGTGTTTCGGGATCAGGACGATGATGATAAAAGATATCCACATAGTCTATACTCAACCGTTTTAGACTTTGATCGAGGCTAGCCATCAGATGCTTGCGGGAACCCCCATCACCGTAAGGACCTGGCCACATACGGTAACCTGCCTTGGAAGAAATGATCAACTCATCCCGGTAGTGCAACAAATCTTGGCGCAGGATGCGCCCAAAGGTTTCCTCTGCCGACCCCGGCGGCGGGCCATAATTATTAGCGAGATCAAAGTGAGTGATACCTAGATCGAAAGCACGATTAACCATGGCCCGGGCATTTTCAAAGGTATCTACGCCACCAAAGTTATGCCATAACCCTAACGAAATAGCCGGTAATGTTAAACCACTCCGTCCACAACGATTGTAAGCCATGGTCTGGTAGCGGGTAGACGGAGCTGTTGCAGCCATAGTTTTGTTACTCACCAGTTGCCACGTTGTTTAATTAATTGCAGCTGGTCTTGCAGTGCAGCTAAATTGTTTTGGGTTGAATCTGCTCCCAACAGAGAGCGGTGCACCGCCTCCCAGAAACGGGTTGATACCGCCATATATTGATCGCCGGTTTGTTGGGTAGGTCGAGCTACTGCGTTGTCCAGTATGGGGCGGAGTTTGGCAAAGAAGTCATTGGCTTCAATGACCTCGGGATCCTCATACAGTTCCTTAATGGTGGGCGCAAAAGAACCCACGATGGCGCGCTTTTTTTGCATCGCCTCGCTGGTAAGGTAACGCACCAGATCGGCGGCTACCTGGGGATTCTTTGAAAATTTGGAAACAGCTAACTGCCAACCACCCAAGGTACTCGCGGATTTGCCTTTGATCCCCCCCTTGGGTAGCGGCGCCACACCTATCTTATTGGCCACCTGGCTATCGGAGGCATTCAGTAAAGCCCATGCATAGGGCCAATTGCGCATAAACACGGCTTGACCCAATTGGAAGGTAATACGGGCATCTTCCTCGTGAAACGAAGTGACACGCTGGGGCGCGATGACGTTGACCCAGTTGGCAGCACGGGCGATAGCTAAAGTAGCCCTAGGATCATCGACGGTAATGGCGCCATCGGAGGCCACAATAGTGCCGGCGCCGTAGGAGTGAATCCATTCTAGCGCATTGCAGGTCAGACCTTCATAGGCATCCCCCTGAAACACATAACCCCAGAGCTTTTCATTGCCTGCTTTACGTTCCTCGCTTTGAATATAAAGGGCGATATCGGCCAAGGTTGACCAATCTTCGGGAACTTGGAAGCCATACTTGTCGAGAAGGTCTTCACGATAATAAAGCACCCCCACATCCGTATACCAAGGCATTCCCACCAAGCGACCGTCCACGGTATTGTTTTTGACGATGGCGGGGAAGTGCTTCTGGATAGTTTGGTCATCGATATATTCCCGCAGATCGATGAAGTACTGAGACAATAGCGCTGGCCAGATCACATCGATCTGGTAGACATCCACACTATCATCGCCTTTATCCAGATCGATGAGATATTTAAAGTAGCGTTCATTAGTACTCTCCGGTGGGCTAGTCACCTGCACCGTATGACCCGATTGTTCTGCCCAGGTGTTGGCAGCTTGTTCACATAATTCCCGTTCCTGGCCTACTACCCCGCAGGAGATGGTTATTTCTGCCGCCGAGAGCGGTAGCGCGAAACCACACAAGGCGGTCAGCATAAGTAAACGGATCTTGATAGACATGATTGTGCCGTCCGTTAGTGAAGTGGTTAGATTTATTCAGCGGACTTTTTCCAAAAGTACTAATCCGCTGGGGTCAGCCTTCAGAGAAACTGTTTTATCGATGACGATTAGTCTATTGCCTGTATAAAAATCCCGTACACTGTCGCCTTCCGCGAATACATTACTAACATTGATAGTGGCTTCTTTAACCGTGTCGCAACGAAACCCGTCTACACCATAACGCCGCACCCAATCGGTTAGCCAATGAACCAGATAATCTCGCACGCTATAACCTTCAATGGTCTTGACCCTGGTATCGGGTTTATTATTAAGGAATTGTGGGATGGCAATCGTTATAATCAATATAACTATGATAATCCCTCAGCGTAGCCTCTTCCCAACCGTCCCAAACCACTTCAACACCATACTCCGTTAAAGTTTGCAGATCGGCGTAGCCCGGGTGATTCATCACCACATCGAAAAGGACGCGAATACCCTGCGCATGGGCGGTATCGATAAAACGCTGCAGCTCTTCTTCGTTACCCATATTCTGATCGAGCTGGGTGTAATCTAAAGCATAATAGCCATGATAAGCATAGTGCTTGAATGCTTTGTCGCCACCCACCACCCAGCCGTGGATTTGCTCATAGGGGGCGGTGATCCATAAAGCATTCACACCCAACGCTTTAAAGTAGCCTTGTTGTAGTTTTTTAGTCAGTCCGGCCAGGTCCCCCCCATGAAACGTACCGATTTCCTGCTCGCCGTCGTCTTGACGGCCGTAAGCATGATCATTGGCCGTATTGCCATTGTAGAAGCGATCAGTAATGACAAAATAGACGATGGGATTTTCCGCAAATGTGCCGGCGCTCTGCGGACGATCAGATCCATAAGCGGTTAACGCCAAGCCAAGTAGAATAATTAGTTCACATATCTGCAATTTGCGTTTCATCGGGCATAATCAAAACTAATAATTTGGCTAAATGTGGACTTTCGAGGACGCGAATCTCCTGTAACGGTTGTTTTCTATTTATCAAATAAGGTCTGCGCTTCTTTCAGCAAAACTGGAACCTTATCCTCGACAATTTCCCATACAACATCATCCACAATGACATCATAACCATGCGCGATGACATTACGGAACGAAATGATCCTGTCGGCTTGGGTAATTTGGTTAAATACCCCTAGGTCCGTTGCCCTAATACGGGCTAAAGCTTCACCGATAATAATGAATTGCATTTGAACCCCAGATTTAACCAAAGAATTAAATCTAAATTCATCAATAGTTAAGCCGTCAGTAAAGGCGACTATTTCATTACATGCTGCAATGATGTCAAAAAGACATTTTTTGGGATCATGCGGCATAGACTAGCGTTTTTTCTTTTTCAATTGATTTTTTAAATATTGGGTTCTTGATCGCCTCTATCATGACAACATCAACACTACGATTAAAAATATTTTCTAAACCCTCTTTAAGATCAAAATAACGATCAAAGAGATGCTCTTTTCCTTCAAATACCACCAAAACATCGATATCGCTATCCTTGTTGAAATCATCACGGGTGGCGGAACCGAAAAGAGCTAACTCTTTTACCTGTGCTGTCTCGCAAAGATTCGTTATACGATTTTGATAGGTTTGCAAGTCAATCATAAGCGTGCTATTCCAAACTACGACTACCCCTTAACACCACCAGCCGATAAACCACAGACAATCAGACACTTAGGGTAACTACTCACCCCCCCCGTCATTCTCGCCATGGACTGGCGAGAATCCAGTACCATGAACGGCAAACGCTGGTGACAACCGCCTGCTACCCTCCCTGGCAACTGGATTCCGGCAATCCCTGC
>CAZGON010000235.1:0-6744 GCA_964527085.1 uncultured Candidatus Competibacteraceae bacterium
CACTGCTCTGTTTTTCCAATCGCGGTAAAGTGTATTGGAAAAAAGTCTATGAACTGCCCCAGGCCAGTCGCACGGCCCGGGGAAAACCCATCGTCAACCTGCTGCCCTTAGAGGAAGGCGAACGTATCAATGCGGTATTGCCGATACGCGACTTTAATAACTCTGATTATCTATTTTTTGCCACAAGTTTAGGCACTGTTAAAAAAACCCCGTTAAGCGAATATTCTCGACCGCGACCTAGTGGTATTATCGCCATTGATCTGCGTGACGGCGATCAGTTGGTAAACGTGGCGATAACCGATGGCAGCCGGGATATCATGCTATTTACCAATACGGGTAAGGCGATTCGCTTCTCTGAGACAGAAGTGCGTTCAACGGGCCGTAATGCCCATGGCGTGCGCGGTATGCGATTAGACAAAGACCAACTGGTGATAGCCTTGCTGGTGGTTGAAGAGGGTAATGTGCTGAGCGCCACCGAGAACGGCTTTGGCAAATGTACCCCCATTGCGGAATACCCTGTCCGCGGTCGTGGTGGCCAAGGGGTTATTGCCATTCAAACATCGCAACGTAATGGCGCTGTGATCGGCGCCGTTCAGGTAAATGGTCAGCAGGAGGTCATGTTGATTTCCAATGGTGGCGCCCTGGTGCGTACTCGGGTCGAAGAGATTTCCATTTCTGGCCGTAATACCCAGGGCGTTAAGTTGATTAGCCTGCAAAACGGAGAAAAATTAATTGGCATCGAAAAAATTGAATACATTCCCGTCGAGGCCGGGGTCGATGATGACGCCATCATGGATGATGATGAAACCAATGTCGGTGATGATGACGTGTTGCATTGATCCAACACTACCCACGACGATTTTTGTAACCTAAGCCAAGTTCGCCGAGGCGACAGTCATGATGGCGGAAAAAGACCAACTACAGGCTATTCGTGACCGTATCGATGGGCTAGATCAGCAAATTCAAGGGCTCATTACCGAACGTGCCCAGTGTGCTCAGCAGGTTGCCGCCATCAAAAAGTCGGTTGGCGGCGATGCTAATTTTTACCGGCCTGAGCGGGAAGCTCAAGTGCTGCGCCGGGTTATGGCGCGCAATCGAGGACCGCTTAGGGATGAGGACATGGCCCGTTTATTTAGGGAGATCATGTCCACCTGTCTGGCGTTAGAAGAACCCTTACGAATTGCTTTTCTAGGACCCGCAGGAACCTTTACTCAGGCAGCGGCTATAAAACACTTCGGTCAATGGGTGCATAGCAGTCCGCTGCGGGCCATTGATGAAGTTTTTCGTGAAGTGGAATCGGGTGTCGCCGACTATGGCGTAGTGCCGGTGGAAAACTCCACCGAAGGGATTGTTAATCATACCTTGGATATGTTTTTGCAGTCGCCGCTAAAAATCTGTGGTGAAGTGCAATTGCCAATTCACCATCATGTGATTGGTCATGTGCAAAGTCTTCAAGAAATCCGCCTTATCTATTCCCATCAGCAGTCGTTGGCCCAATGCCGCAAATGGCTAGATGCTAATCTACCCCATGTGGAACGGCTACCCGTGGGTAGTAACGGCGAGGCTGCGCAACTTGCCCGGGATGAGTCCGGTGCAGTGGCCATCGCCGGCCAATGCGCGGCCGACATTTATCGGTTACCCGTGGTGGTGGCAAATATCGAGAATGAACCTAACAACACCACACGCTTTTTAATCATTGGCAATCGTACCATACCTGCTTCAGGGGACGATAAAACCGCATTGATGCTTGCTTCTGCTAATCGACCTGGCGCTTTAGCAAAGTTATTGGAGTCCATCGCCCGCTATGATCTCAGCATGACCCGCATTGAATCTCGTCCGTCCCGTCGCGGCATGTGGGACTATGTGTTCTTTATCGATATCGAGGGCCATATAGAAGATGAGCCTGTGGCAAAAGCCCTGGCTGAGCTGCAACAAAAGGCGAGTTTGTTTCGAGTACTCGGGGCATATCCTAAAGATGTCCTTTAAAAAATCTTTTTTTATTAATCGATTATGTATTATCGGTGTTGGCTTAATCGGAGGCTCGCTGGCCCGTGCCTTAAAAAAAGCCCATGGGGTGGGTGAAATCGTCGGCGCCGGGCGCTGCCGGGCGACGCTGCAAACGGCCCTCCAATTAGGCGTCATTGATCGTTATGAAACAGACTTAAAATTGGCTATCACAGGCGCCGATGTCATCGTGATTGCGGTGCCTTTAGGGGCGATCTCGCAGGTCTTTGCAGCGATTGCCGATCATGTGACGCAAGACTGTGTGTTGACCGATGTGGCCAGCTCAAAAGGCAGTGTTTTGGGGGACATGCGCCAACAGTTTGGCCGTACCCTTGGCAATTTTGTCTTAGGTCATCCCATTGCCGGCACCGAGCAAAGCGGCGTAGAAGCGTCTTTCCCAGAACTATTTTGTAACCGCCGGGTTATTTTGACGCCGTTAATGGAAACCGAGGCAAGGGCCCATGATCTTGTCCAACAAATGTGGCAAGCGACAGGCGCCGAAGTGGTGGATATGGGGGTGCGGCATCACGATGAAGTGTTAGCCGCAACCAGCCATTTGCCACACATGTTGGCTTATGCCCTAGTAGATAGTCTGGCGCGACTGGATGATCGCGCCGAGATTTTTCGCTACGCGGCAGGTGGTTTTCGCGATTTTACTCGGATTGCCTCCAGTGATCCCCAAATGTGGCACGACATCTGTTTCGCTAACCGAGAATTATTATTGGAAATCATGGCGTTGTTTATGGAGGATATGACCCGCTTAATGGAGGCCATCAGCAACAACGATAGCGCGACAATATTAGAAACCTTTCAACGCGCTAAGTATGCACGGGATAACCTGACTGTATATTTAGAGTAGTACAGAAATAGTAGTCAAACCGTTGCTGTGGGTTTTAGTTGTTCTGTGTGATAGCCAATTTTTCAAACGTTGTTATGTTGTATAGTGCAAGACCGGCGGATCAGTTCTGCAAATTCCGCTGCTGGTAAGGGCGCTCCATAGAAATATCCCTGGGCCTCGTCGCAACCGTTGCTGCGCAGAAACTCCATCTGAGCGCGGGTCTCGACCCCTTCTGCGACTACCGTCAGATGCAGGTGATCTCCCAAGGCAATAACAGCACGGGTAATCGCCACATCATCGGGATCCTCTGGAATTTCATTCACGAAGGACTTGTCGATCTTGAGCCGGTGCAACGGCAAACGCTTTAAATAGCTGAGGGAGGAGTATCCCGTACCAAAATCATCGATGGCCAGCATCACCCCCATTTCTTTCAAGGCATTCAGCGTTACGAGGGCTTGCTTGGTTTGTTGCATGATCAGACTTTCGGTAATCTCCAGTTCTACATAACAGGGTTCTAAACCTGTTTCCTTGAGCACCTGCTCCACCGTGTGGTTAATTTGACCCCGAGCTATCTGAATACTGGATACATTCACCGCAATTCGTAAAGGTGGCAAGCCCTCGTTCTGCCAGCTCTTAGCCTGTGCACAGGCATTACGCAGAACCCACTCACCAAGCATCACGATCAGACCCGTCGATTCACAGAGGGGGATAAACTCCCCTGGAAGAATCAAGCCCCGCTCTGGATGTCGCCAGCGCACCAGCGCCTCAGCTCCTATCACCTGACCATCAATAAGGTCGACCTGGGGTTGGTAATAGAGGGTAAATTCCCCACTGGCTATCCCGCGACGCAAGCTGGACTCCAGGGCTAAACTTTCAAAGGCTGCAACGGTGAGATCTTTCGTATAAAAATGATAGCTGTTCCTGCCCTGTGCCTTAGCCCGATATAGGGCGCTGTCGGCATTTTTTAGGAGGGTGGTGACATCCTGCCCATCATCCGGGAATAGGCTGATGCCGACGCTGCCGGTTACATAAGCTTCGTGTCCATACAACTCAAAGGGTTTAGCTAGCACCTGGAGTGCCTTTTCCGCCACCACGCCAGCGTACTTGGGTTCCTGTAGCCCTTCTAACAAGAGCGTAAACTCGTCACCACCCAGTCTTGCTATGGTATCTTCTTCACGGATCGAATCCCGCAGGCGCTCCGTTACCGCTTGCAGCAGACGGTCACCGGCGGGATGGCCGAGACTGTCGTTGATGTTTTTGAAATGGTCCAGATCAAAAAATAAAATAGCGACTCGTCCACCTTCACGGCGAGCGCGCTCCAGGGCATGGTCTAAACGAGCATGAAACAGCAAACGGTTTGGTAAACCCGTCAGAGGATCATGGTGAGCCAACTGTTCGAGCTGTTTCTGAGACTCTTTGAAGTGAGTAATATCCGAGAATACGCTCACATAATGGGTCACCCGACCGCGATCATCAACCACCTTACTGATGGTAAGCCAGAGCGGAAATACTTCGCCATTCTTGCGCTGCTTCCAGATCTCGCCTTTCCATCGGCCTGTTTGGGCGATGGTGTCGGATATAGCCTTATAAAACTGTTCGTTATGTCGATCTGAATCCAGGATGCCAGGCGTCTTGCCCACCACATCGATCTCTTTATAACCAGTAATCTCCGTAAATGCCCGGTTGACAGCGATGATTCTACCTTTAGTATCGGTAATCATGGCCCCTTCCGTGGTGTTCTCGAATACCGCTGCGGCTTGGCGGAGGGCCTCCTCCGTGCGTTGCCGCTCGGTAATCTCTTTTTGTAGTGAGGCATTGCTTGCGGAGAAATCGGTTGTGCGCTCTATAACCCGTCGCTCAAGTTGTTCATTGAGTTTTTCTATGCGATCTTTTTCCTGAGCGAGATGTGCGACTAATTGGGTATTTTCAAACTGCAGCTTTAACCCTTGCAAGAGCATTTTATGCATACGCAGTGTAATCAATATTAAAAATCCGAAAAATAGGAGGGTTCCACAACCCATCACGATTGCTACCCTTTCGCCGCTACTGAGAAGGTAGAGTGCGCTGGGGATCATTGCCGGAACCGAGAATCCTAGAAAAGCACTCCTGACGACTGCATAGGCCGCCACTGTGCCAGCCGTTAGCGCCCCTGTCCAGAGAAGGCCGAAACTTATGTACACTAAGGACCCATCGGGCGCCAATAGAATGATAACCGAACCCCAGGTTGTGGCAGACATCACTGTCCCGGTAATAAACCATGCTAGCCAATGGTTTGCCTGTTCAGGGGCAGACGGGATTCGATAGTATTTATAGGCTAGGGCTAAGCGCAACCCAGCTAGCACACTAAAGATGGTAAACCAAGTAATAAGAATAGGTCGTGGCGTGACCGTCCAGAAAACAACAACTAAAAAAAGCGCTGCCGCTATGGAACCCAACTGCCCGATACAGAGTTGATTATAAAGCAATTCAATCTGTCTACTGCGCACCCAGGATCTTTCATCAGTCGCTAAGTTTTGATCATTATTTGTCATGTCCGTGCTCACAGTTCGTATCCTTGGCCATAGGCGCTAACCAACGCTCATCGGCAATAAAATTTAAATAAGTTACTATGAAACAGTGAAACAGTGTGAGGAGAGTAGGAAATTGATTGTGTGCGGGTCAGCTCTGACAGGCAAAAAGCTAGCTGTGTAGGATAAAAACAGCTTTCATTTTCAGCAAGTAATAGAGGGTTTTCTTTGTAAAGATCAGAGACTTCCTCGCCGCAAGCCAGCATCACATCGGGATACGTTGAAGTCTCTTTGTTATTGACATTGTGATTTTTAGCAAGACGCAGCTTGACATCAGCCACATAAAGCCGACAGTGTGCGTCTTTCTAAAGGTCTATTTCAGTCTAAAGGTCTATTTCAGTGAATAAGCCAAGAGTAATCAAATTATGCGCTTTACTACCGCCTGTCATGGCGACAAGATGGCCGTCTATTAACTCGTACTTTAGACCCGTCAGTTCTTCAAATTCAAGTAGATCGTCAAAGCTATAGATTGCTTTTAGGTTCGGTAATACAGTACTCATTGCTAAAGTTATGTCACCCATGCTAGAAGAAATCACCATCAAGACGCAATATCTTAGCATTGCCGCCCAAGTCTGGGGACCCGAGGATGGTCATCCAGTATTAGCCTTGCACGGTTGGTTGGACAATGCCGCCAGTTTTGCGCCGTTAGCCCCCTTGCTGCCTCAGCTCCGACTCATAGCACTGGATCTTCCCGGACATGGCTTATCAGATCAGCGGCCAGCAGGCGCCCATTATCATTTTATCGATTTCATCCCGGATGTAGTCGCCGCAGCAGATGCTCTAGGTTGGCAGCGTTTTTCCCTACTTGGCCATTCCCTGGGAGCGGCCATTGCCAGTTTTATAGCGGCGGTGATACCAGATCGTATCAGGGGTTTAGCTCTTATTGAAGGGTTAGGACCCCTATCGGGTAAATCCGATGACGGTCCTGCGGCCTTGTCACGATCCATGGAACAAATGACCCAATTACATGAAAAGCGTTTACCGCGCTACGCCAATCTCGATGAAGCGATTCAAGCACGTTGTGCAGCGGGAAATGTTTCCTGGCAAATTGCCGCAACCTTAGCTTCCCGCGGTACTAAAGCCGTAGAGGGTGGCATTGGCTGGCGCTCAGATCCTCGGTTAACTTTTAAGTCGCCTGTGTATCTGATGGAAGAACAGGTGCTTGCCTATCTTTCTCGTATTGAGACACCGACGTGGTTACTGCGGGGTGAATCCGGCTATCTGGAAAAACGTCCCTTTATGAGTGAACGCTTTAAGCGGGTCGCTGATCTTGAAATAAAGGATTTACCAGGGAGTCATTATGTACATATGGAGGTGCCGGAACGTATAGCCCCC
>CAZGON010000236.1:0-6629 GCA_964527085.1 uncultured Candidatus Competibacteraceae bacterium
AAGCCTACATGGATGTATTTACGGCGTCCTCTGGAACGAGCTGCGTAAGTCCTGAAAATATCAAATCTAATCTTCTAAAAGTTTACCCGGTTGCCTATGAGGCAACGGGTCAGTACCTGCTACTTTGCCAATACTTTGTCCAGCTGTCACCAGTTTGATGGCAGTGCGGGTAATCAATATGCCTGCTGTGCGACTGCACAAGGGTATGCGGGTGGCCTGGGATGCAACCTCTAGAGGATTAATCAAATCGGCGATGGGTTCATCCTTTGCTACTTGGTCGCCGAGGGATTTGCGGTAAGCTACCAGACCCGCTCGGGGCGCTTTAACAATATCCACAGCCTCTAAAGGGGTCGGTGTGCATAGTGCCTTCGGCAGTAGTTCCGGGTTGCCTGCGATGACACGGTGGCGTTGCAAAAAGCGATAAAGATGATGCGCATCTTGACCAGCCAGGTGATCATCCACCTCAGTCTGCCCCCGCAATTCTACAGTGGTCGCAAAACAGGCTAACGGAATTGGGATCTTATTCCCAACCTGTTGCGCCAGTTGCCGCCAGGGCGTCGCGTTAGCGGCATCAAAAGCCCCTTCACTGGGGTCAGTTTCCAACAAGATAGCTTGTGCACCCATTTCCGCACCCAGCGCCAACGCGGTTTCTCGATGATAAGTCGGCGCATATAAATGCAGCAAAGCTTCTAAATCGCAATGCAAGTCGAACACCAAATCTGCATCGATGGATAAGCCAAGCAGGGTATTTTTAAGGACATCTACTTCTTTCAACGGCGTCTGTTTCGCTAGGTCTTGCAGAAGGGCTTGGCGGATCAGAGTGGTGTTGCTTGCCTGATCCTGGGTAAGTTGGCCAGCCAGTTGAGCTAGCAGGATTTCGTTGGAAAACTGTGAGAAATGACGGTTAAAATTGCCTGAAGCAGCAAAATCAAAGCGCCCTAACAAGTTGCCATTTAGATGCTGGGCAAGACCGATGGGATTAGCCACCGGTACCACAATGACTTCTCCAAGTATGTGGTCCGCAGCCGTTGCTTGTTCCAATAAATTTAGCAAATGATGGATGACCAAAAGTCCGGGAATTTCGTCGGCATGGATGGCCGCCTGAAAATAGGCTTTGGGCCGAGCGCCCGGCTGGCCATAACGATGCACCGTTAGGGAGCGCTGTGTCCCGGGGGCGGGTGAGGGCAAGGGCAGAAGGGTTTTCGTCATGGCTAGCTCTAATTATCTTCAATCATGACCCGGTCGCCGACGGATAGCTGCTCGAACAACTCGATGACGGCCTGGTTTGCCATCCGAATGCAGCCATGGGATAAAGGCACGCCAAGGGGTAATTCATCAGGACAGCCATGGATATAGATATACCGTTGCAGGGTATCTCTTTCGCCATGGCGATTATGGCCAGGTTCCAAGCCGCTTAGCCAGAGAATCCGGGTGAGCACCCAATCCCGTTGTGGCGCCTGGGCAGCCAATGCTGGCGAATAGATTTCCCCAGTGAGTCGGCGTCCTATGAAGACGCTATTCAAAGGCGCGTCAGCACCGATTTTCTCATAAATTTCATGTAATCCCCGCGGCGTGCAACCACTACCATTGCGTTCGCCGGCACCGTTTTTGGCGGTAGATACAGCGTAGCTAGCGATGGTTTGTGATCCTTTTAAGAGGCTCAAACGCTGTTCCGGCAGACTCACTCGAACACGGATTTTGTTCATCGCCGCCAGTTTTTGTAGGGGTTGTCTATTAAGCAGGCGTTGTAATAACGTTTATCATGAGAGACATCTTCACCTATCCACGGTGGCCGCTCAAAGGTTTCTTCAGGATCTTTCAATTCAACTTCAGCCACCACTAAACCTGCGTTGTCTCCCTCGAAGACATCAACTTCCCAAAGGTGATCGCCGTAATGCAAAAAATGGCGGGTTTTTTCCAACAGGGGTCTACGGCAGAGGCTATCCAGCAGTTCCTGGGCATCTTGTAAGGGAATGGTATACTCATACTCGCTGCGGCTAATGCCTAGCGTGGCGCTTTTAATATTGAGATGGGCCTCGTCGTTAGCGATACGCACCCGCACCGAGCGGATTTCGTCGCTCACCAGATAACCCTGGCGTATGGATTTTGCACGAAATACCTGTTGCCGCCAACTGTCGTTTCGAAGCAGAAACTTACGTTCTATTTCATTAGCCATAGATAAGGTCCAGGAGAGTTATTATTGCTACATGGTAGGCTAGCTTTAGCAACTTGTGTATGCTTCTTATGCTAACTTTTTCGTTACTATTTTAACCGAGGCATTTTAGCCTTTATAGGTAGTCGCTATGCGTCAACTTACGTCTCAAGGACAGCAGCTTGTAAACGACCTTGCCCAACGCTACGGTGTCAGTAGCGATGCTGTGCTGGCATTGTTACAGGCGCTAATGAATGGGGGGGGTACGATGGCCCAATTCAATCATCCTGACTTAGGGGGATCTGGCCAGTGGATGCAAGGCGGTATGACCATGGTAGGTGATATGTTCAATTATTCGCTTAAAGCGACGGTGGACGGTCTCTGCTCCGAACTCACCACTTTGTTGGCTAATCAACAGTTTGCCCCTGCGTCGTCCAGCAACCAGTGGCAACAACAAGGTGGATCGGGAGGTGGACAACAGCAAGGCGGATGGTCAGGCGGCGGACAACAGCAACAACAAGGGTCTGGACCCGGGGGCGCAGTGAGTCTGTTTGTCCCTGAATCGTCTTCAAGTTCGGGTAATTGGTGGCCATCCGATCTCGGTAACCCGGCTGCCACAGGTGCTCAGAATAATGTACGCTATGCTTATTTTCCCTATCCTCGCCGTTTAGCAGTGGATATCAACGGCAAGGTCACGGTCTACGACACCTTGGATCATCAAATTAGTGGTTTTAGTCAGCAACAAAGTGGCAGCGGATCGGTGACGTTTACCAGTCAATACGGCGTGGTATCGCTAATTGATTTGCCGCTTATTGGGGACTCAGCCCCTGCAACACCTGCCGCTAGTATGCCTGCTGCTGAGTCTCAAGGTAACAATGATACTTGGCAGCCCTCACCCGGCCAAGTACCCGGCTCCTCATCAGAAGTTCAGGAAAGCGATATATTTGCTAAGCTTGAAAAACTCGCGGCACTCAAACAACAGGGCATTATTTCAGAACAAGAATTTACTGCAAAAAAAATCGAATTGTTGGATCGTCTATAATGCGAAAATGCGAAGTGGTTATTTTTTAATAGCCGTTCGCGTAATGCCTCCTTGTTGAAGTACTTATTTTCCAGCAGCGGATGAGCATATTGAGGTTCAGTTCGTAATGCTTCGCTAATTCCTCTGATTTGGCGGGATTAACCGCCAACTGGATTAATGTCATTTGCCTAATTTAAGAAGTTGTTTTTCTTGAAGCTTCTTCTTTATGTTCCATCTGTTTGCGCTCTAAATCCGCTATCTCAGCGCGTTTAGCAATCGCCGCGGAAAAGCCCTTGAAAATAACCAAATGGGCTGGCACCAGCGCAAACCAGTAAAGTATGCCCCATACACCGGCGGGATGCCAATAGGCTGTTACAGTCACTCGGGTATGCTGGTCGGCCTCGGGTTGTATTTCGAATTCCAGTACGCCCGAGCCGGGCGCTTTCATGCCGAAAAGAAGTGTTAGCCGTTTTTGCGGTTCTATGCCAATGACCCGCCAAGAGTCAATAATATCTCCCAGGCGTACCTCGCGAGGATGTCGGCGGCTACGGCTAAGTCCTGATCCCCCCACAAGCCAATCCAAGATCTCCCGCACCGTCCATAGAAAATTAAGGTAATAATAGCGGTTTTTGCCGCCAATGGCAGCAACTTGGTTCCATACAGCGTCCACCGGCGCTGAACTGAGCGCCGAACCGCTTGCTTTTTTAGCGTAGAACGCATAGTCCGGTCGGTAACCACGAAACATCAAAGCGCCTTCAGTCCAGCGCGCCGCCACAGCATCGCGGCGTTCCATTTCCAATGCGGCTTCAACCGACTCTCGAAAACTTAGTAGCCGCTGAGGAATGAGTGCGTTGAGAGGCGCTCCATCGCCAGGAATATCGTGTTTTAAGCCGCCAATCAGGGCTCGTGCAATATTCGCAGGCACCGTAGTCACTAAGCTCACCCAATAGGAAGATAAACCGGGCGTTAGTAAGGGCACGGGAATAATACGTGATTTTTTTCCCACCACTTCACCAAATTGCTCCATCATTTCCTTATAGCTGAGCATCTCTGTACCGGTGGCGTCATAGATTTGACCGGCGCTAGCGTCCAGAGTGGGAACCTGAACCAAGTATTCCAAGAGATTATCCAGGGCAATCGGTTTGGATTTTGAACTTACCCACTGCGGGGTGATCATGATGGGAATGTTGTTGACTAAATCCCGGATGACTTCAAAGGCCGCCGATCCAGGTCCCACGATGATACCGGCGCGAAGCTCGGTAACGGGTACTGAACCAGCCCGCAACCGCTCCCCTGTCTGTTGCCTCGAAATCAGATGTTCTGACTCAGCATCCGGTGGTATCAAGCCACCTAAGTAGACAATTCGTTTGACACTACCCACTTGACTGGCGGCATTGGCAAAATTTTCGGCGCACTGCAAATCAATCTCACCAAAGTTGCGGCCAGCCGCCATGGAGTGCACCAAATAATAAGCAATCTCGATATTTTCTAACGCTGTGGTCAACGTGTCCGGTTTTAGTGCATCGGCCTCCACTAATTCCAAATCAGTCCAATTGCGGGTTTCTAGTACGGCAATGTTACGGGCCGAAGCACGTACCTTAGCGCCGTGGGCGAGCAATCGTGGCACCAGATTTGTGCCGATGTAGCCACTGGCGCCGAATACTAGGACCCGTGATGCTTTGTCGGAATCCGCAGCCGGTGGGGTATTATTTATGGATGCCGTATCTTTATCCATCATGACTCGATCTAGTGGTTAGGTTAACAATTGCGCAATATGCTTTCGTAAAAGGGATGCGTGTAAATGCTCTCCTCATTTACGTGATGCAATTAGCTTCAAAGACCATGCTATCCTACCAGAGTGCGTCGTAAAGAATTTTGCATCAAGCCAATAATGTATGTGAGGGTTACCGGGTTGGCTAACTTCCCTAAGTTTTTCCAACATATTTAAGTTATCGTTTTTTTGGTATCTACGACTGTTTTTGCTATATTCGAGTGGGTTGTTTATAGTTAGCAGCCTTAAACAGCCACAATAGTTACGCTATGGAAAGTTATTCCAAGTATTTTTTATTAACTCGATTTTTCATCCTAGCGCTGGCCCTAACGGTGAGTCATGGATCAGCTGTGAACGCAGCAGACATTTTAGAAGTGTACCGAGACGCTGCTTCGACAAATCCACAACTTTATGGCGCCGCTGCTGATCGGCGCGCCATTCAAGAAATCAAACCTCAAGCACGGGCTTTATTACTACCAAGCCTCAGTGGAAGCGGTGTTTACAGTCGTTCAGAGGGGGTTAGGCAGGATTCTAACCAATTGGGTAGATCTAACCGATCCTCCTCTGATAATCGCAGCTTTGATGTCACCCTCTCACAACCCCTCTATAACCGTGAAAGTCGCTACCGCATCCGTCAAGCTAATGTGGTGGTGGATCAAGCAGACGCAGATTTTGTCACGATACAACAAAATTTAATACTGACCGTCGTGGAGCGTTATTTTGACGTTTTGGCAGCTATCGATAATCTTACCTTTCGTACTGCCGACAAAGGCGCTATTGGCCGTCAATTAGAACAGGCCCGACGGCGTTTTGAAGTCGGGTTGGTAACCATTACCGACGTCCTTGAAGCGCAAGCCCGCTTTGACTTGGCGGTAGCCGATGAGATCGACGCCCGTAATCAAGTTGCTAGCAGCCGCGAAGCGCTACGGGAGATTACCGGCGAATACTATGATCTATTTCAACGCTTAGACGACAATGCGCCGATAGAACCTGTTGACCCTACTGATCCCGATGCGTGGGTGGCTATTGCTTTGGAAAACAATCCGGAAGTCGTGAGTTCCCGATTAAATGTAGCCAGTGCCCAAGAAAATATCGAAATCCAAAAGTCGGGTCATTATCCTACCGTCGATCTGCAGGGACGCTATTTTGATAGTAACACCGGCAGTATCGACAGTGATGGCAGCGAGATCCTGCTGCAGTTAAACGTGCCTTTCTATCAAGGTGGTGCAGTCAACTCGCGCACCCGTGAAGCAGCCTTTCAATTTGAATCAGCTAAAGAGCTGCTAGAGGAAGTACAGCGCGATACCATTCTGCAAACTCGCGACGCTTATCGGGGACTGGAAACAGCCCGCAGCCGTATTCAGGCGCTGGGTCAAGCCCGTGTTTCCAATGAAAGCTCTCTAGAGGCCACGCAAGCGGGATTTGACGTGGGTACCCGCACCATCGTTGATGTTTTAAACGCTGAACGGAATTTGCTTGAAGCTATTCGGGATCTTTCCATATCACGCTACGATTATATTGTTAATCGTCTGCGGTTACTTCGGGCAGCGGGGAAAATTTCTTCACAAGATATTAGAGCTATTAACGCCTGGTTACGACCCCCTAGGAGTTAGCCAATAAGAGGGTTGTGTTTAATGTCCCCTTCGGGGATATAAAATCCCTCGCCTTCAGGCGAAGGAAAGGGA
>CAZGON010000237.1:0-6609 GCA_964527085.1 uncultured Candidatus Competibacteraceae bacterium
TCCAAATGGTTAGTCGGTTCGTCCAGCAACAACAGGTTAGGCCGCTGCCACACCAACAACGCTAACGCCAGGCGGGCTTTTTCCCCACCCGAGAAGGTGTCGACAGGCGTCAGGGCTTGTTCGCCAGAAAAGCCAAAACCACCCAAGAAACTCCGTAGCGCTTGTTCCTGCTCGCTTTCAGCTAACATCTTTAGATGTTTCAAGGGGCTCCACTCAGGGCGCAGTTGTTCCAGTTGATGTTGGGCAAAGTACCCGATTTGAAGCCCTTGCCCTAGGTTTATACGTCCGTCAAGAATTGCAAGGGCGCCAGCCAGCGTCTTGATAAGGGTTGACTTGCCTGCGCCGTTGGGACCCAAAAGTCCCAGTCGCATGCCTGGATTGATAACCAGACTCACGTTGTGCAGAATCGGCGTTGTTGCGCCTTTATAACCCATATTGACCTGCTCAAGACTGAGCAGCGGATGGGGTAGTTTATCGGGGGCTTCAAAATGAAATGAAAACGGTGAATCCACATGGGCGAGGGCTACTTTTTCCATCCGCTCTAACGCTTTTAAACGGCTCTGGGCCTGGCGTGCTTTGGTGGCTTTAGCGCGGAACCGATCAATAAAGCTCTGCAAGTGGGCAATATCTTTTTGCTGTTTTACATAGGCCGCTTGCTGCTGGGCCAGTTGAGTGGTCCGTTGCTCCTCGAAAGCGGAATAATTTCCCGTATAGAGACGTATTTTCCCACCCTCTAAGTGGGCGATATAATCCGCCACATTGTCTAACACATCCTGGTCATGGGAGATGAGCAGAAGCGTACCGGGATAACGCCGCAGCCATTCCTCTAACCACAATACCGCATCCAGATCCAGATGATTGGTGGGTTCGTCCAGGAGCAAAATATCTGAGCGGCACATCAGGGCCTGGGCCAAATTGAGGCGCACACGCCAGCCGCCGGAGAAGGAAGCCACGGGATTGTCCACCACCGCGGCGGAAAAACCTAACCCCGCTAATAAACGGCCTGCCCGTGCTCGCGCCGTATAGCCATCGAGGGTTTCAAAACGTCCATGCAACGTGGCGAGCTTTACACCATCGTGGGTCTGCTCCGCTTCTTTGAGGGCCGTGTCCACCGCCCGCCATTCCCTGTCCCCATCCAACACAAACTCAATGGCCGGTTTCGACAGAGCTGGCGTTTCCTGGGCCACATGGGCAATGGTTAGCCGGGGCGGTAATTCCAGATCACCGGCATCTGGCTGAAGCTCCCCCTGAATCAGGGAAAATAGGGTTGATTTGCCACTGCCATTAGCGCCGACGATACCTACCTTCTGCTTGGCGTGAACCGTCAACGAAACATCCTGTAATAGGGGCTTGTTGCCCCGCTGTAGAAAGAGATGGCGTAATGTTAACAAGGCATCACTTAAAAAGTCTTTTCATCGGGTTTTGGACGTAGCGACTCTCCTAACCAATTCACCTTATAAAGATCTAGGCGGCGGTCGCGAAAATTGCGTACACTACCATGAGTACGCAGTTCTTTAAGATTGTCCAAATCCAAATCGACAATCAAGGTCATTTCGGTATTGGGGGTGGCTTCGGCGGCGATGGCATCCGGCGGAAAGGCAAAGTCCGAGGGGGTAAACACAGCCGCCTGAGAATATTGGATATCCATGTTTTCCACGTTAGGTAGATTACCCACACTGCCGGACATGATCACATAACATTCATTTTCGATAGCGCGAGCCTGAGCGCAGCGGCGTACCCGAAGATAGGCGTTTTTAGTGTCGGTCCAGAAGGGCACAAACAATAACTGCATACCCTGCTCCGCTAACAACCGTGGCAATTCCGGGAATTCTACGTCGTAACAGACCAAAATTCCTACTTTACCCACATCGAGATCAAATACTTTGAGGTGGCTGCCCCCTTTAAGACCCCAATAAGCATCTTCATCGGGGGTAATATGCAATTTATACTGTTTGTCCCACCGACCGTCGCGCCGACACAGATAACAGACGTTATGCAGGGTATTATCGTGATACTCCGGCATACTACCGGCAATGATATTGATATTGTAAGCCAGCGCCAAACGCACCATCTCCTGGCGCACCGGTTCGGTATACTCTGCCAGACGCCGTACAGCCTCAGCCGGATTATCCTGATTGAACTGCGCCATCAACGGCACATTAAAAAATTCTGGGAATAAGATAATATCCGCCTGATAACCGGCAACAGCGTCGACAAAATATTCTATTTGATGCAATACCTCTTCGAGGGTTTTAAGGGGACGCATTTGCCACTGCACCGCGCCAATGCGCACCACGGTTTTACGCCCGCCGATGAGGGGCTGCTTTTCCTCGTAGTAAATGTTGAGCCACTCTAGCAACGTGGCATAGGACTGGGATTCGGTATCATCCGGCAAATAGCCGGTGATGATCTTGCGCACATGAAAGTCATTGGCCAACTGAAACGTCAAAATGGGATCTGTTATCTCCCGTGTCTTAACCAGCTCTACGTATTGCCGTGGCGTCTTTTCCTGACAATAGTTCTTATAACCCGGAATGCGACCTCCCGCCACCAGCGCCCGCAAATTGAGTTTCTCGCACAGTTCCTTACGGGCATCATAGAGGCGGCGTCCTAACCGCATACCGCGGTAGTCGGGATGGACAAAAATGTCTACCCCGTAAAGGGTATCGCCACTGGGATCATGGGTCGTGATATAACCGTTGCCAGTTATTTGAGTGTAGGTATGACGGTCTCCATAGCGGGCATAGTCCACGATAAGGCTGATGGCGGCAGCCACCACTTTGCCATTATCTTCAATACAGATTTGCCCTTCTGGAAAACGGCTGATCTGCGAGGCAAACTGCTTACTCGACCAAGCCCCCTGCATGGTGGGGTAGACGAGGTCCATAATTTCGCGGATGTCTTCGTAATCGGACAGCTGGGTATTACGCAGCTTGAGCCGATGCTCAATGGGTTGTTCGCTCTGCGGAGTAGTCATAGTTACGGGTTAACCTTGCTAACAGATAGCCTATTAAAAAATACTTCCATGGAAGGGCTTTTTAACAGGTGCTACCAACAAGATCAATGCGCGAGCAAACACGCCTAAAAAAGACTTAAATAATCACGGTAGACACATCGGTTCATCACCACTTGCATACCGGCTGCTTTAGCCCGTAGCGCAGCCGCCTCGTCGATAACGCCATCTTGTAACCACAACGCCGGTAGCTGCAGGGCAATACACGACTCCACAATACCCGCCACATGATGTGAGGCTCGAAACACGTCTACCAAATCAATGGACTCAGGCACCGATTTTAGATCAGGATAAGACTGTTCTCCCAAGATTTGATCTACTCCTGGATTCACTGGAATAATCCGATATCCAAACCCCTGCAATGACTTAGCTACACCATAACTAGGGCGCAAGGGTGAATCAGAAAGACCCATGACAGCGATGGTTTTGATACGCTCCAAAAGCGCCCGGATATCCTCCATGGAGGGATTTTCAAAATGCTTACTCATATAAAATAACCTCCTGGGTTTTTTGGTAATTCATTAATATGCCTTGCTTATTGCATTACCCGCAATCTATATTCTATTGTTGTACCCAAGCGATAAGATCTTGCCATTGCTCGACATCGTGGGCTGTTCGGTAGTGGGGTAGATCGAATAAAGTCGTACCATCCAAGGCCATATGCACATAGATCTGGGCATCCCGCAGCAATCCCAGTACAGGAAGCTCAAGCTCATCAAAAAACTGCTGCAATTGTCCCATGGCGAGAGTACGCGAATTAACCCGGTTGCCAATTAAAGCGATAGGACGTTTTCCCTTCCGCACTTGTTTTAGTTCTGCTAGCAAACTGAGAAAGTCAGCGCTTACCGTGGTGTCAAACGGTGACGGTTGCACAGGGATTACTACTTTATCCACCTGTTTAACGGCAACTTTTAGACCTTCGCCTCGCATGGCGGCAGGTGCGTCCATAATAACCACGTTGGGGTTTGGTTTGCCATTAAATCCTTTTTCCGCATAGCCGTCCCAACCTTGAATAGGCGGCAGGTGCTCAGCCCGACGGGCTAACCAATTAAGGGCTGAGCGCTGCTGATCCAGGTCAGAAAGTATAACTCGCTGACCTTGCCGGGCAAAATAACCGGCAAGATTAGTAGCGATCGTGGTTTTACCACAACCACCTTTAGGATTAGCCACTAAAATTGTATCCATTAAAATACCGTTCTACAGTTAATTGTTTTGCTTCGTCATAGTGTTAAGTGTAGCGGATTCAGGTCATATGGAAAAAATGAACGATCAACAAGGTCGAAGAGCATTTTGCCAACGTATTAATAGGATTGGGGTCGGTTGAAAACCACACATTCACTAGTACAAAACAGCACCATGCACTGGTTTTGCCCAGCGCAAGCATGGGCAACCATCGCCACAATTATCATGTTATTAGGGTTAAGCGCCTGCGGTGAGGATCCAAAATCGCCGGAAATACAGCTTCGCGAACACATCGCCACTGCCGAGACAGCCGCCGAAAACCGCGATCTAGATACTTTAAGGGATATGGTTGCAGAACAATATAGCGATGATCGTGGTCTTGATAAGGAAACCGTGTTGCAATTGCTGAGGAGATATTTTTTCCGCCATCGATCTATTTATCTGTTGACCCGGATTCAAAACATTGATTTGCCGTATGCTGACCAAGCCCAAGTAAGCGCATTTGTCGCCATGGCTGGACAACCTATCGATACGGCTCAAACGCTGCGGTTGATACGTGCTGATCTGTATCGGTTTGATTTGGTTTTTAAGGCTAAAGATCAAACTGATTGGCAGGTTATCAACGCCTCTTGGCGGCGTGCTAAATTAGATGACTTCTGGTAATGATGGTTGCTGCGTAGCGATTCACTAAGTGGCCCAGAAACATAAGATTAGGACTTACGCAGAAAGGACTTGGGTAGCTTGTGAAAGAGGTGTCGACGGCCTGGACAGCCGTCGTCAAGTCTACAAGAAAGTATTCACGGCGTCCTCTGGAACAAGTTACGTAAGTCCTGGAGGTAAATAATGCGTTATTTTTTTCAAGCTGGCTTAGCCATAGTGCTGTTAGTCAGCTTTCTGTCTATTACCACTAACAATAATGACAATAGCGGCACAGCGATAATTGCCTTAGCTACCGCCGCCACCACTAGCGAAAACAGCAATCTGCCTGCCGCCACTTTTACCCTTGGAGGCATCCTTCAACCCGCCGCTAATAATGCAGTGGATGGCGATATCAACGACCTCCAAGCACCCTTTCAGTCCAACTCAACGCCGGAGTTGCCGCAACCCATTCCTAATCCGGTCTCCTTAGGAGGTTACGCCAATATGCCGACCACGGGACCCCCTGGACGTTTGCGCGATGGAGGCGATCAAGCCGATTGGTATCGGGTTACGATGACCGCAAACCAAGGCGCCATGTTATATATCGCAGCAGACGGACTTCGCAACGATCTTGATCTAGGGCTGTTTGATGTTAACGGCAATCTTATCGATGCCTCTCTCGGTCAGGGCCGCTTTGAAGCGGTGGCGGTGAATCGACCAGGCATCTATTTATTGCTGGTACAACCCTTTCAAGGGGCCTCTAACTATGTGCTAACGGTAGGTCAACAGATCACTTCTCCTGTCAAGGACCTGCAACGCCTTAGCGATCCCTTTGTACCGGGTGAAGTCATCGTAGGTTTTTCGGACGACCCATCCGACGCTAAAGACTTAAAAGCCCAGGCCCAAGCCACGGGATTATCACTTAAAGCAGGCGGGGATATGGGACGCAACGCCCTGCTTGCCCTGCCCCCAAATCAACGGATGAAGAGCTATAAAAGCCTTGGTGTTGCCTCCGCAGTAAACGCCTGGCGTCGTTGGCAAATGGCAGATCCGCTGCGTCGTAAACTCGAAACATTGCTTACTATAAAAGGGTTAAAGCAACGCCCCGATGTCATCCACGCGGCGCCTAATTTTATACGCCAACCTATGCTGTTACCTGACGATAGACGGTTTCCCTTGCAATGGCACTATCCGCTGCTGGTGTTGCCGCAAGCCTGGGACTTAACCAGCGGCGCTGGCGTTACCGTGGCGGTATTGGATACAGGAGTATGGCTAAATCATCCCGATCTGCAAGGACAACTGCAACCGGGTTATGACTTTATTAGCGACCCTGCCAATGCCGGTGATGGCGACGGTATCGATGCAGACCCCAATGATCCCGGCGATGCGGCCCTATTCGGTACTAGCTCTTTTCACGGCACCCATATAAGCGGCACTATAGCCGCCGCTACTAACAATACCCTAGGGGTGGCTGGTGTCGCCTTTGGCGCTCAGGTGATACCGTTACGGGTGTTGGGAAACCGGGGCGGCACCGACTACGATATCGAGCAGGCGGTACGTTACGCCGCAGCCCTCCCCAATGATTCAAATATTACGCCACCGCAGCCGGCCGATGTCATTAATTTAAGCCTAGGCGGACCGGGTTTCTCGGAAGCCTCCCAAAGTGTTTACAGGGCCGCCCGCAATGCCGGAACTATTATCGTCGCTGCGGCTGGCAATGGCGCTACCGCAACGCCTTTCTATCCTGCCTCCTATGACGGGGCGATTTCGGTGGG
>CAZGON010000238.1:0-6593 GCA_964527085.1 uncultured Candidatus Competibacteraceae bacterium
CCTCTGACATAACAAAATTCCTTATCCCTTAGCAAGACGTGCGGAAAGCCAGCTTCAGCGTATTGATGTTACTACGGTCACTCACCGGATGGCGTTTTTGTGTTTTATGCGCCAGCGTCAGCGCAACGTGGGTATCGCTTTTAGTGCTCTATACGTTAAAGTGGTTTGATGCGTTTGCGTTGATTGCGGTACTGACTGGATGCACCGTAGTTGGCATCTATTACCTGGTGGAACAAAAAGTCTCTGACGCCTTCTACGTTTTTCGGCTGCCGTTCTTTCTAACTCTGTTGCTTTTGGCCTACCTTATCTTAGGTCTCGGTGAGGCAATCCTGCTCTCGGTGTTATTTCTTATTACTCTCTGGTTGCTTTTTGGCGGGATCTATATTTATCAACACAACCCAAAAGTAAAAGGATTGGCCACGCATCTTATCGAGTGCTGCAAGAATTGGTAGCTACTTACGGCAACCGCCTAAGCGACAACGGCAAGCACTGTTAGCTCTGGAGTGTATGCCGTATTGCCAGTGCGCACGCTATTTACAATCGCACGCGGTTTAAACGTAGGGCATTGGAGATCACCGACACCGAACTCAAGCTCATGGCGGCAGCAGCGATCATAGGGGACAGCAAAATACCGAACCAGGGATATAAAATACCGGCGGCAATAGGCACCCCAAGGGAGTTATACACAAAGGCGAAGAATAGGTTCTGGCGAATGTTGCGCATAGTGGCGCGGCTTAACTGGCGGGCGCGGACAATGCCGTTCAAATCCCCTTTCACTAAAGTCACGCCAGCGCTTTCCATGGCCACGTCGGTGCCAGTACCCATGGCGATACCCACATGGGCTTGGGCTAAAGCGGGGGCATCATTAACCCCGTCGCCCGCCATGGCCACCCGCTTTCCCTCCCCTTGTAGCGCTTTGACTTTGTCCGCCTTTTGATCCGGCAGCACGCCCGCAATCACCTGATCGAGACCCAGCTTTTGCGCGACGGCTTTGGCCGTGGTTTCGCTATCACCGGTGAGCATCACGATATCAAGCCCCTCGCCATGAAGCGCTTTGATTGCACTCGCTGTAGTGGTCTTAATGGGGTCAGCCACCCCAATAAGACCGGCAGCTCGTCCGTCCACCGTCACAAACATTACGGTTTGGCCCTCACTGCGTAGGGTTTCAGCGTGATTCGCTAACTCTTCTGGATCGATGCCTTGTGTGTCCAACAAAGCGTGATTACCCAAAGCCACCTGATGATCTTCCACCTGGCCCATCACACCCTTGCCGGTCACCGAATCAAAAGAAGTGGTACTACCGAGTTCTATACGCCGTTCCCGAGCACCTTCGACGATGGCAGCCGCGAGGGGATGTTCACTACCCCGTTCTAACGTAGCCGCCAGCCTGAGAAGCGTCTCCTCATTCATGTCTAGCGCCGCTACCACCGATACTAATTTAGGTTTTCCTTCGGTTAAGGTGCCGGTTTTATCCACCACCAGGGTGTCGATTTGCCGCATCACTTCGATGGCTTCGGCATTTTTGAACAGCACACCCACCGTAGCCCCTTTACCCGTAGCGGTCATCACCGACATGGGGGTTGCCAATCCTAAGGCGCAAGGGCAAGCGATAATAAGCACCGCCACCGCGTTGATGATGGCATAGGCCATGGCTGGCGCCGGTCCTACCAGCGCCCAGACGATAAAGGTAATGATGGCGGTGATCACCACGACGGGCACGAAATAACTGGCGACAATATCCGCCAGTTTTTGCACAGGCGCCCGGCTGCGTTGAGCTTGCGCCACCATCTGTACGATTTGCGACAATAGCGTATCAGCGCCGACCCGTTGCGCCTCTATGACCAGACCACCGGTGCCGTTCACCGTGGCGCCGATGACTTTGTCGCCGGGGTTTTTCTCCACGGGGATCGATTCCCCAGTAACCATGGATTCATCCACGCTGCTGCGGCCTTCCAACACCGCACCATCCACCGGCACCTTCTCACCAGGGCGTACTCTTAGCCGATCACCGGGATGAATTTGCTCTAGCGGCACATCCTCGTCGCTACCATCCGGATTGATACGCCGAGCGGTCTTAGGCGCTAATCCCAATAATGCTTTAATGGCGGCCCCGGTGCGGTTGCGCGCCCGTAGCTCCAGCACCTGCCCTAACAACACCAGGGTTACGATCACCGCAGCTGCTTCAAAATAGACCCCCACTTCACCGTCAGCACCCCGGAACGAGGGAGGAAAAATTTGCGGAAACAGCACCGCCACGATGCTATAGATGTACGCCACGCTGACGCCTAGCGCGATCAACGTAAACATATTTAAACTGCGGTTGATTAGCGACTGCCAACCCCGCACAAAAAACGGCCATCCCCCCCATAATACGATGGGTGTGGCCAGCGCCAGCTCTATAAAACCCATAAAACGTGGCGAACCCAAACTTTCAAAAGACACGCCCGAAATCATGCCACCCATAGCAATAATCACCACCGGTACTGTTAATACCGCACTCACCCAGAAGCGCCGGGTCATATCCTTGAGTTCAGGGTTTTCCTCCTCTTCCAAGGTTACCGTATGGGGTTCTAGAGCCATGCCACACTTAGGGCAGTTACCGGGGCCGTCTTGGATGATCTCCGGGTGCATGGGACAGGTGTATTCTGTTTTGGTGGCCGGAACGGGCCCCCCTTCCGGTTCCAAGGCCATGCCGCATTTAGGGCAACTGCCCGGTTGTTCCTGGCGAATGTCCGGATGCATGGGGCAAGTATAAATGTTGCCTTTAGCAACGGGTTTAGTGGGCGCGTCCGCCGCCGCGTCTCCTCCTCCCCGGTAGTGGTCAGGGGCAGATCTAAATTTGTTCAGGCAGTGGGCGCTGCAAAAGTAATAATCGTTGTCTTCGTAGTGGTATTTATACGGCGCATCCGTGGTGACCTGCATACCGCAAACCGGATCGGTTAAAGCGGTTTCACTGTGATGCTCATGAACGTGATGCGTCGCGTGAGTGTGCTGCATCGGCAAGAACCCTCGATAGTAAAACAGTTGATTATTATGCTATGGATACTTTATAACAGGTAAGTACCACCCTAGGGGGTACTTGTCATGCATCGTGCTTAAATCGTTTAATGGTCAATCAGTCAACGCTTTATAGGAGAAATCAGCAAGATTCATTCCGCAACGCGGCTCATTAGAGGTTTGTATGATAGCTTCAAATATGGTTCGATTTATGTCCCAGATTCAGCAACGGGATAGTGATTTACTTAACCACACGACCATCGACCAGCTTTTGGCAGGTACCCTCAGGCACAAACACCCACTCTTGCGGATCTCCATCCGTTTGCGCCAGACCAGCGCAGACATGTTTGCTGGTGCCACAATCATTTTTACCGGCTTTGACAATGCCTGCACATTTTTCAAACCCTTCTTTAGTGCCTTCATGAGCCAGGGTATCGGTGGATAAGGTACTGGCGACCAATGCTACAGTGCTTGCCAAAACCGTGGACGTTGACTTTTCATGTGACACGAAACCATCTCCTCAATTGGGAAAAAAATACAAGTCTCTATTGAATAAGCTAGGGGGCGCCTGTGCAGACAACAAGCCCCCCCTTTGAACCACCGACGCTATTTAACGGCTTTCAAAAACTCGTGTATTGCCCGCAGCATTAACGGTGAGAACCTGATAAGACATATCATAGAAAGCAGCTATACCTAAGCAAGCTGTTATCAGCAACACCGTCTTGCCATCATCGTCGCGAATAAACCACGCGTTAAAACAACCTTGTTTCGATGAATCATCGTTAATATCTCCTTTATATAAATCCAGTTTATACCGACCTTTCATCATCAATAATTGAATAACCTTCCCTGCTTACTCAAATAGCAATAACAAAAAGTGTGTTGCTATTTACGAAAACGAATAAATCTACACACCCGATAAGCAGACAAAAAAATGTTAACAAGCGGCTAAAGTTTATTGTCGCATTAACTCTCTGCACACAATATGCCACTATAAAAATTATTCTTAATTCATTGACTTACAATCATTAAATAGCGGTTTGTTTAATAAATTTAAAAAATACTTAAACAAACGTTCAATCGTTAAACGTTTCGTTAAATGAAATCAAAGTTATTTAAAACGCAAACGTTACTAAGTGATTTGCACCCTATAAAAACATCTTATTCAATTTTATTGACTGGCATAGCTTGTGCTAATCACGTCAGCATTAAGTGTTTTACAAGCCAGACACTTGTAGACATTTATCCAATCATGGACCTATGTGAAAAATACGAACAGGTAACAACATGACAAAATCTTATGACAGGTCATCACATGACAGGTCATCACAATACAAGGCAAACAGCTTATCCCTGACCGGCGCTGTAGCCATGGGTACTGGCGTGATGATCGGCGCGGGTATTTTTGCCCTTACCGGACAAGTGGCCGATTTAGCAAAACAATGGTTTCCCCTCGCTTTTCTAGCCGCGGCGATCGTTGCCTCCTTTAGCGCCTATTCTTATGTGAAACTTGCTAATGCCTATCCTTCTGCCGGCGGCATCGCTATGTTTCTAAAGAAAGCCTACGGCAAAACCATGATGACCGGCGCTTGTGCGTTGCTCATGTACTTTTCCATGGTCATCAATGAAAGCCTGGTAGCGCGAACCTTCGGTACTTATACCCTACAACTTTTTGATGTAGGCAAGGATAGCTGGCTCGTGCCAGTGCTGGGCGTGGGGCTGCTGATTTTCGCCTTTTTTGTGAATATTCTAAGCAACCGCTTTATCGAAACCTTTTCATTTTTTATGGCCTTTATCAAAATCGGCGGTATCGCAGTATTGGCCATTGGCGGTTTATGGGTTTCAGGTTTTTCCTTTAAAAGCGTCTCCATCGACCCTACGGACACCAGCGCAGGCGGATTTCTTGGCGCAGTGGCGCTGGCCATCCTAGCTTATAAAGGGTTTACCACCATCACCAATAGCGGCGGTGAAATCGTCGATCCCCATAAGAATGTCGGTCGAGCCATTATCATTTCCATCGCCCTTTGTTTAGTTTTGTACATGATGGTTACCTTTGCCGTGGGCGGCAACCTCACCATCGACGAGATCATTAAAGCCAAAGATTATGCCCTTGCAGAAGCCGCCCGACCGGCTTTTGGTCAGTATGGTCTATGGTTCACAGTGGGGTTTGCCATTGTCGCCACCATTTCCGGCGTAATTGCTAGCGTCTTTGCCGTATCCCGCATGTTGGCCATGTTGACGGATATGAAGTTAGTACCCCACAGCCACTTTGGTATGCCGGGAAGCATTCAAAAACACACCCTCGTTTACACCATCGTGATTGCCATGCTGTTGACGGTCTTCTTTGATCTCAGCCGGATCGCCTCCCTTGGGGCTATTTTCTACATCGTCATGGATATCGCCATACATTGGGGGATTTTCCGTCACTTACGCAAAGAGATTGAGGCCAATAGCTTTATTTTGATCACGGCTATGGTGATGGATGTAGTGGTCCTAGGAGCCTTACTGGTAGTAAAAGCCCAATCCGATATGCTGGTGATCTATGCCTCTTTGATAGGACTTGTCATTGTATTTGCAGGCGAGCGGCTTTTTATCCATAGAGTTGCATCAAACTCATCATAACGAAGGGACAAGCAAAATCTACAGACATGAATTTGGCCAGGAAACGACATCGACTTTTCTTTATTGGCTCTGTCAGGTTTACAAAAATATCGTGTAATTTTTACAAAGCAAATACAACTTTATAACCATGAATCAAGGGCCTCATGGCCAACCTGTTTATACTGGACTCGAGCAGATATTCTAGCGTTGGTTGTGCATTTGTTTAACGCGCTATCCATACCAACTGCGTGATCAAAAGCATATTTTCTCAATAAAGATCCAACCACAAACCACATGATCAGACAGGATTCAACAAACACTCATGGATGGCTGGAATTGCCTGAAGTCAACGAGGCGATTTTCGCTTTTTTGCTGAACTTTGTGTGGGAAATGTGGCAAATGCCTTTCTTTGCAAACATCCAAACGGTATTCCACTGGAAAGGCGTAAAAATCTGCTCACAGGCCACCTTCGGCGATATGATGATTGCTTTGATTGCGTTCTGGTCGGTGGCAGGGATAGTACGGTCCCGCAGTTGGATAAACACAGCCTAACGGTTGGCAAATAGAAGTAGCTTCCTTAAACAGCCAATGGGGGCATCCCTTGACCCGCCGCTAATTGAACATACAGAAGTTAAAATACTAGCGCACATTACGGTTTCATTCCTATGCCCTCCGCGCACTGATCGAGCCGGATTGATCGCGAGCAGCGTTTGATTTATAAACTGACAGGCGATGTGATTATTATTGTTCAATGCCGCTATCGCGGCGAAGAATATTAAAATCAGCACCGAGGCTTACCTCGAGACGCTGACCTCACAAAGTCTTCCCATCACAGCAAGCAAGCTCCAAGAATTACAGGTAGAGATAATGACCCAAGTAAGTATAGAACTTCCGGAAAAAATTTATTCGGTTCTGCATTGTAACCCTGATGAATTGGACAAGGAGTTAAATGACCTCCGGCAAAGCCGGAGGCTTATTGGGTGAGCCCCTCAAAG
>CAZGON010000239.1:0-6587 GCA_964527085.1 uncultured Candidatus Competibacteraceae bacterium
TCATATCTCATAACCCCATACCTGGGGGCAAATGCCTACTTTTGCAAGAGGTCTATTGAAGCAAAACTGTGGAGAAGGAAACTTCGACTATTTAGTGGGTATTTCAAGTGTATAAGTCTAACCCGGCGCTCAACCCGACCGTGCGCTTCGCGCCCAGCGGGTTAGCTTATCGTTCGACGGCTCTCCCAATACTCCCATCAGATTCAGACTTCTGAGATAATACCGCAATGGACAAACAGCCTCGAATAACTTTTGACCCTAAAGTGATGGGCGGAAAACCTTGTATCCGCGGCCTACGGGTGACTGTAGGCACTGTGGTGGGACTTCTCGCTGCCGGTAGGAGCCCCGAGGAGATACTCTCAGAGTATCCCTACTTGGAGCGAGCGGACATTCAAGCTTGCCTTTCATATGCGGCCTGGCGAAGCGAGGAAGCTGAAGTCCCACTACCGTGAAAATTGTTCTCGACATGAACCTTCCACCGAGCTGGGTGAAGTTTCTGTCTCAGCACAGCATCGAGGCGGTTCATTGGTCTAGCGTCGGAGATGGCCGAGCGAGCGACGCTGAAATCATGGCATGGGCCCTGGAAAACGAATACATCGTATTCACCCACGATCTTGACTTTACGACTCTATTAGCACTCACAGGAGCCAGCGGTCCGAGCGTCATCCAACTTCGTTCACAGGACGTGTTACCGGATGTTGTAGGCCCGCAAGTCGTATCAGTGTTGAATAGCCAAGCACCTTCGATTCAAAGCGGGGCAATTGTTACTGTTGACCTGGTGTCATCTCGTGTTCGGCTGCTTCCTATCCGCCGATTTTAGTAGTATGCAGCCATCCGCCGTCGAACAAGGCGCTCAACCGGACGCGTTGCTTCGCGCCGCGCCGGTTAGCTTTAATGTTAGGTGCGATGAGGACTGAAACATATTATACTCATGACAATGACTGTACGAGGTTTTGCTATGAAATCTGAGATTGAAGAAATCACCGAAAAAGTCCTCAAGTTCCCTTCTTCTGCAAGGGCGTCTATAGCAGAAATACTTCTGGAAAGCCTAGACTATGAAGAAGACTTTCTCATTTCAGATGAATGGATGGAGGAAGTTCAAAAACGCTGCCGTGAAATGGATGACGGAAAAGTGCAACCCCTGTCAGCAGATGACGCCCTCGCTCAGCTTCAGAAAAAGTATTCATGACGCCTTGTTGGTTTCATCCAGAGGCATTTGCAGAGGCTGACAAGGCGGCTGCCTTTTACAAAGCGCAACAGCCTAATCTAGAGGTGCGGTTTTTGGAAGCGTTGAATGACACAATCTCTCGCATAAGAAGAAACCCATCCATCTATCGTCGCCTCGAAAGGGACGTGAGGAAATGTCGGATACCTCGCTTTCCTTATGGTGTAATCTATCGCGTTGGTAGTGATCGCATAGAAGTCATCGCGGTCATGCATCTCAGGCAGCAGCCCGGTTATTGGAAATCACGCACCTAACCCGGCGCTCAACCCGACCGTTCGCTTCGCGCCCGGCGGGTTAGCTTGTCGTTAGCCCTTTAGAAAAATGCCTAGGATAAGCTACTACGTTGCCGTAAGCCTCGATGGTTTTATTGCCAAATCCGATGGCCGTATCGACTGGTTGTCTTGTGTTGACATGGCTGAAGAAGACTACGGTTACGCCGAGTTCTTTTAATCCATTGATGGTTTGCTGATGGGCCGCACTACCTTTGAGCAAATTCAACGTTTCGGGCAGTGGCCTTACGGGGATAAGCCGTGCTGGGTTTGGACACACCATTGTCTTGAGTCAAAACCAGCTTTGGTGATGATAACAGCTGCTGCACCGATGGTCATTGTTGAAACAGCACACAACCAAGGATTAAATCATTTATGGTTGGTGGGGGGTGGCAAGCTCGCGGCAGCGTTTCAAGCAGAGGGACTGATAACAGCGTATATCATTTCTATTGTTCCCATGGTTCTAGGCAGCGGTATACCTTTCTTTGATAACCCAGGCTTAGAGGAGCACCTTGAACTCAACGCATTGCGATCTTATAAAAGTGGGCTGGTACAGTTGACGTATGTGCCAAAAACGAATGGCTAACAACCAAATCAACCTGACCGCCTGTGTCGCTAGCGCTCCTCGGCGGCAGGTTATTTGGAGCGTTAGACGATTTGATGCTGCTTGCTCTTAGTGTGTTGGCGGATTAAAGTCGGTGCATGAAAATTTACCTCGATGCCTGTAGCCTCCAGCGGCCACTCGATGATCGATCACAGCCACGTATCAACATCGAAGCAGAAGCCATACTGACAATCCTACGCTTAGTGGAAGCCGGTGCCTTAGAATTATTCTCATCGGAGACGCTAGCTTTTGAAATTAACCGAATTTCCAACCCATACCGAAAGTTGCAAGCTGCAAAAATATTGACGTTAGCAAGGGATGTTATTGAGCTTGACGAAGCTATTGAAAGCCAAGCCGCCGGTTTCATTAAAGCCGGTATTAAGCCTTTAGATGCGTTGCATTTAGCATCAGCGTCTTGCAAGAAAGTGGATTATTTCTGCACCTGTGACGACAGACTGCTCAAAAAGAGCAGAAAATTAGATAAACTCGGTACAGAGGTTGTGTCACCCCTCCAATTAGTCGCAGAGGTAGCACCATGAGTATAGAAATGCGTCCCTTGTTAGAGATTAATCAGCAAGCGACAGAGATATTGGTTCGTGAAATGGGTATAGCTGACGCGCTTCGATTTCTAAGCCAATTCAGTCATGGTTCAGGTGATTACACCAAAGAACGAAAGCAGTGGCTTGATGATTTAACGCTCGAGCAGATCACATCAGATATTAAAGCAAAGAGAAAACAACGCGTCTAACAACCGCTTCAACCTGACCGCCTGTGTCGCTACCGCTCCTCGGCGGCAGGTTATTTGGGACGTTAGGCTTCTGAAACAATCCCCTTATGGAAACTCACAAGACGGCATTTTTCTCAGACGCATTCTTTAGCCTAGTGATTCGGGCGACTCTTCAACGTTCTCTCACCTATGAACAGAAAGCTACTGATAAAGCAAAAAGGGAGTTCAAGGATGACCTAAGGAAGATGCTTGAGACACTTTCAGAGAAATATCACAAACCTGTCTCAGAAAAGGAGCATATTTGTAGCATTGAGCTTCTTTCTAATGAGTTGAGTTATAAGCATGCCCCATGCCTCGCAAATGGGCGCTTCAGGATTGGCAGTGCCCAAAAAGCTTTCAACCTTCATCTAAAGTATCTATGGTGCTTAGGGTTAATACCGGAGCCACCGCACTGTCCATTTGATAGCATAATAATCAAGAGACTGCCAGCTACAGTGGCAGTGAATTGGACTGAACTAGATGACATTGAAAAGTACAGAAAAATGGTAGAGACAGCTCAAGAGCTTGCCGGAAATATGCGTCTTGCGTCGTGGGAATTGATTGAGTATAACGAAGCCTAACCCAGCGCTCAACCGGACGCGTTGCTTCGCGCCGCGCCGGTTAGCTTGTCGTTAGCCTTTAAATACATTAACCAACACTAAGAGATTTAGTCGTGAGTCATGTTTTCAGTATTTTTTTATCGATAATATTTATCATACCTGTAGCTTTTGCTGAAGAGGTTACTTCCATTGATAACCTTGAGCGTGGTATGTCCGCCACTGTTAAAGGAGAAGTCACTCGCATTCTTGATGAAGATGAATTTCGCATACAGGATGAAACGGGAAGCGTTAGAGTATATATTGGCTGGAAAAACAGAGTATCTTTTCCGACCGGTGAAAAACTCACGGTACGCGGTTTTGTCGATGATGATCTTGCGGCATATTTTCGTCCTGAACTTTACGCTTTCGAGATCATTCGCGAGGACGGCACGGTGATCAAGCTGAATGAAGAATAAATCTTATGACTACGAAGTAGTAAGTCTATATCATCAGCTATAGTTCTATAGCAGCATTTAGTGGTCGCTTTTTTGTGTTTTGGACGCTGAATGTTGAGACACATCAGCGGATGGCTAACAACCAAATCAACCTGACCGCCAGTGTCGCTAGCGCTCCTCGGCGGCAGGTTATTTGGAGCGTTAGGCGCGAATGCCGCTGGTTTCTGTTAAGCTTTCAGATACATCGATGTGCTGAGGTGATAATACTTGCCAGAGAGGATACCCGATGAGGCATTAGTGATTCGGGGCGGGCGTAACCGCTCCGAAGATATTGAGCGGGGCATAGGTACCCATCCTAGCGGCATCACTGGCGTATCAGTAGAGAGTGCCGCCGGTTTAGCGGTGGCAGACTTGGCAAAGCTGATTCCCCACGGCCAAGTAGGCGTAACGACTGTCGGTGCAGTCCGAGAAGCGGGAGGCGACGTGATCCGCACCACGGGTAGAAGCCCTTACCATGCAACGTTGACTGGACTCACTCCTGAACAGGCAAGTCGTCTTCTGATGCCCACTCTAATAAATCCAGCGCGGGGCACATGAGTCGTGGAGAAAGTTATGAATAAGCTAAGAGTGTATATAGATTTTCACAATGCAGACCCGCAAGGTCGACTGCGGTTGAATTGTGTGGGCACTGTTCGAGATCTATCGCGCCAGCAAATCAAACTACAGGAGGGATTAGAACTGATACTTTATAGCGAAGAGTTAGAAGTTAAAGGTCAAGTGCAATATTCTTCTAAAGAAAGTATGTGGGTGGCAGCGATTGATTGGGATGCGATAAGAGAAATAGAGTCAGATTCACATCAAGAATTAGCTGAAGAAAAACACGAAAGCGCCTAACAAGGCGCTCAACCCGACCGCTCGCTTCGCGCCCGGCGGGTTAGCTTATCGTTAGGTAATTCCAGGAACAAAGAATGGCAAATAATGATGCCTACGATTTCTCATGGGATGAAGTTAATGACGAGTTGTGGGATAAAAAGTATGTGGAATGGAAAAACAGAAATTGGAAAGATTGGCTATCGAAAAATTTGTCTTTTCCTTTTGAGGTCGAAAGGAAAGAAGATTTAGATAGAGAGCCTTTTTTGTCGAATAAAAACGAACCTTTTAGTCTTGGTCATGTAATGAAAGTGGTATCAATCGAAGATGAAGATGAAAGCTACGGAATAATAATAAAAGTAAAAGAAGGTAGAAAAACGGGATATGTACCACTTTGTAATGCAGAAGTAACTTCAAAAGAAGATAAAAATTTTTGGCCTGTTAGAGAATATGTTGTTTGTTTTGCCAATAGGTAAAAATTACCTAACCCAGCGCTCAACCCGACCGCTCGCTGCGCTCCCGGCGGGTTAGCTTGTCGTTAGGGCCAAAAAGGGAACTGTCCGATGCCCATTAACCTTCTTCACCAACGCCAAGACAACAATAAAACCCTCGCCTGGCGAGGTGATGCCATGAGAGCAGTAGCGACCCCTATGAACGAGTGAGAAAAGGGGCGTATCGAACATAGAAAAGCACTTGAAAAAGACACCGGTATGGTAAGTAAGTAATGACAAACCTAGGCTCAACGCATGTTAAGGTGGTGGTGTTTCACTCACTGCCATGCCAGTGAGGATAGCGATGTGAAGAGTCTTCTTGAGTATTCACCCAAGGTTTAAAGAGGTTGCTTCCGTTCAACCGTGGCGCCCTAACCCAGCGCTCAACCGGACGCGTTGCTTCGCGCCCGGCCGGTTAAGCGGGGCGTTATAAATTACCCAAGGCGGGAACTTGGCTTCAGCATATCCACTGGCAGTAATTATTGGAACAGCTCTGATCGGGATGATCGTATTGCCGCCGATATGGTGGTTTTTAGCTGTTTGGCAACGGAGGAAGCGGCTCATTGGATTGTCAAAACTTTCTTTTGTTTTGTCTTTTACACCAATCTTGTCTGTAGTTTTCTTGGTCTGGGGTGAAGGTGTCCCAGCATTAGCCGTAATTGTTTTTGCAGTAACACCGGTGTTCAACATTATTGCAGTAGTGTTTGTATTTCTCATTACCATTATGAGAAAAAAGAAGAAAAACACTTTATAACAACCGCTTCAACCGGACCGGCTTTCTTGCTGACGCTTCAAAGCCGGCAGGTTATTTGGGGCGTTAGAAGTTAAAGGAACATGAATATAGGCGGCTGGACAGAAAGGATATATACCGAAAGCGATTTTGGTCGCAGCATTGCAACCTCGGTGTCCGGCATTATCGGTCTAACCATCTACTTGGTTACAAACGATTAGGTGATAGGGGCATTCTCTGTAGTGATTATATTTCCAATCATCAGGGTTATCGCCTCAACTTTGAATCAAGTGTACAGTAATAAAAAACAATCACATGTTGAACGACAGAAAGTTCAGGAGTTATTTGACAGATTCAGCGCAGAAGAAAAGAAAGTGATAAGAGCTTTTGTGGAAGCTGGTGGTAGCGTTTTGTCTTGGTCTCGTGCGAATCGGTTGGGTGTATCAGAGTCAGGGGTAGAATCCCTAATGCAAAGGGAGATTTTATATTCCACTATGACGGCGGACGGAATGCGGGAGGCTTTTGTGATTGATACTGAGATCTTTGATTTAGCTCAGAAGGTATTCGCAGAAGATGAAGACTTCTAACAACCAAATCAACCTGACCGCCTGTGTCGCTAGCGCTCCTCGGCGGCAGGT
>CAZGON010000240.1:0-6582 GCA_964527085.1 uncultured Candidatus Competibacteraceae bacterium
GTCAAACCTCGGTGAGTCCCCCGGCAGAGCCGGGGGCTTACCTCACTGAGTTACGTCTGGCCGCTGCTGTTTGTTGGTATCAACAAGGCCGTATCTCTCAAGAGTGGGCCGCTAAGATTGCGGGTATGGATCGTACAGATTTTTTGCTGGCCTTGGCAGATATGCGCAAAGATTCGTTTGTAGTGGATTTTGAGGATTTGGATAACGAGCTTGCCCGTGGCTGATAAAGCGATTATCAACGCCTCACCATTGATTTTTCTGTCACGAAGTCATCATTCAAATTTGTTGCAAGCCCTTGCAGAAAAAATCTGGGTACCGGAGCCTGTAGCGACAGAGATTTTGCGTCGCGGGCAACATGACATCACAGCTAAAGCGATTGATCAAACCGAATGGTTGATTATCAAACCAGTTGCCAATATTCCAACCACTATCACTGCATGGCGTTTGGGTGCTGGGGAATCAAGTGTAATCGCGTTGGCGAACGAACACCCCGGTACTGAAGCCATTGTTGATGACCTAGCAGGTAGGAAGTGTGCCGCCAGTCTAAACATTGCCCTTCGTGGAACACTGGGGATTGTCTTGATTGCTAAGCAGCGTGACCTGATTCCGAAAGCTAGAACTGTTATTGAGGACATGATGACTGCCGGACTCTACCTCTCAAGGAAGGTGGTGGATGAAGCATTGAGGAAAGTTGGCGAGTAGCTGCTTAACTATTTGTAATCTGAGGCAATTACAGAATACTCTATTGTCATTAATCCCTAAATTACTTCTCTTTGAGTCGCCGCCGCCGCTCTTCAAACTCCTTTTCGTCGATCTCGCCCCGAGCAAAGCGTTCCATGAGAATATCCATAGCCGTTTTTGAGTTTGACTCCGACCCTATTTGAGAAGATTGAGAATGTTTGCCTCGGGACTTAGTGACAGCGGCCATAATAAGGTAGACGATACCAGCGATGAGCAAACCCATTAGCAGCAGCCCAATCAACATACCAAACCAACCACCGCCCCACATCATGCCTGGGCCATGGTAATAGCCCGATTGCGGTTGCGACACTACGGTTTTTGATAGGGATACGAACAATAGCAAAACGAGTAGAAGGGTTTTATGCATTATCACACCTCATTAAAAAAGGGTTTTTAATATTTCTTATTCAAAATAAAGCTGAGTAATTAATAATTGTCTAGCACTTTAAAAAAACCATTAAACGTTTTGTTAAATGATGGTTTGAATGAATCGTTAAAAGATGAAGTTTTTAATTAAAATTAACCACTGTCACTAAATACCAGACTAAAAATGATTCATGGATTTAATACCTTATTTTAAATTGGCACACCTTATGCTAAAAACCCATACAAATCACTAAACACAATCTTGCAAAGCAAGTTTTTTGGTAAACCAATAAACTTTTTTTATTTGATTTTCAAACAACGTTACAGAGGTATTAATGAAAAAAATACGTTCATTCTTTGCCCGCCTGTCATCCAAATTGTCTTCAAAAAATACTTCTGTGGCTGTGGAACGGTTTAAAGACCGAGGTATTAATTGGGTTAGGGCTGCACCGACGGGTTCTGCCGAATCCAAGCCACCGGCAGACGCGTCTACCGAGAGATTCAATGACCGCGGCACAAATTGGGTGTCTGCTGCACCCGCCGGCTCGGATAAGCCACGCAAGCCGGTAGAGGCAAAACCTTCAAGGTTTAATGGCTAAAATCGCCTTGAAGATCAGCAATATTAATACTCTACCCCACTCAATCGCTATACCCCAGGGTGGGGGTTTTTAATCCGAATTTTTCCCTGAACTACGAATTAACAGTGTATTGATACTGCAAAATTATCTGCTTCAAATCCTTCGGTGATCTTTCATTTGATTTTTTTTTAAGTCCTATTCTTGTTAGTTATTTAAGATAAAAGGAGGTGTAATGACCACCACAATCCCTACAAAAACACCCCTTACTCCCCCTGCTTTATCCCGCCGCCGTTTTTTACAGGCGGCGGGAGCAGGCGTATTTGTCACCGGAATCAACGCAGCCCTGCCTCTGCCAGCGTGGGCGCGAACCGCCACGACGGGTTTAGGCAGTTATGCGGCTGACAACCGTTACGATCTCACCATCGACTACTCACCGATCACTATTGATGGGCGCAAAGCCACCTCCACCGGCATTAACGGCACAGTGCCGGGTCCGCTGGTGCGGCTGCGGGAAGGCGAACAAGTCCGCCTCAATGTCACCAACAGGTTGATGGATACCCAGCATGCTTCCATTCACTGGCATGGCATTCTTGTGCCATTTCGGATGGATGGCGTACCGGGCGTGAATTTCGACGGCATTCAGCCCGGTGAAACCTACGAATATCACTATCCGGTGAAGCAAGCAGGCACTTATTGGTATCACAGCCATTCCGCCTTTCAGGAACAGACCGGCACCTATGGTCCGTTGATCATTGATCCAATAGACGGCGAACCGTTTTATTTTGATCGAGAGCATGTAATCGTATTGTCGGATTGGTCCTTTGAACATCCGGAAGCTATCTTCCGTAATCTGCATAAAATTGAAGGTTATTACAATTTCCAAAAGCGCACCATTTTTGATCTGTTCGACAACATGGAAGAAAAGGGCGCCATGCCCGCCCTGAAGGATTGGCTCGCCTGGGATAAGATGCGCATGAGTCCGGTGGACCTGTTGGATGTGACTGACGCTACCTATACCTATTTGCTAAACGGCAACTCACCAGATATGAATTGGACGGGTCTTTTTAATCCCGGCGAGACGGTACGTTTGCGTGTTATCAACGCTTCGGCCATGAGCATCATGGATGTGCGCATTCCGGGCTTAGATATGGAGGTAGTCATGGCCGACGGCAAGGCAGTCCATCCGGTATTGGTGCACGAATTTCGTATCGGCGTGGCGGAAACCTATGATGTATTGGTGTATCCACGGCAGGAGCAGGCGTTTACCATTTTTGCCGAAGCACTGAACCGTAGCGGCTATGCCCGGGGCACCTTAGCGCCAGAGCCCAATATGGCAGCCCCCGTGCCGCCGCTACGCCCGCGTCCGGTGCGGGATTTAGAAGCTATCGGTATGGGCATGATGGACGACATGCTGTTCGGCGGCATGGATCATTCCAACATGATGAACATGAAACAGGACAATAGCCCCAAACCACGGCAAGACCCGGACGTACCTGGGCCCAACGGTCCAACACCCTTCCAGCCACAGGAGGGTGATCCAGAAGTGGCTATGGTAATTACCAATCCCCAGTACCGCCTTGATGAGCCGGGCATCGGTCTCGGCGATGACGGCTGGCGGGTGCTCACCTACGCTGATCTCAAAAATGCGGAACCGCAGCCCTATTCGCCCCGGGTGGAGCGGGAGATGACTATCAACATCACTGCCAATATGGAGCGCTATATGTTCTCCTTTGACGGAAAAAAATTCTCCGATCAGCCGGGTCCGTATTTTTTCCGCCATAACGAGCGGCTGCGCCTGTTTTTGGTCAATCACACCATGATGGAGCATCCCATCCACCTCCATGGTATGTGGATGCAGCTGGAGAATGGCTATGACCATGACGAAATCCCTTTCAAGCATACCGTCTTAGTGAAACCGGGGGAGAAGCTCTCCGCTTTGATTACTCCCATTGAGAAAGGCGATTGGGCGTTTCACTGCCATCTGCTTTATCACATGGAAGCGGGTATGTTCCAAGTCGTTCGGGTCGCCTAGCGGAGGTCATTATGAAACAAGCTATTTTTAGTGTACTTGCCCTCCCTCTGCTGCTAGCCGAACCAGCTTGGGCGCAGCATCCGCAACATCATGTACCCGACGATCCCAACCAGGTGGAACCCTATGAGCGGGGTTATCCAGCCGACTATGTGGATATGGAAACAAACCTAGAAGTCAGCGAGGGTATTCAAAAATACGCCATCGATGAACCCGGCGACACACCAACGAATTTCGGCGTTCAACCAGTTCATGACAATGAAATCTTTGCCTTTCTCTATGTGGACCGGTTAGAAGAGCGTTTTCAAAAGAACGCAGATGTTTTGCTGTGGGATGCCACCGGCTGGGTCGGCAACGACTACCATAAACTCTTCCTTGAAACCGAGGGTGAATACAATACCAGTGAGGGGGATTTTGTAGAGTCCCGCAACGAGCTCCTGTACGGTTATACCATTGCCTCCTTTTGGACGCTTCAAGGCGGTTATCGCCATGATTTTATCAACAATAAAGATGATCGTGATTTCGCTGTGTTCAGCGTGCAAGGCATGACGCCCTTTCAATTTGAAGTGGATGCCGCCTCCTATATCAGCGATGAAGGCGATATTTCCGCCCTTATAGAAGCGGAATATAGTTTTCGATTGAGTCAACATTCCCAACTGATTCCCCGTTTTGAAACCGATATCGCGCTGCAGGATGTGGAAGACTACAACATCGCCTCGGGGATCAACGGATTTACCCTAGGCGCTCGGCTCAATTACCAAATCACTCGGGAATTTGCCCCTTATATCGGCGTCAGTTGGGAACGGTCACTGTTTGACACCGCGGATTTGATCCAGGAAGACGGCGGCGATACCAGTAAAACCGCCGTTGTCGTCGGGGTGCGGCTGATTTTCTAAGGTTTAAATCCACAGCTTAAGGAAAATTAGAGGTAAAACAGACATGATAATTGAGCCTGCCCATTGGCACCCCATCTTGGTGCATTTCACCTTTGCGCTGCTACTGCTAGCCCCTCTATTTATGCTGGCGGGGGTTGCCGGAAAAAATCACGGCTGGGGCGTTGCGGCTTACATCACTGGGCGTACACTTCTTTGGACAGGCGTATTGATTACTATCGCCACCGTGATTGCTGGTTTTGTCGCCATGTATAACGTCAGTGTCAGCGAAGAGGTGCACCACCATATTCACGATCACCGCGATTGGGCCATCGCCACCGCCTCGCTTTATGCCATCCTGGCGATTTGGTCAGTGGTGACGTGGAAAAAAAGCACGCGCCCCGGCTGGCTGTTCGGTCTGATCATGACGGCAGCGTTTTTTGTATTGGCGATTACTGGCTATAAGGGTGGCGAGTTAGTTTTTTATCACGGCGTAGCGGTGAAGGCGGTGATGCAGGGGCAAAGCGAGAGTCATTCCGGCGCACACAGTGGCCATAGCCACTAAAGGACGTGCCATGATGGTTAATATATTCTTTGGCCTGGCGAATGGCAAAGGCGACGGAATTGGACTCGCCCTCGGCAGCCTTATCGGCGCACTCACAACCTGGAAAAAGCGTACAGTGTCTTGACTTATGCGCCTCTGAGGGATTACAGCCTGGTTGGTGATTGCCGCGCCGTTTTTACTTCTATCTCAAGGACCTTCCGTACCTTTGTGGACAGTTCATGGAGATCGTTTTGGATAGTTTTCCATACAATTTCCAAATCTACTTGGAAATAACCATGCGCTACCGCATTACGCATTTGGTAGGCGGATGCCAAGGGTAATTCTGGGTGAGCCGCCGCAAACTCAGAAAAGTGAGACTCGATTTTGTGGCTTGCCTCTCCAATGATTTCAAAATTACGAATCACTGCGTCTTGCGCCATCTCGTTTTGTAGAAACGCGGCTTCATTCATTTCCTGGGTGTAACAATTGATCCTTTCTATAGCTCGCAGAATATGTTCCAAGTAATCAGACAACCGTTGGGAGTCGCGGCTCATACTAGCACCGCCTCTGCAAGCACCGTGGTACGGAATTTCTCGGGTAGCGCCTTCGGTGTCAGTACATCTACAGATACCCCGAGTAGGCTTCGAAGCTCGTGTCGAATTGCTCCAATATCAAATAGTGTTGTTTCCGGTGTAGGATCGATGAGGATGTCAAGATCACTGTCATCGGTATCATTACCATACGCAACAGAACCAAAAACTCGTGCATTGCGGGCACGGTGTGTTTCTACAATATTACGAATTGCGGCGCGGTGGATTTGTAAAGCTTCTGAAGGTTTCATGAGTATTTCTCCATCGCACAATCTGGTTTTAGCTTCTCTATATTACGCAATATCAAGTAAATAACCCATCACCGCTGCGGCGGCTGAAGCCTGCAGGCCCGTTCGGTTTGCATTACGATATTCAAACACCGATTATCACGGTTATGGGGCAAATGGCTTATGAGCTGGTGATAGGAATTTTTTACACAATTTAATATCACAGGATTATTGCTGCTCGTTCCAAAGGACGCCGTAAATACTTCCCAAGAGGCTTGACGGCGACCTTTCAGGCCGTCGACACTTTTTTCACGAAGCTGGTCGAGTCCTGATTGGGCATAGGTCCCAAGGGTTTTTTACAACAAAGAGGATAAACATGAAAATCATCGCCATTACAGGTGCATCAGGCGGAATAGGCCGCGCCACCGCTTTAGCATTTGCCAAACAAGGCGCAGCCATCGGTCTTATCGCTCGTAATAAAGCCGCCCTCGAAGAGGTCAAAGCTGAAGTTGAATCTGTGGGCGGTAAGGCGCTGGTTTTGCCCTGTGATGTGAGCGAAGACGGCGCCCTAGAAGCGGCGGCGCAAACCATCGAGGAAACGCTCGGTCCCCTCGACATCTGGATAAATAGCGCCA
>CAZGON010000241.1:0-6555 GCA_964527085.1 uncultured Candidatus Competibacteraceae bacterium
GAATGGTATGGGTATTACGAGCAATGCGCCGGGAAAATCTGTCCGGCGGTCGAACCACCTGGTCGAACGGGCTGACATGTAAGCTATCACAACCACCCACGACACCGGCAAAGGCTTCAGTGGTGGTACGCAACATATTCACATAAGGATCACAAACCGTTTTGTCGTAAGCTGAAGTACGGCCGTGAATAATCATCTTTTGCGACTGTTCATTGCCACCAAAGGCTTTTACGATCCGCGCCCACAGCACCCGGGCGGCGCGCAATCGCGCAATCTCCATAAAAAAGTGTGATCCAATGGAAAAGGCAAAGCGCATACGGGGAGCCACTTCGTCAATAGCCAGCCCCCGGACCTGCATTTCCCGCAAATATTCCACGCCAGAGGCCAGAGCAAAGGCCAGTTCTTGCGTAGCGCTGGCGCCACCATCGTGGTAGGGATGTCCTTGTACGGCGATGGTCTGTACCATTGGCGCACGGGTGCTAGCCCAACGGGTCAAGGTTGCCATACCATCATAAGCGCGTGGCAAAGGTCGTGGCAGTGTTCCAGAACGGACCAGCTCTCCTAATGGGTCCATACCAATACAGCCGTGCAATTTGTCTAAGGCTTTTCCCTGCTGCTTGAGTAGCGCCATAAATAGAGCCGTCAGAGGCACTGCGCTGGTGCTGGCTTGGATGAAAAACGGCACTTGTTGTAAATCGACGCCTTCTAGGGCCTGGGCGAGATCATCAACGCTGGACAGGGATACGCCACCTTGACCCACCATATCCGCAGGAGCTTGATCGGCATCTAGACCAGCGCGAGTGGCTTCGTCGAGGGTAAGGTTGATAGCCGTCTGACCCCGCTCTAGATCAGAGCGCAAGGCTTCGTTAAAAGCCGCAGGCGTCGCGTAGGGCAATTCTTGACAAACTTCCCAAGGCTTGGCCACATGACCTGCGGGTACGGTACCCCGTAGGTAGGGAGCAAACCCTGGTAGTGAATGAATGTAAGGAAGGTCTTTGCTATCTTCCAACCGATACAACGGCTGCAGATCAACCTGTTCGTAGGTTTTGGTAACCAGTTTTTTCTCAAACGGTGCGCCTTTGAGTACTTTCTCAGTGGCTTTGCGCCATGCCTCATAGGAGTGGGGAGGGAAATTTATTGGTCATGCTTAATCCTCGGTTTAAGTTACCGTGCACATTATTTTTATCCGTCTACCCGCAGCGGCTCTCTAGAAGTACTCAAGCGTGGTTCAGTAAGATACATTAACCTAATGAAACGTGCTTTTATGCTTAGACAGCCCTGGGGTTTAGGAATCTTTACTGACAAGTATGGTTGTTATTAATGGTACACTTTTGTCATTATACTGAAAACGTTGCTTAACACGTTCTACTTTAATTTGATCAGTGTGGGGGATTTTATATGACTGACAGACCTTTCCAAGTCCTGGGTATACAACAGATTGCCGTCGGCGGTCTCGATAAAACCAAATTACGCAAGTTTTGGGTTGATACTTTAGGTCTTTCGTTGAGTGGCGAATTCAAAAGCGAAAAAGAAAATGTCGATGAAGACATTGCGGTGATTGGGTCCGGCCCCCTTAAGGTGGAAGTGGATCTTATGCAGCCCATCGACCCTGACAAAAAACCCAAAGTTCAAGACCCACCTCTCAATCACATCGGTCTTTGGATCGACGATCTTGGCAAAGCGGTGGCCTGGCTTGAAGCCCAAGGAACCCGTTTTACTCCTGGGGGTGTTCGTAAAGGCGCGGCCGGTTATGATGTTTGTTTTATTCATCCTAAAGGTAACGAGGCTACGCCTCTGTGCGGCGAAGGGGTTTTGATCGAACTGATTCAAGCGCCCGCAGAAGTTATTGCAGCCTATACCCAGTCTTCCTAAGACAATAATTCAAAGCGCAGTTAGCTGTGTTTTTATAATCGAGGCGACTCGAACCATTGGGATAGAATGACTTTTTTCATTAAGGACAGCCCTTGACCCTAATAGTTACATGGATAATAATGCTGCGCTGCATTATCAGCACAGGTCAGTAGGAGGTTACTACAACGTCTCTTTACGAGGATAAAGTGGCGAAGTTGTTGGTACCCTCCCATCCCAATGGCATCCCGTTTGTCAGACCTTTGACCAACAGAGGTTGAGGTAGGTTTGTGAAGGCTATTTCTAATAAAACCATGCAAGCCCGCATTTCCGAATTGCGGGAAAAACAAGCAAAAATGCGTGAGGGCGGTGGACCGGAACGCATTGCCAAACAACATCAAGCGGGCAAATTAACCGCTCGTGAGCGCATCGAACATTTGGTCGATGCGGGCAGTTTCCACGAACTAATGCTATTTGCTGCCCACCGCGCCACTTTGTTTGGCATGGAGGGCAAGCCATTCCCCGGCGAGGCCGTCATTACCGGAACGGCTACTATAGATGGACGAGGCATTCATGTTGCTAGTCATGATTTCACAGTAGCGGGTGGCTCAGCAGGAGAAGTTCACTGCGATAAGATCACGGAAATGATGAAAGGTTCCTTAAAAAGTGGAACTCCCTTTGTATTGTTCAATGATTCCGCGGGCGCTAGAGTTCAGGAAGGCATCGATAGTCTAGCCGCCTATGGACGTATCTTTTATCACAACACGTTGATGTCTGGCGTAGTGCCGCAAATCTCGCTAATTTGTGGTCCCTGTGCGGGTGGCGCGGTATATAGTCCGGCACTGACAGATTTCATCATCCAAACCCGTCAAGCTCGCATGTTTATCACCGGACCCGATGTGATTAAACAAGTGACCGGGGAGGAACTAACCCAAGAACAGCTGGGGGGCCCAGATGCCCATATGCGCCATTCCGGGGTTTGCCATTTTGTGGCGGAAGATGATCATGACGCCATTCACATCTGTCGACGGCTATTATCGTTTTTACCCTCCAATAACTTAGAAACACCGCCTAGAGCGCTATTTGATGACACCATCGAGTTGGATGAGGTGCTGAACCATATCGTACCTGATGATAATAAAAAGCCCCACGATGTGAAGGACATCATTAGCCGAGTAGTAGATAACAGTGATTTTCTCGAAGTGCATGCCGGCTATGCCCAGAATATGGTAGTGGGATTTGCCCGTATTATGGGGCGTCCGGTGGGTATTGTCGGCAACCAACCAAAAGTGATGGCGGGCTGCATCGATATCAACAGTGCTGACAAAGCGGCTCGTTTTATTCGTTTTTGTAATGCCTTTAATATTCCCCTCATAACCTTTGTGGATGTACCGGGTTTCTTACCGGGTGTTCATCAGGAGTACGGCGGCATTATTCGCCATGGCGCCAAAATGCTGTATGCCTATTCTGAATGCACGGTGCCCAAAATCACCGTGATCGTTCGCAAAGCCTATGGCGGCGCTTATTTAGCCATGTGTTCGAAGGATTTGGGGGCTGACCGGGTGGCGGCATGGCCTTCAGCAGAAGTGGCGGTGATGGGAGCGGAAGGCGCCGCCAGCATTGTATTTCGGCGCGAGATCGAGGAGGCTGAAGACCGCGAGGCTAAGCGTCAAGAACTGATTGAACACTACCGCAGCCATTTTGCAACCCCTTATTTTGCAGCTTCACGACGCTTAGTGGATGACGTCATCGAACCAGCGGAAACCCGGTTATTTCTTGCCTCGGCGTTGGAATCTGTACACACTAAACGGGAGATCCACCCGGCCAAGAAAAACGGCAATATTCCTTTATAGTTTTTTGACTCGCAAATGAACAAAGAACGTTAGGGGTATTCAGTTAGGTTCTAGGTTGCTGCTGTATTTTTTAAGCTTAAGGGATTGAAAATTATGTCTGAAGACCTTTTCCAAGAAGCCTTAAGATTGGCCGCTGTCGGTGTAGGCACTGTTTTTACTGCCCTTATTGTCACAGGGATTATAGTGACCCTGATAGGGCTTTTGTTTAGGGAAAAAAAACCGCTACCGGCTGCTGAGCCCACACCGCTCCCCGATGAAGCCTTTGGAGGGCTTGATAAGCACGTTATCGTGTTGCTGGCAGCAGCTGCCACTGGAGCGCTAAAACGCCCGGTGCGGATTCGGCGAGTGACTTTTGTAAGCCATAAACACGTACCTGCTTTGTGGGCAGCAGTCGGACGGGTTGGACGATCGGAAGGATCAGCCCGTTAAACGGTTTGAACTGCAACTCTCTACAACCAGGACTTAACCATCCTAACAACACAAACCATTAGTTTAAGAAGCAATAATTATGAAACTCCGAATTACACTTGACGGCGTCACCTATGAAGTAGATGTCGAATTTGTGGACGACGAAGGGGCACCCTCCACCTCACCCGCTATGGCGCAACCAGCTGCGTCAAAACCCGTGACCACACCTCAGTTACAGGCTGCGGCCAAGGCACCAGCCGCGGCCAAACCCACCAGTGGCGGTGATTTAGCGGTTACCAGTCCGTTATCAGGAACCATCTTTAAAATTTTAGTAAAAGTGGGAGATTCCGTGACAACGGGACAGGACCTTATCGTTATAGAAGCCATGAAGATGGAAACCAATATCGTTGCAGCCGCGCCTGGAACCATCGCGAATATTGCCGTCGCGGAAGGCGATGCCGTCAGTCAAGGACAACCCCTGATCGAGTTTGCATAACTCGTCGAAGGATTTGTTCTGCCTCTAAGAATATCCACCTAGCGGAAATAATAACTCATGCAAGAAACCCTGCTGAATTTCCTCGACCAATCTGGTTTTGGTCAGTTCCAATGGGGAAACGGGGTGATGATGCTGGTGGGATGCCTGTTCATTTATCTCGCGATCAGCAAGAAATTTGAGCCATTGTTATTGGTACCTATCGGCTTTGGCATCCTCGCCGGCAACATCCCCTATGACACTAGTCAGCTGAGCGTTGGCGTCTATGATGGTCCGACGAGCGAGGCTGATCTTCACTACTATCAAGTCACGGAAGGACAAAAAACCAACAACTCCACTGCCTTACAAAATTGGACGTCCGTGGAAAATGCCGTGGAAGGACGCCAGTTGGCAGAGCGGGATGAAGCGATTATCGCCAATGAACATACAAAATTCACCTATTACGGCGACATTACAGAACCGTCCATCATTGACGTCGGCCAAGGTCGGCGTATTCTCGCGTTAAGGCAAGCGCCGGATAACCAATATCCCATTATCGTCACGCCGGAATCGCAGTATACTCAAAACGCTGGTTTCTTTTATTTTATTTTCCAAGGTGTCGGGCTTGGTATCTTTCCGCCTTTGATATTTTTAGGGGTAGGCGCTTTAACCGATTTTGGACCCATGCTCAGCAACCCACGCACGCTATTGCTGGGAGCTGCCGCGCAAATCGGCATTTTTGGCGCATTGCTAGGAGCAGTGGCCATCGGCTTTGATCTGGGTGAGGCGGCATCCATCGGCATTATCGGTGGTGCCGATGGGCCGACATCTATCTTTGTCTGTACCGCTTTGGCGCCGGAGTTACTGGGAGCCGTGGCGTTAGCAGCCTATAGCTACATGGCCTTGGTACCCATTATTCAGCCGCCTATCATGAAATTGCTGACCACTAAAAAAGAGCGCTTGATACGGATGGAAATGCCCACCGATGTATCGCGCCGAACCCGCATCATGTTTCCCGTGCTGGGGTTTTTGTTGACAGCTTTTATTACACCGGCTGCATTGCCGCTTTTGGGTATGTTATTTTTTGGTAATCTGCTACGGGAAAGCCTAGTGACTGATCGTTTGTCAAAAACGGCTCAGTCTGCACTGATTGATATCGTAACGATCTTGTTGGGCGTCTCGGTCGGCGCTAAGACTCAGGCATCGACTTTTTTAACGCTACAGACCATTGGCATCTTTGGCTTAGGCATTGTGGCTTTTGTGATTGCCACAGCGAGCGGTGTGCTGATGGCTAAACTTATGAATATGGTAAGCAAAAAGCCCATCAATCCGTTGATTGGGGCAGCCGGCGTTTCCGCGGTACCCATGGCGGCGCGGGTTGTACACAGTGTCGGTCAAAAGGAAGATCCCCATAATTTCCTCCTTATGCACGCCATGGGACCCAATGTGGCTGGGGTTATCGGCTCTGCTGTGGCCGCTGGCGTACTCTTGTCGGCGCTAGCACAGTGAGGGATTTAACGAAAGACAGCTAATATTGATGCTAAATACTGCTGGCAACAAAAAACGGCCCCATTTTAATAGGGCCGTTTTTTTAATATCTATTGTCATGTTGTTGTTTCAAACATGAATCCTTTATCCAGCTAAAATTCTTACGAAAATCAAACCGATTTGTAACTCCAGACCAAAATGCTGCGCAGGTCTAGTTTTCCTTAACTAGCCAGTTTCCAGCCTTCCTGGGCAATGGGTTGACTGTTTGCTGGCCAAGCACACACTAAACAACCCGTATGAAGTTGACCATCGATAAATTGCGCAAAAGGTTTTAAAGTTGTCCTAATGACGCCGGCTTTAGCGAGACCCAGCAAAACCAGCGCAGGATCATCAATATTATCCTCTTTATAACCTGAGTCATCGACCCAATGGCTCAAATAGACCGTGTAGCTACCAAATTTTTCCACAACGTGCATAATTTCTTTG